>CAZYCD010000009.1:16934-62524 GCA_964645345.1 uncultured Micromonosporaceae bacterium
CCGTCCGGGCTGTACCGGCATCAGCGCGCGGTCAGCCCTGCTGGTTCTGTTGCTGCATCATGTCCTGCGACTGCTGCTGGCCCTGCTGGCCCTGCTGTTGACCGGCCTTCTTGGCCTGCTCGTCGGACTTGCCCTTCATGTCGGTCATCGCCTTATCAACGGCCGAGCTGGCCTTGTCCTGAGCCTGGTTGAGCTTGTCCTTCATCTTCTGCTGCATTCCCACGGCTGCCTCCCGATGGCAATCGGTCGTGAGGTGCTGGTCTACCCGGCTGGATAACCGCTAACCGTCTCCGGCGGCCGTACGCGGTCCAGGACCCGGACATCGGGCGCGACAGTGGTTGACACGGGTGATAGTTCTGACGGATGGCAGATGATCAGTTGGAGATTCCAGGGGTTCCGTTCGCTCTGGTACCCGCGCCCCCCGCGGCCTGGCGGCTCGACGGGGGTACGGTCGCCGGCTCGGCGGCGCCGCACAGCGATCTGTTCGTGGACCCCGGCTCCGGTACGACCCTCAACGCGGAGTCGCTGCTGAACGCCGCCACGCTGCTTGGCCTCCCACCGGAGGGCGACTTCCAGTTCAGCGCGCGGGTGAGCGTGGAGTTCGCGGCGACCTACGACGCGGGCGTCCTGCTGCTGTGGGCCGACGAGCGGCGCTGGGCCAAGCTGTGCTTCGAGTTCTCGCCGGACGGCGAGCCGATGGTCGTCTCGGTCGTCACCCGGGGCCTCTCGGACGACGCCAACGCCTTCGTGGTACCCGGGCGCGCGGTGTGGCTGCGGGTGTCCCGCGTCGACCGCGCCTTCGCGTTCCACGCCTCCACCGACGGCAGCCGCTGGCGGTTCATCCGGTTCTTCAGCCTCGACGAGGCGTCGGTACCGGTGCGGGTCGGCTTCGAGGCCCAGTCGCCGACCGGCGACGGTTGCCCGGTGACCTTCGACGAGATCCGCTTCGTCACCGGGCGCCTGGCCGACCTGCGCGACGGCTCCTGACTGTCCACATCGGACATACGGGGCCGGCGGACCGGTGGGCGGCTACGGTTGCGTCGGCCCGACCGGCGCCGTGGGCCGGCCACCGGGAGGCCGCGCTGGAGGTCGTCCATCGGCCGGCGGGCGTGGCGGCCGCGGCGGTAGCGTCAGGACGAGTGGCCCGTGCCAGTGAAGGGAGAGCCGCCGTGTTCCGCCTCCGCGTACGCGCCGCCGTCGTCGGCCTGGCCGTGCTGGCCGCGCTCGGCGTCGCCACGCCCGCGCTGGCACACACCCAGGCCACCATCGACAATCCGCAGGCGGGCGCGGTCAACGCGGTGCTGTCACTGGACTCGGAGGCGGAGTCCGACACCGCCGGCATCAAGAGCCTGACCGTCACGCTGCCCGCCGGCATCACCCCGGCACAGGTCAGCGTGGTCTCCGCGCCGGGTGGCTGGACCTTCACCCGTACCGCCGACGGGTTCACCGTCGCTGGGTCGGCGCTGCCGACCCACACCGACGCCAAGGCGTCCCTGCGGATCGCGCAACTGCCCACGACCGCGTCGACGCTCGCGTTCAAGACCCTGGTCAGCTACAGCGACGGCCAGGTCCAACGGTGGATCGAGGTGCCGTCCAGCGGCGCCCCGGAGCCACCGGATCCGGCGCCCACGGTCAGCCTCCGGCCGGCCGCCGCCACCACGTCCGCCCAACCGGTGTCGCCCGGTGCGGTGGTACACAACGCGAGCGTCGCGGCGAACTCGTCGACGAGCAAGACCAACACCACGCTGATCTGGGTCGTGGTCATCGCCGCGCTGGTCGTGTTGGCGCTGATCGCCCTCCTGCTGTGGCGCCGGATGACCCGGCTGCACACCAACGACTGACGAGCCGGCCAAGGCTGCGAACTGACAGCCGATGAGTTTCCCGGGCACCACCGGTCCAAGCAGACAGGACCTGGAGAAGGGAGGCTCGCATGGCCGAGCCGCGTACTCACACCATCGACACACCCGGCGTGAACCTGACCTACGACATCCGCGACGCGGAGACCGCCGGCCGGCCGGTACTGCTGATGATCGGCTCGCCCATGGACGCGGGCGGCTTCGCCGAACTGGCCGGATTCTTCGCCGATCGCACCGTGGTCACGTATGACCCGCGCGGGGTGGGTCGCAGCACGCTAACCGACGGCGCCCGGGAGTCGACACCCGAGCAGCACGCGGACGACCTGCACCGGGTCATCGGGGCGGTCGGCGGGGGACCGGTGGACGTCTTCGCCAGCAGCGGAGGCGCGGTCAACGCTCTCGCGCTCGTTGTCCGGTATCCGGACGAGGTGCGCACGCTGGTGGCGCACGAGCCTCCGCTGATCACCGTGCTTCCCGACCGCGACCGGGCGCACGCCGCTGTCGTCGCGATCGGCGAGGCGTACCAGAAGGACGGGGCCGGCGCCGGTATGGCGAGGTTCATCGCGACCATCGGCCACCGGGGCGAGTTCCCGCCCGACTTCGCCGACCGGCCCACGCCGGACCCGGCGTCCTTCGGCCTGCCGGCCGAGGACGACGGCTCGCGTGACGACCCGCTGCTGAGCCAGAACCTCATGTCGTGCACCCACTACGAGCCGGACGTCGCGGCCCTGCGCGCGGCGCCGACCCGGATCGTGCTCGGCGCCGGCGAGGAGTCCGACGGTGAGCTGGCCAACCGTGCCGGGAAGGCGCTCGCCGAGCGGCTGGGTACGGCGGCGGTCATCTTCCCCAGCCATCACGGCGGCTTCGTGGGCGGGGAGGGCGGCTGGGCCGGCAAGCCGGCGGAGTTCGCCGCGAAGCTGCGGGAAACGCTCGGTTGACCGGTTCCCCGGTCACTGTGGACGGTGGCCTCAGGCGCGGGCGGCGCGGGCCACGGCGAGCGCCTCCGGGTACCGGTCCTCCAGGTCCACCCGGGCCAGGGCGCCGGCCAGCCAGGCCACCCGTTCCGCGCCGGCACCGGCCAGCGCGGCCACCTCCTCGGCGGTGCCGCCGAACCCGAGCCGTGCGGCAGCGCGCAGCGAGCGCCGGTCGAGGAACGGGCCGGCCTCGGGCCAGATCACCTGCACCTCGCGGAGGAACAGGTCGACGGCGGCGTCCGTGACGCCCGGCAGCCGGGTCAGCAGTCGCCGCTCCGCGTTCCGGTCGCGCCGCGCCTCGCCCCGCAGCCGCCGCAGGTCGCCGTGGTACCGGTCGACCACGGCCGAGGCCAGGTCGCCGAGGGTCGCGGCCAGCCGGTCGGCGGCCCGGCCGGTTCCGGCCGCGCGGAGAATCTCGACGCGCTCCTCGGGCCGGGTACCGGCCAGCCGCGCCGCGCTGTCCCAGCCCCGCGCCGAAAGTGCCTTGGCGGCGTCCACCGCCTGCCGGTGGTCGCGCCGGCCGGCCGTGAGTACCGACAGCAGCAGCAGGCGGAAGATGCTGGCCGGATTGCTGGTCACCGACAGGCCGTACGCCTCGGCGTAGCCACGGCCCATCCGGGCGACCAGCCGCCGCGCCGCCCTGCGCTTCTCGGCGGTACCCCACTGGTCCGCCGCCGCGCGGCCCGATCCCGCCGCCATCAGCGCTTCAACTCGTGGTACAGCCTAGTCGAGTCGGTGATGAACTCGCTTCGGCGCGTCCGGAGCCGGGACAGGTCGTCGACTAGGTGGCCGACCTCCGAGGGGGTCAGCCGGCTGTCCGCGTCGCCCTCCCGCAGCAGCCAGTCGATGATCTCGTCGTAGCTGCGCCACCGGCGAACCTTCAACAGATGCTTCACGTCGGACTGCTCGTAGTCCTTGCCCGCGCCACCGGCGGGCTGATCGTGCACGGTCACCCTCCGGCCGGTACCCGCGCCCGGGGCGGGCACACCTGACCGGCCCGGTACCCGGTTTGGCCGCCGGGGCTACGGGTAGGTCGGCCGTCGGGACGGTCTGACGGCGGGGGGCGACGGGCATGCCAGAACAGGCGTTCGGTGACCGGCGGGCCGCCGGGCGGGCGCTGGCCGGGCGGCTGCGGGCGTACGCCGGCCGGTCGGACGTGGTCGTGGTCGGACTCGGCACCGGCGGGGTACCCGTGGGGTACGAGGTGGCCACCGAGCTGGCCGCGCCCCTGGACGTCCTCGCGGTCCGCACACTCACCGCCCCGGACGACCAGCGCACGGTCATCGGTGCCATGGCCCGCGCCGAGGCGCTGGAGCTGGACACCGATACGGTCCGGCGATTGGGTCTCACGCCGCCGGTCCTGCTGGACCTCGCCGGGCGCGAGGACCGCGGGCTGCGCGACGAGGAGCGGACGCTGCGGGAGGGCAGGGATCCGGTCCCGCTGACCGACCGTACCGTGATCCTGGCCGGCGACGGCCTGACCGCCGACGCGGGAGTACTGGCCGCCGTGCGCGCCCTGGAGCAGCGGGCGCCCGCCCGCGTCATGGTGGCTCTGGCGGCCGCACCCGCCGGGCAGCTGCGGCGGTTGGCCGGTTCCGTCGGCAACGTGGTCGCCGGCCGACAGTCCACAGTGGACTTCCCGCCGCCCGGCGAGGCGGAGGCGCGCGAGCTGCTGCGGGCAGCCCACGAATCGCGCCGCACGTCCCCCGAGGGCCGCCGGACGTCGCCGCCGGACGTCGTGCGGTCCGAGGCGGTACCGGCGGCCGGCGGCGTCCCGCCCGACGCGGCCCTGTTCGACCTCGTGGGCGACGCACACTTCGTCCTGATCGGCGAGGCGTCCCACGGTACCCGCGAGTTCTACGCGGCCCGGGCGGCGATCACCCGCCGGCTGGTCGAGGAGTTCAAGTTCTGCGCGGTCGCCGTGGAGGCGGACTGGCCGGACGCCTACCGGGTGAACCTGTACGTGCGCGGGCAGGGGGAGGACTCGACCGCCGAGGAGGCGCTGCGCGGCTTCGGCAGGTTCCCGGCGTGGATGTGGCGCAACACCGAGGTGCTGGACTTCGTCGGGTGGCTGCGCGGGTACAACGACCGGGCCGGCGGGGACGGGTCCGCGAAGGTGGGCTTCTACGGCCTCGACCTCTACAGCCTGTACCGCTCCGCCGAGGAGGTCATCGGATACCTGAGCCGGGTCGACCCGGCCGCGGCCGAGCGGGCCAGGCTGCGGTACGCCTGCTTCGACCGGTACGGCGCGGAGGGCCAGGAGTACGGGTTCGCCGCGGTGTCCGGTACCGGCGAGCCGTGCGAGCGGGAGGCGCTGGAACAGTTGGTGGAGCTGCAGCGCGCTGCGGTGGACTACGCCCGCCGCGACGGCCTGGCCGCCGAGGACGACCTGTTCTACGCGCAGCAGAACGCCCGTACCGTGCAGGGGGCGGAGCGCTACTACCGCGCCATGTTCGACGCCGGACCGGTCTCCTGGAACCTGCGGGACCGGCACATGGTCGACACGCTGGAGGCGCTGGCCGGACACCTGGGCCGCCAGCGCGGCGAGGCCGCGAAGGTGGTCGTGTGGGCGCACAACTCGCACCTGGGCGACGCCCGGGCCACCGAGTTCGCCGAGCGTGGCGAGTTGAACGTCGGCCAGTTGGTGCGCGAGCGCCACGGCGACGACTGCCGCCTGATCGGCTTCACCACCTACGGCGGTACCGTGACGGCGGCCAGCGACTGGGGCGGGCCGGCCGAGCGCAAGGTGGTCCGGCCGGGGCTGCCGGGCAGTGTCGAGGAGTTGTTCCACGACGCGGGGCAGGACGCCTCGATGCTGCGCTTCGACTCCTCCCCGGACTCGGGCGAACTGCTGCGCTCGGCCCTGCTGCACCGCGCGATCGGCGTCGTGTACCGGCCGCGGACCGAGCGGCAGAGCCATTACCTGAGCGCCCGGGTGGCGGACCAGTACGACGCGGTCATCCATGTCGAGACCACCACCGCGGTGGAGCCGCTGGAGCGCACGCCGCTGTGGGAGCGGGTCGAGGCGCCGGAGACATTCCCGTTCGCGGTGTGAGGCACCGGGTCAGCGCGACGGTACCGAAGCGCGCTGAATGTCCTCGGGCGTCACGATGCCGACCAGGTGGTGATCCTCCACCACGAGCGCCCGGCCGGTCGCGCACGTCGTGAGCCGGGGGAGCAGCTCAGTGACGGACTCGTCCGGCGAGGCGAACGCCAGCTCCCCGGGCGCGCAGGCGACGTCCCGTAGGAGGGTGTCCTCGCGCCGCTCCAGCGGAACCTGCTGGACCCGCTCCATGGTGACCAGGCCGACCGGGCGGCCGTCCTCGGCGAGCGGCACGCTCGCGCCCCGGTGGCCCGGTGCGTAGCGGTCCATGAACTCGGCCACGCTGAGGTCCGGCGCGACGCAGTTCTGCTCCCGCGACATGACGTCCCCGACCCGCACCGCGCCGAGGCGCGCCTGCCGCTCCTCCACTCCGGCCGCGGCGAACAGGAACCAGCCGATGAGGGCCAGCCACAGCTGGCTGATGCTGCGGTTACGGATGTACTGGACGACGCCGAGCAGGATCAGCGCCAGGCCCAGTACCCGACCGGCCCGGGCGGACACCACGCCGGCCCACACCCGGTCGCCGCGGACCTTCCACAGCGCGGCGCGCAGCAGGCGGCCGCCGTCGAGTGGGGCGGCGGGCAGGACGTTGAACACCGCGAGCGCGACGTTGATGGCGGCCAACCACATCAGGGTGCCGAGCAGCAGGCCCGGGTGGGATACCACGGCGACCAGGGCCGCGATCCCGCCGAAGACCAGGCCGAGCACGAGGCTGACCAGTGGGCCCACCCCGGCCACGCGCAGCTCCGCGCCGGGACTGCGCGCCTCGCCCTGCAGCCGGGCGACGCCGCCGAACAGCCACAGTGTGATGCCCTCCACGGCCTGGCCGTTACGCCGGGCGACGATCGCGTGCGAGACCTCGTGGGCGAGCAGGCCGAGCAGGAACGCGAGCGCGGCCGCGATGCCGGCCAGCACGTACGCCCAGCGCGGCCGCCCGGGGTACGCGGCCGGGAACCGCCCGGCGGCCAGCCCCCAGGCGATGAGCCCGAAAATGACCAGGACGCTCCAGTTGACGTCCACCTTCACCCCGGCGATGCGCCCGAGCCGGAATCCCGCCACCATTCCCGGCCTGTACCCCGCTGCCCGCCGGTCACGCGCTGCGGGCGTGCGGCCAGATCCACAGTCCGCGCTGGCGGGCAACGGTCAGGATCACGGCGATCGTGGCGAGGGCGGGCACCGCCCCGGCCAGCAGCATGCCGGCCTGCGGCCCCAGGTGCTGGTCGATGGTGCCGAGCAAGGGACCACCGACGGCACCGCTGCCGATGAACACGAGCAGGTACAGGCCCATGACCCGGCCGCGGATCGTGTCGTCGGCGGCCAGCTGCACCATCGAGTTCGCCGAGGTGAGCAGCAGCAGGGTGGCCGCGCCGACCGCGGCGAGCAGCAGGCAGTAGGTCAGCTCGTTGGGCGCGGCGGCCGCGACGATCTCCAGTGCGGCCAGGGCGAGGCACATGCCGGCCAGCCCCCGCAACCTCGTCCGGGAGCGCCGGGCGGAGATCAGGGCGCCGGCCAGTGAGCCGACCGCGGCGACCGAGCTGAGCAGGCCGTACCCGGACGGTCCGCTGTGGAACACGAAGCGGGCGTAGGCGGCCAGCGTGACCGGAAGGTTGATGGTGAACATGCCGAACACGCCGACCAGGACGGTCGGCCAGAGCATCTGCGGCCGGCTCGCCACGTACCGCAGCGCGTCCCGCAGGCGCTGACCGGTCGCGTCCGCGCGCGGGCTCCTGATCAGCTCATCGTCGCGCATGAGCGACAGCGCGGCGATCGGCGCCGCGTAGGCCACCGAGTTGGCGGCGAAGGAGTAGCCGCCGCCGACCGCGCGGATCAGCACGCCGCTGATGGCCGGGCCGATCAGCGCGCCGAGCTGGAACACCGAGGAGTTCAGGCTGATCGCGTTGCGCAGTTGGTCCGGGCCGACCATCTCGTTGACGAACGACTGCCGCACCGGGTTCTCGACCGCCGTGATGAGCCCGAGACCAAACGCGACGAGGTACACGTGCCAGGCGGCGACCCGGTGGGTCAGCGTGAGGCAGGCCAGGACCGCGGCCATCGACGCCATGCCGACCTGGGCGGCCAGCAGCACGCGACGCTTCGGGTACCGGTCGGCCACGAGGCCGCCGAGCATGCCGAACAGCAGGGTCGGCAGGAACTGCAGCGCGGTGGTGATGCCCACCGCGGTCGCGCTGCCGGTGATGCTCAGCACGAGCCAGTCCTGCGCGATGCGCTGGACCCAGGCACCGGTGTTGGACACGAGTTGCCCCGAGGCGAACAGCCGGAAGTTGCGGGTACGCAGCGAGCCGAAGGTGGCGCGGCGAGTGGCCGGGGGAGGTGGCAGGTCGGGCGGGCGGGGGAGTTCGGTCTTCGCCGCGGCGGTATTCAACAGTCGTCCAAGTCTCGGGGGCGGTGCCTTCCCCCTCATCCTGGTCGCGTCTGGCGTCATCCCGGAACCGCATGGATCATATTACTGAGATAGCGAATCGTAATGAAGGGCACCGCATGTACGACCCCCACCTGCTGCGCACGTTCCTCGCCGTGGCGCAGTCATTGAGCTTCACCCATGCGGCGGCCTCGCTCGGCATCCGTCAACCGACGGTCAGCCAACACATCCGCAAGCTGGAACAGGCGGTCGGCCGGCCGCTGTTCATCCGGGACACCCGCAGCGTCACGCTGACCGCCGACGGCGAGGCGATGGCCGGTTTCGCCAGGGGCATCCTCGCCGCCTACGAGCCGGCGGTCGGCTACTTCACCGGCTCCGGGCTCAGCGGCCGGCTGCGGTTCGGCGTCACCGACGACCTGGCGCTCACGTCGGTACCGCAGATCCTGCGCGACTTCCGGCAGATGTACCCGCGTGTCGCGCTGGAGCTGACCGTCTCGCAGAGCTCCACGCTGCAGCGCCGGGTGGAGTCCGGACACCTCGACGTGGCCTTCGTGAAGGACACGGCCGGGGGCGGGCGCGGCCGGCTGGTGCGGCGCGACGCGCTGGTCTGGGCGGGCGTCGGGCGCAGCAAGGCCGCGCAGGAGCGGCCGGTACCGCTGGTGGTGTACAACGCCCCGAGCCTGAGCCGGTCGCGGGCCGCGCAGGCGCTGGACAACGCCGGCATCGGCTACCGGGTCACCTGCACGGTACGCGACGTCACCGGGTTGCTGGCCGCCGTCCGCGCGGAGCTGGGCATCGCGATCTTCGCGCGCAGTCTGGTCCCCGACGACCTCGGCGAAGTGCCGCTGAGCGCCGGGCTACCCGAACTCGGCGAGATCGACCTCGTGCTGCTGACCAACCCCAGGTCCACCGCCCAGCCCGTCGAGGCGCTCAGCGCGGCCATCCTCGCCAACGGCACCCCGATGCGCCCGGCGCGATGGAGCCTGCCGCACCCGAGAGCCTGAACGGTTGCGGTCACGCCGTGTCGCCGTACCGGGCTCTGATCCGGAGGCGTAGGTGCGGGTCGTCGCGGGGTACCGGGGTGAGGAAGACCTCGTCGAGGTCGGGGAACTCCTCCCTCAGCATGCTGTCGAACCGCACGCAGGCGGCCTCCAGATCGGTCGCGCTGAGCGTGTCGCGGAAGTCCAGCCGGGCACAGAGCAGGATCCGGTCGATGCCGGTCATCATGGTCAGCACGTCCACGACCGCTTCGACCTCGGGCTGCGCGTCGAGCCAGTGCCCGACCGCCCGCACCAGCGCCGTGGGCGCCTGCTGGCCGATCAGCAATCCCATGTTGGTGCGCGCCAGTTCGAAGGCGACCACCACCAGCAGGGCGCCGATCGCCAGCGCCGCGGCTCCGTCCCAGGCCGGCTGGCCGGTGACCTGATGCAGGAAGATGCCCAGGAAGGCCAGCCCGATGCCGGTCATCGCGGCGGAATCCTCAAGCACGACCGACTTGACGGTCGGGTCCCGGGGATCGCGCAGGTAGCCGAGCAGGGTGCTGCGGTGGATGGTGGCCTCTCCGCGGGTACGGCGGACGCCCTGGACGAACGACACGGCTTCCAGCGCGGCGGACAGCCCCAGCACCAGGTACCCGACCCAGGGCCGGGTCGGTGTCGGGGCGCGCCCGCTCAGCGTCCGGTACCCCTGGTAGAACGAGAAGGTCGCCCCGGAGACAAGGATGCCGAACGCGGCCAGCAGCGACCAGAAGTACCGCTCCTGGCCGTATCCGAACGGGTGGCGCTGATCGGCCGGGCGGCGGGACCGGTACACCGCGGTGAGCAGCAGCACCTCGGTGACCGTGTCGCTGACCGAGTGGGCCGCCTCCGACAGCAGCGCGGCCGATCCGGTGACCGTGCCGGCCACCGCCTTGACCACTGCGACGCCGAGGTTCGCGGCCAGCGCCAGCGCGACCGTCAGCGTGGCGCCGCGATGGTTGTTGCCCGGCGCCCCCATGGCACCATCTTCGCGCCGGCCGCCCCGCCCGGGTGCCGCTAACCGGCCGGAAGCCCGATGGGGAAGAGGTCGCCGATTAGCACGTGGCCCGCGCCGGCGTGCGCGGCCCGCGGTAGCCGCGTCGTGACGGTGTTGCCGTAGCCCGTAACCCGCCCGCGACTGTGGGCGTTGTCTATGCCGTGGCTGACTACACCGTAGCCGTCGGGCCGCTGAGGCCCGGCCGCCAGGACCGCATCGTCGCCATCATCGGGGAGACCAAGGACTCCAGCGTCTTCCGATGGGCCGGCGACGAGGAGACCGTGCTCCGGATCGCCGCCGAGGTAGGCGTGGGCCGGGATCAGATTCAGTGGCACCCTGGCCCCGCGGCCGACAACTAGCTACCGGCGCCCGCTACGGTCGGCTTCCGACGATCCGGGGTCAGAAGCGGCTCGGCCGGTTGCGGCGAATCCGCTCGGCCGCCGGCGGTACCCGGCGCAGCGCGCGACGGTCGTTGCCGTGGTCATCGGAGACGCTCGGTAGCCAGTTCCAGGGTTGGTCCGCGCGGCCGTCGGGATCCGGTCGGTCGTCCTCGGTCACGATGCCCCCCATTGGCCAACTGGTAGTGCCTCGGCCACGCATAGTATCGACGCCCTGGTGTTCACTGCCAAGGCGCCTTTCAGATGACGCACCCTGTGGCGCGGTCGGGGCCGGCTCAGGTGGCCAGCGCCGCCTCGAGGAACGTGTCCACCCGGGCCTGCAGGCCGGCGATGCGCTCCTCGACGGTACGGCCCGGGTCCGGCCGGAAGGACGCCGTCGCCTTGTCGACGCGGGCGTTGCGGGAGCAGCCGAGGTCGGCGCAGACGTAGGTACCCACGGTGTCGCCCTTGCGGCCGGCCGTGCCGGCGCGCGCGGTGGTGAACAGGGAGATGTTGTCGGCCGACTGGCCCGTTCGGCAGAGCATGCAGACCGCGGCCGTACGGCCGGACATCCTCGACGTGGCCGCGCGCAACAGGATCCCCACCGGTCGTTGGCCGTGCCAGGACACCAGGTACCCGCGCAGTGGTGCCCGCGGGTCGCGCCAGCCGAGGAACTCCAGACTCTCCCAGTCGAGATCGGCCAACCCGCGCGGCAGCGACATGCCCGCCACGTCACCGCGCGAGCAGTTCACCATCGCGCGCTTGATCTGCTCGGGTGTCAGGGGCTGCACGGGTACCGACCGTAGCCGCCCGCGTCGCGGCCGCGCGAGGCATTTCCCGGCGCGGGAATCCCGCCCGGCGGGGGCGCTATCCTGGTGAGCCTGGTACGCGGCCGACGCCGTCACCGGCACCTGAGCAACGGAGCGACCCGCACATGACCGAACCCGCGCCCGAGACCACCTCCGGTACCGGCCGCCTGACGTGACGGCCGGCACGGTGCGTACCGGCGCGCAGCGGTTCGCCGCCGAACCCGGGCTGGTGAAGGGTTCGCGGATCGGGCTGGTCACCAACGCCACCGGCGTGATGCCGGACTTGTCGTCCAACGTCCGCGCCTTCCGGTCGGCCGGGATCCCGCTCGCCGCCCTGTTCGGGCCGGAGCACGGCGTGTCCGGCGCGGCGCAGGCCGGGTACGGCGAGTCCGGGACGGTTGACGCGGCGAGCGGGCTGCCCGTCTACGACACCCACCTGCGGTCCGGTCCGGCGCTCGACCGGCTGGTCCAACTGTCCCGTGTGGACACTCTGGTGTACGACCTGGCCGACGTCGGCGCGCGGTTCTACACCTACGTCTGGACGATGTACGACCTGATGGAGTCCGCGGCCCGGCTCGGGCTCCCGTTCGTCGTCCTCGACCGGCCCAACCCGCTGGGCGGGATGCGCAGCGAGGGTCCTCTGCTCCAGCCGCCGTTCGCCTCGTTCGTCGGGCGCGCGGAGGTCCCGGTGCGGCACGGGCTGACCGTCGCGGAGCTGGCCGGCCACCTCAACCGCGGGATCGGCGCGGACCTGCGCGTCGTGGCGATGGAGGGCTGGCGGCGTGACGACTGGCACGACGAGACCGGGCTGCCCTGGGTGATGCCCTCGGTCAACATGCCCACCCTGGACACCGCCGTCGTGTACCCGGGCACCGCGCTGTTCGAGGGCACGTCGCTGTCCGAGGGTCGCGGCACCACGCGGCCCTTCGAGCTGATCGGCGCGCCCTTCATCGACGGACGGTGGGCGGACGCCCTCAACGCCCTGGAACTGCCCGGGGTCCGCTTCCGCCCGGTGACCTTCGCGCCCACCTTCCACAAGTACGCGGGGGAGCGGGTGTACGGGGTACAGGTGCACGTCACCGATCGGGAGGCGTTCCGCCCCGTGGGTACCGGCGTGGCCATGCTGCACTGTGCGCACCGCCTGTACCCCGACGGGTTCGCCTGGGTACCGCCGGACAGCGGCGCCGGCAGTACCGGGCACCGGTACTTCATCGACCTGCTCTGGGGATCCGACTCGCTGCGGCGGTGCCTGGCGGGTGGCGGGGATCCGGCGGGGCTCGTCGCCGAGCCGGTACACCCGGCCGCGTGGGCCGGCGAGGACGCGCTGCGCTACCCGGGGCGGGGCGGGCGGCAAGGACCGACCGGACGGAGGACATCGGCATGGTGACCGTAACGGGCTACCGCGTCGGGGACACCGGCACCATCGTCGACCTGTGGTGCCGCAGCGCTCCCGCCGATCCCATCACCCAGGAGCGGTTCCGCAACCTGGTGCTGCTGGACGCCAACTTCGACGCCGAGGGGCTGCGGGTGGCCCGCGACGGCGACCGGGTGCTCGGCGCGGCCTACGCCGTACGCCGCAAGGTGGCGATGGTCGGCGACGACCTGGAGCCGACCCGCGGCTGGGTGCCGTTCTTCTTCGTGGATCCGGCGCACCGCGACGCCGGCGTCGGGCGCGCCCTGCTCGGCGGCGCGCTGGACTGGCTGCGTGACGGCGGCGCCCGGGAGGTGTTCTTCTCGTCCTACACCCCCAACTACATCCTGCCCGGCTGCGACCGGGAGGCCTATCCGGCCGGCGGCCGGCTGCTGGACTCACTGGGATTCCGGACCCAGTACGAGGCGGTCGCGATGGACCGCAGCCTGGTCGGCTACGCGGTACCCGACGCCGTCGCGGCGCGGGCCGCACAGTTGCGCGCGGACGGCTGGTTCCTCGGGACGCCCACCGTCGATGACCTCCCGCCGCTGGTACGGCTCGCCGGTGAGCACTTCAATCCCGACTGGGCGCGGGCCATCCGGGAGTGCCTCGTGGCGGGCCTGCCCGCCGACCGTGTCGTCATCGCGCGCGACCCCGCCGGTGTCCTGGTGGGATGGGCGATGCACGCCGCCTACGAGGGGGCGACCGAGCGGTTCGGCCCGTTCGGCGTGCTGGAGAGCCAGCGTGGCAACGGCGTCGGCCTCGTGCTGCTGCACCTGACTCTCGCGCGCATGCGGGCGCTCGGCGCGCACGGCGCCTGGTTCCTGTGGACCGGACAGGACAGTCCGGCCGGCCGCCTGTACCTCAGAAACGGCTTCACCATCACCCGTCGCTTCGCAGTGATGCGGGCGGCGCTGCACCGGGGAGATGCGGCATGAACAGCTATCTGGCCATCGGCGCGCACATCGGCGACATGGAGCTCACCGCGGGCCCCCTGCTGGCCACCGCGGTACTCGCCGGCGGGCGGGCCGCGATCCTCGCCCTGACCCCCGGGGAGCGCGGGCATCCGCGGCTGTCACCGCCGGAATACAAGGTCCAAAAGATCGCCGAGGGCGAGGAGTTCGCGGCGAAGATCGGTGCCAGCTTCCAGGTCCTGGACGACCAGTCCGACGGCTTCCTCGGTACCGGCGACGACCTGGCCATCCGCGTGGCCCGGGTCATCCGCGACCTTCGGCCGGACGTGATCGTGACGCACTGGAAGAACTCCATCCACACCGACCACGAGAACGCCTCCTTCCTCGCCGAGCGCGGCCGGTTCCT
Organism: uncultured Micromonosporaceae bacterium; assembly: GCA_964645345.1. Taxonomy (GTDB): domain Bacteria; phylum Actinomycetota; class Actinomycetes; order Mycobacteriales; family Micromonosporaceae; genus Rugosimonospora. The sequence goes on from CAZYCD010000009.1 coordinate 31,178, forward strand.
CGCCGGGCTGCCCGTCGGAGCCGAACGGGACCCCGCCCTGGGCGGGCCCCGGCACGGGGTCTCGCAGTTCCTGTACGCCGAGAACTGGGAGGACATGGCCGGGTTCGAGCCGTCGGTGTACGCGCCGGTCACCGACGAGGCGTTCGCCGTGTGGCGGGACGCCATCTCCGGGCACGCCTTCGCCCGAGGCGAGACCTACGGCTTCCGGTACATCGACTACTACACCGCCCTGATGACGGTCCGGGGTTGCCTGGCCGACACCGCGCGCGCCTGTGCCTTCGCGCGGGAGGGCGGCACCGACGTCCTACGACTGTCCTAAGTGGACGCGCTAGTCGTCGGCGCCGACCTCGGCGGCACCTCGACCCGGGTGCTGGTCGCCGGCGTGGACGGTCGGTCGCTGCGCCTGGCTCGCGCCGGCGGCGGCAACCCGACCAGCCACGGACCGGCACCGGCCGCCGCACGACTGGCCGACGCGATGCGACGGGCGCTCGACGGGCTCGACCCGGCCTCGGTACGGGCCGTGGTCGCGGGTGTGGCCGGCGGGTCGGCCCTGGACGACCCGGCCACGGCGGCGGTCTTCGCCGAGGCCGTCGCCGCCTGCGGCACCGCCGCCGTCCCCCGGTTCGTCGGCGACGCCGAGGTCGCGTTCTGCTCGGCGACCCCACTGCCGTCGGGCACGGTGCTGCTGGCCGGTACCGGGGCGGCCGCCGCCCGGGTACGCGACCGGGGCGTCGACGCCCTCGCCGACGGGTTCGGCTGGCTGCTCGGCGACCACGGATCGGGCTACTGGCTGGGGCGCGAGGCGGTACGGGCGGCCCTGGCGGCCATCACCGGTACCGGCCCGGCGACCGCGCTCGCCGAGTCGGTACCGCTGCGGCTGCTCGGGTACCGCCCCGACGGGCCGGTACGGGCCCTCCGCTCGGCGATCATCCGGTCGGTCGCGGGCCGGCCGCCCGTGGAGCTCGCCGCGCTCGCCCCGCTCGTCGCCGATGCGGAGTCGGCCGGCGACGCGGTGGCCTCGGCAATCTGCGACGCCGCGGCGGCGCACCTCGTGGCGACGATCGGCGCGGTCCGCGAGCCCGGCGAGGACGCGCCGCTGGTCCTGGCCGGCGGCCTGGTGAACCGGCCGGAGTCGGCCATCGGGTCGCGGGTGCGGTCGCTGGTACCGGCGCGCTTCGCCGGCCCGGTGCTCACCCCGGCCGACGGGCTGGTCGGCGCCGCGTGGCTGGCGGTACGCGCCGCCCGCCCCGGCGCGACCGAGGACGAGTTGGCCGCGGTCCACGCGCGGCTGGCCGGGGTCTCCGGCAGCCCTACCGGGTAACGAACGCCGCCGCCCGGCCACCCTGAGCCGGTCTCAGGCGACCGAGTCGATCGACCGGTCGATGCCCTCCACGACGTCGATTTCGAACCGGGCCCGCATCTGGTCCAGGCCCTTGAATCCGGAAACGCTCGCCAGCACGCGACGGGTGTCGCTATAGATCGACTGAAGCCGGCTCAGGGCCACGGCGACCTGCTTGAGTACCCAGGTCAATTCGAACTGCGCCTGGGCGGCGACCGCCGGGGTCATCGTGCCCACGGTCAGCACCGTCTCGACCAGGTACCCGCCGAACGAGCCGACCAGCAGGTTGATCAGCCCGACGATGGTGCTCTCCGTCAGCGTGGCCTCCGCCTGCAGCCCACGCAGCGTCTCCGCGGTCGTCCTGACGTCCACCGCCAGGTCGTCGAGTTCCCCGAGGTATTCGGCGAGCAGCGGGAAGAACCGCTGCGCCTGCGGCCCGTCCCAGCGCTCGTGCAGCACCGCGGTGGCCGCGCACAGCCGCTCCACGGCGGCCGCGATGTCGGCGTGCGCGTCCTGCCAGGCGAGGGTCGCCCGCCGCAGCTCGTCCGGGTCGCCGGTGAGCCGCTCCAGGGCATCGAACGGGTTGGGCAGGCCGGTGTGCAGGCAGACCCAGGCGAGCAGCCGCTTCTCCACGCCGGTCAGACCGATGAGGTGCAGGTGCGGGTGCGGGGTGGCCAGGCTCGGGAAGTGCTTACGGGCCAACTCCTCCAGCCTGCCCTGATCGCGCTCGCCGTCGGCTGGCCGCGGCTCGCGGCCATCGGGCAGCTCGGCGGCCCGGCGCAGCCAATCCTCGATCGAGTGCAGCTGGTCGCCGGTCTGTGCCAGTTGCGTGTGTACCGGCGTGGCCCGGGCCGCCCGGCGCAGCCGGCGCAGGTGCCACATCGCGGCCAGCCAGGACAGCACGAACAGCACCGGGAGCACGATGCCGGACAGGAGCACGACGGTGCGGCTCACGGCTGGGCCGGCCTCGGCCGGGGCGCCGCCGGCGCCGCGTCCACGATCCGGTGGCCGCCGCCGAGACCGGCCAGGAAGTGACCCAGTACCGTGCGGGCCTCGTCGATGTCCCGTTGCGCGCCGGGCAGCCGCTCGTGGTACGCGTCGCGCACCTCGTGCGCCTCGAACAGCCGGCCGAACGCCGCGTCGGGTACCCCGGCGCCGGTCAACCCGGCCCCTGCCGAGGCCAGCGCCGAGTCCGCGTCGCGCAGCGCCGCGAGGAACTCCGTCACCGGGTCGACTGCCGGGTCCATGGCCCCTCCCACCCGCGCCGGGCCCGATATCCCCGACGCTGTGTAGGAGGCTAACGGGTGCGCGCCATAGCCGGATCGGTGCCGCTCACTGGTCGGTACCGGCCAGCTCCTCGCCCAGCCAGGACAGCACCGCGTCGGCCTGTGCCCGCTGGAACTCCCGGACGGTGGGCAGGCCGGAAGGCGGCGGCAGTCTCGCGGCGTCGGCGAAGAAGCCGGCCATGCCCGCCAGCACGGCGATGAGGTCGCCCCGGTCGGCGCCGGTCCCTGTGGTCAGCCGGGCCAGCAACTCCCCGGTGTCGTGACCGCCAAACAGCCGGACGTTGACGAGCAGCAGCAGCGCGTCCAGCCAGACCGGCCCGCGGCAGGCCCACGGCCAGTCGACCACGGTCACCGCGCCGTCCGGGCCGACCAGGAGGTTGTCCGCCCGGATGTCGGTGTGCGCGAGCGTGTCACCGGCGAGCGCCGCCAGACCGCGGTCGGCCAGCGCGCACAGCTCGTCTAGGTGCCGGGCGACCCACGGGTCGAGCGCGGCGGGCGGGTCTGCGCGCATCCGGCGCCAGCCGGCGAAGTCGTCGCCGAAGGACTCGGCCGCGGATGCCAGGCCGGGGACGGGCGACGGCGTCGCCGACCGGGCGAGATCCGCGAGAGCGGCCAGTACAAGCTCCAGCTCGTCGGGTACCCAGGGCGTCGCGGGGTGCCTGCCCTCGATGTCCTCCAGTACCAGCGCTACCCAGTCCCCGTCGTCGTGCCAGCCGAGCAGCCGGGGCGCCGGTACCGACGACGGCAGCGCGGCGGTCACCCGCGCCTCCCGGCGGTGCAGGTCGGGGCTCAGCTCGTTCTGCCGTCTGCTGACCGCCTTCACAAAGGCGCGCCGACCGTCGGCCGCCCGTACCCGGTCTGCCGTGCCTGGCGAGAACCCGCCGGCCTGCGACACCGCCTCGACGACCGGCGCCCCGACGATCCGCTCGACGGCACGGCGAACGCCGGGCGGGAGATCCGCCCACCCGATCCGCACCCCGGACGCGATCGTCACGGACACGATGCTGGCAGCCGGACCCGGCCCGCGCACCGGCATTTCCCGGGGCGCGCGGCCGTCCGCCGCCGCCGAACTCGGCGCCGTTCAGCGCGAGACGGGATTGTCGAGAATCTCCTTGAACGTCTCGTCGCCGTCCTCGAACAGGATCTCGTCCTCCGGGGTGCTCCGCATGGCCTCGACCTCCGCCCTGCTGTACGCGCGGCGGAACACCCCGCGGTCCCGCCGGCCGGCCTCGCCGACCCGGACGATGCGGTAGGAGGCGCCGGGCTCCTGCGCCGCGACAGTGATCCGAAAGTCAGTCACGCACAGGCAACGACCGGCGCGGGGACCCGGACACGCGGTCCTACGGGACGATCCGCGGGCCGGCCTCGGTCGCCCATTCGACGATGACCAGGGTGGCGTCGTCGTCGAGCCGGCCGTCCTGGTAGTCGAGCACGGCGTGGGACAGCCGCCGCAGCACCTCCGGTACCGGCAGGCCGGCCACCGAGTGCCGTTCGGCCAGTTCGATCAGGCGGTCGCTACCGAACCGGCCACCGTCCGGGTCCCGGGCTTCAGTGACGCCGTCGGTGTAGAGCAGCAGCCGGTCTCCGGGCCGCAACCGGTACTCGGCGACCGCCGACCGGACGTCGTTGAGCCCCATCGGCATCCGGCGCGGCTGGTCCAGCGAGGCGACAGCCCTGCCGTCCCGTATCACCACCGGCGCGGGGTGCCCGGCGTTGAGGTAGCGCAGCAGTCCCGTACGCATGTCCAGGTCGGCCAGCACCCCGGTCGTGTACCGCAGGTCGTCGAACTGGCCGCTGAGCGCCTCGTCGGCGGCGGCGGCCAGCTCGTCTAGGCTCGCGGCGCCGCTGCTGCGCACCGCCCGGATCGCGGCCAGGGTGAGCACGGCGGTCAGCGCCGCGCTCAGCCCGTGCCCGACCGCGTCCAGGATGCCGAGCTGAGCGTGGTCGTTGTCCACCGCGTAGTCGAACGCGTCGCCGCCCACCTCGTAGCACGGTTCGAGTACCGCGGAGATGGCCACCTTGTCGGTCGCGAAGGTCAGCGGCGGAAGGTTGCGCCACAGGAGCTCGCCCTCGGTAGACATCGGCCGGGAACGGCGCGCCGCCCGCAGCACGTCGCCGTAGGTCGTCTTGGACACGATGAGGTGGCCGACCAGGCCGGTTACCGCGGTGAGGGCCCGGTGTATCTCGGGATTCTCGACCAGCCCGGCGTCCGGCATGATGATACCGGCCACCCCGAGACGCTCCGTACCGTCCACGATCGGTACCCACAGCAGATCCGTGCGCTCCGGTGATCGCACCATCCGCACGGTCATGAAGGCCTCGCCGGCCAAGCTGTCGTCGACCGGCAGCGGCCCGGGCTCGCCGGCCAGTGGCGCGAGCGGCCGCAGTGCCCGCTGCTCCAGGTCGATCAGGTAGATCGCGAACTGCATGTCGAGCGGCCGCAGGACGTCGTTGACGGTGGCGGCCACGTCGGTGGACTGGATGAGATGGCTGACCCTGAGCAGTTCGGCCAGGGAGCGATGGAGATCGGGCGCCGAGAAACTCAACCGGTACCCCTTTCCGGTGGCCGTGCCCCCTTCAGGTCACGATAGGCAGGCGGCCGGATATCGCACGGCGGATCCTGTGGATCAGCCGAGCAGTTCGTCGACGGCGGTGATGCGCAGGACGTCGGCGACGATCCCCTGGGCACCGGTGACGGACAGGGAGCCGCCCCGGGCGACCGCCTCGCCGTGTGCCCGCAACAGAGCGCGCACGCCGCTGGAGTCCAGGAAGCTCACGGCGGTCAGATCCACGATCACGTCCGGCACCGGGTCGTCGGTCAGCACGCGCCGCAACGCGGCGAGGAGAGCGTCCGAGGTCTCCAGGTCCACGTCGCCCCTCACCGTGAGCACGCGGTGTCCGTGGCCGTCGCTGGATGCGGCAGTCTCCAACATCGGCCGACCCTCCGGAAGCGGGGCAACGGCTGCCGGCGCGATCGTGCCGGGTGACCGTCACTCATGATCACCCACCCTACCGCCCGCGACGCTCCGGGCTCCGCCCGACGAGGCTTTCGACCAGGCGCTGCCCCAGACTGCTTACCCAGTTCAGGGCCCCGATGTGCCACTTTGGACCGGAGGGGAGTGGACGCTTGCGCCAGTGGGTACTGCTGCGGGCTGTGTGCATGATCGATTGGGGGGCCGGATGGAGAGCATCGGGGAGTTTGTCAGGCGTACGGGCGGGCCGGTGGTGCCGTTCGTACCCGACTGGTACCCGTGGGTCTACGCGCACCATTACCTGCGTGGCGAGGTAGGGCAGCTACCCGGAGAACTGGTACCCGTCTCCCCGTCGTTGTCTCTCGACGAGGCCCGCCACCTGATCGAGGTATGGAGCGGCCTGACCGGTGAACACATCGAGGAAAGCGCCCGGCTGCTCGCCGACGAGTACCTGCGTCGTTGGGGGCTGCGGCGGGCCGACCCGCAGGTCGGCAACGTCGCCGCTACCGTCGCGGCGGGGCCCGCACGCGAGCCCCGGCGCCGCGCGGCGAAGGCCGCTTCCGTGCCCCGCACGACCCGCGCCGCCGCTCCGGTGGAGGGCGCCCTGAGCCTGCCTGCCGCGCAGAGCTGACCTCGCGGGCTGGCCTCGCGGAAAGGGAAAGTGACGCAGGCAGGCCGCCGCGCACGCGCGGCGGCACCTGCGTCGCCGGTCAGGCGGCCTCGGCTCCGTGCAGCACGTGCACCAGCGGGCCGGTCTCCTTCGCGCCTGGGACGGACGCGACCGGCACGGTCAGCGTCAGCACGCCGTCGGCGTAGGTGGCCCGGACGTTGCGCCCCTGTACCGGCTCACCCAGCCGCACCTGACAGCTCACGGTACCGACGCTGCGTTGCCGGATCAGCCACCGGACCCCGTTCTCGTCGCCGTCCTTGCGGTGGGCCCGGACGGTCACCACGTCCCCCTGGACGCTCACGTCCAGCGACCCGGGCTCCACGCCGGGCAGGTCGCAGTGCACCACGTAGTGGTCGCCGCGACGGAAGGCGTCGGCGGGAACCGAACCTGTGACGGTTGGCACAGCACATCACCTCCTTTCCAAGCGATCACCCTGATCACCACAGATGATCGCCAAGAGGTAGACAACCGGCCGGCCCCCGCTATTCCGCCTGCGGCGGCCCGCGAGGTAGGCGGTCCATCGGATGGCTGGCCCCAGATCCGGCCCCCGGGCCGGCTCCCGGGCGCATGTTTGGTCGGTGGCAGCCGGGGTAGCGGCAGCCCATGATCAGGATTGGCATCATCCTCGGCAGCACCCGTCCCGGCCGTAACGGGGAGGCGGTCGCCCGCTGGGTACTCGACGTCGCCAAGCAGCGCAGCGACGCGCAGTACGAACTCGTCGACATCGCCGAGTACAACCTGCCGCACCTGGACGAGGCGATGCCGCCCTCGATGGGCCAGTACGAGCGGCCGCACACCAAGGCCTGGGCCGAGAAGATCGCCTCGTTCGACGGCTTCGTCTTCGTCACGCCCGAGTACAACCACTCGACGTCGGGCGCCCTGAAGAACGCCATCGACTTCCTCTACGCGGAGTGGAACAACAAGGCCGCCGGCTTCGTCAGCTACGGCAGCGTGGGTGGCACCCGGGCGGTGGAGCACCTGCGGCTGGTCATGGGCGAGTTGCAGGTCGCCGACGTGCGCCAGCAGGTCGCGCTGTCGCTGTTCACCGACTTCAAGGACTTCTCGCAGTTCACTCCGGCACCGATGCACGCCGAGGCGCTCGGCCGGGTACTCGACCAGGTGGTGGCCTGGAGCACGGCACTGGCGACGGTACGGGCGTAGGGAGACCGGGATGGGTTACCACGCGCGCGCCGGAGAGCAGCCGGTCAAGGGTACGGGCGGCGAGGATGAGAGCGCGGTACCGGCGGCGCAGAGCCAGGTCGACGCGGGTACCCGACCGGCGCTGGTACCGGAGGACGTGGACACTGTGGTCGAGGACGACGGTTCGGGCATGGCCGGCGGGGAGTCGGGCGCCGCGGGTGGCGGCTCCGGCATGGCCGGGCACCCGGACGCCGAACAGCCCCGGCACTGAGCACGGACGCCGGCCGGCCCGGCACTGACCGCGGCTCCGGTTCGGCCCGACGCTATCCGCGTTGGGGGACGGCCCGCGCGGCCCGAGCGAACTCCTCGGGCAGCTGCGCCATGAACTCGTCGAACTCCCGCTGGCCGGTGGTGGTGTGCAGGGCCTGCAGTACCGCGCCCACGCCCCGCCTGGCGACATCGGCGGATACCCCCGCCTGCTCGGCCACCCGGGCGGCGAAGTCGTCGAAGGACAGCGGCTCGGCGTCCTCCTGAGCCGTGATGAGCAGGGGGCGGAACTCCTCCGGTACCCGCTCGGCGAGGTCGGCCGCCTCTCCCCCGCTCAGCCGTGCGGCCAGGGTACCCAGCGTCGCCTCGGTCAGGGCCACCGCCCGGTCCTCGGCAACTCCCGTGTGCTCGGCGACCTTCCTGACGAACCCCAGCTCTGCCATGCGGCACCCCCTCCCGGCCTGTCCGGCCTACCCCGGTCGCACCGGCTCAAACGGCGCCGGCCCGCGGTGACTCCCGACAACGTGCCGCGTGCGCCCGCGTCCCGCCGGAGGGGCCGCGGCGGCTTCCACACTCGGGCTCGAAGCCGAATCAGGAGGAAGCCATGAACAACCTCAAGCGCGCTCTGGGTCTCGTCGCGGCGGGCGGCGTGGCGCTGCTGGCCGTGGGCTGCGGCCAGTTCCACGCGAGCGGTTCGGGCACCGTCAGCGGCGGTGTCTCGGGCGACAACGGGGTATCCGGCGTGGTCAGCCCGAGCGCGAGCGCTGTCGGCGGTACGGGCGGCGACACGGGTACCGGCGGGTCCGGCGGCGGTACGGGCGGCGGCGGATCCGGTGGCGGCTCGGGCGGCTCGGGCGGCACCGGCACCGGTCACGCCAGCCCCAGCCCCTCGCACCCGGCGGTCAACCCGACCCCGTACGGCCCGGACACCTGTAAGAACGGGTACGTGTGGCGGGAGGCGTTCGACACCGACCACGTATGCGTCATCCCCTCCGTACGCACCCAGGCCGCGCAGGACGACGCGGCCGCGTCGAGCCGGTGGACCAGCGGCGCCTACGGGCCGGACACCTGCCTCAACGGGTACGTGTGGCGGGAGGCGTCGCCGACCGACCACGTCTGCGTGCTGGCGAGCGTGCGCAGCCAGGCGGCCTCCGACAACGGTCAGGCCACGGCGCGGCTCGCGGTCGCTCCCAAGCAGTGCACGAGCGGGTACGTGTGGCGCGAGGCGTTCCCGACCGACTACGTGTGCGTGCTGCCGTCGGTACGCAGCCTGGCGGCCGCCGACAACACCCAGGCCAACGCGCGGCGCAACCCGACCGGCCCGTACGGCATCACCACGTGCGTGAACGGCTACGTGTGGCGCGAGGCGCGACCGGTGGACCACGTCTGCGTCCTGCCCGCGACCCGTACCCAGGCGGCGGCCGACAACGCCGCGGCGGCATCCCGGACCGTCTGACGGTCTCCCGACGGTGCCCGGCCGGTCATCGAGACCGGCCGGGCACCCGGCGTCTTCTGCGGCGTTCAGGACGCGGGCCGGCCGGGCTGGCTTGAGCGGCCGCGGGGATGGATCGTGCTCGCCAGCCAGGTACCGGTGACCATGGCGAGGCCCGCGACGACCTCCAGCGCCAGTCGCGGACCGCTGGTGTCGAGGTGTTCGTGGAACGCGGCCTGGCCGATGGCGACGCTGACGACCGGGTCGACCAGGGTGAGCGCGGTCAGCGGGGCGGCCAGCGGCCCGCTCTGGAAGGCGTTCTGGTTGAGGATCAGAGCGGCCAGGCCCACCGGGATGAGGGCGTAGAGGTGCCAGTCGGTGAATACGCCGGCCGGGTTGTCCGAGAACATGGTGACCGCGGGCTTCAACAGCGCCGCGGTGAGGCCGAGGAGGACCCCCGTGGCGACGCCCAGCATCGTTCCCCGCACGGTCTCCGGGGACAACCAGGCCGCCAGCAGGCAGGCCGCGACCGACCCGGCGCAGGCCGCGAGCACCGCGATCCAGGCGTCGCGGGAGGCGTCGGATACGCCGGCGGCGGGCTGGGCGACGATCAGGAACGCGGCCAGCCCGAGCGCGCCGGTGGCGACGGCGAGCAGGTCGCGGGTACGCGGTCGCCGTCGGTCCAGCGCCGCCTCCAGCAGGATGGCCAGGAACAGCCCGCTGGCCAGCAGCGGCTGGATCAGGGCCAGCGGGCCGAAGCGCAGGGCGGCGGTCTGCAGACCGGTACCCGCCAGGTCCGGCACCCAGCTGGCGAGCCACAGGGGCCGGCGTGCCAGCCGGAGCAGCAGTCGCGGATCCAGGGTGCGGTGCGGCCGCTCCTGCTTGGCGGCCCGTTGCTGGACCGCTGAGGTCAGTGCGAAACACGCGGCCGCGGCGAGCGCGATGACAACCGCGAGGACTCTCACGACAGGCGCGGTGTCGCGCCGTCGCCCAGCGACCCGACCCGCAGCCCGCGACGGACACACTCGTCGAGCAGGTGCGGCAGCGCCGCCAGCGTCGCCCGCCACGCCTCGGGCGCCTGACCACCGTCCGAGTCGTGCAGCAGAAGGGTGGCACCGCCGGTGAGTCCCGGGCGTGCCGTCTCGAGAACCGTGCGCGGGGTGGAGGAGGGCTGCCAGTCCTTCGCCCAGCACGTCCACAGGACCGGCGTCAGGCGCAGGTACCGCGCCGCCAGCAGGGCCGGCGTGCTGAAAACGCCGTACGGCGGCCGGAAGTACCGGGGCACCTGTCCGGTCAGGTCCGCCAGCAGGGCACGGGTACGGGCGAGGTCGCGGTAGGTCGCCACCGGCCCGCGCAGCAGCAGGTTGCGGTGTGTCCAGCCGTGCACCCCGACCTCGTGGCCGGCGGCCGCGATCGTGCGGCACAGCGCGGGCGAGCGCGCCGCCGCGCAGCCGAGCAGGAAGAACGTCGCGCGCACCCGGTACCGGTCCAGGATCTCCAGGAACAGCGGGGTCGAGGCGGGGTTCGGGCCGTCGTCGAACGTCAACGCCAACCGCGACCGGTCCACGCGCCCCCGGAACGGTGAGAACCGGCCGAGCCGCCCCCCCCGCCAGGCGGACAGCGCCAGCGGCGCGGAGTGCGCCGCCGCACCGGCCAGCGCGGCCGACAGGGCAAGGCCACGCGGCGATCCCAGGCCCGGCGTCACCGGGTACCCGCCCGGTTCCGACCGCTTCCCTGCTCGGGCGTCGCGGCCTTGGCGAGGTTCGCGACGATGGTCGCCGGATCAGACTCGAACAGGGCGAGGCCGGCCGCCCGCTGTCCGTCGGACGCGCCGTCGATCAGCTCGGTGATCGCCGGCCCCAGGCCGGCCGCGGTACGCACCCAACGCGCGACACCGGCCTGCGCCATCGCGGCGGCGTTCGCGGTACCGTGGCCGGCGATCGGCCGGTACGTGATCACCGGTACCCCGCAGGCCATCGCCTCCATCGCGGTGAGCCCGCCCGCGTTCTCGACCAGCACGTCGACGGCCTGCAGCAGGCTGGCCATGTCGGCGACCCAGCCGAAGGTGTGGGCCACGCCCTGACCGCGCAGCCGCCGGCACAGTTCCGTGTTGCTTCCGCAGACCACCACCGGCGTCGCGGCGCCGCAGCGGGCCACCTCGGCGACCGTCCGCTCGACCGTGCCGACGCCCCAGGAGCCGGCCACCAGCAGCGCGAGACGCTCGTCGACGGGCAGGCCGAGGCGCCGCCGCGCCTCCTCCCTGGCCGTCGGGTCGGGCGGCCGGAACGCGGGGGCCACCAGCCGGCCGGCCAGTTGGATGTCGCGGGCCCCGAGGGCGTCGGCCTGGCGGCGGCTCACCTCGTGCGCGGCGCAGTGCATGTCCATGCCACGGGCGACCCAGATCGGGTGGACGGCGAAGTCGGTCAGGTAGGTGATCGCGGGTACCGTCAGGCGTCCCTTGCTGCGCAGCGGTCCGAGGATCTGGGACCCGAGCGGGAAGGTGGACACCACAGCCACCGTGTCCGGCGGCAGGTGGCGCAGCAGCCGCCTGCGCATCGGAAGCATCAGCAGCCGGGTGGCCGGCGCCGCTCCGGCAAACGTACAGGCGATCCGGAACAGCATGTCGTACATCCAGGGCTGCCGCGACAGCATGGTCCGGTAGGTGCCGCGCACGACCCTACCCAGCCGCAACGGGAAGACGGACAGCAGATCCAGGCACTCGACCGGGAAGCCGCGCTGGGTCAGCCGGGCGACCAGTTCCCGCGCCGCCCCGTCGTGCCCGGCGCCGATGCTGGCCGTGATCACCTGGATCCGTCCGGTCGGGCCGGCCTCGGTGGCGTCCGCCGCCGGACGCTCCACCGGGGTCGTGCGGCGCGGCGTCCGCGCCGCGAGGCTGAGCTCCCAGCGGCCACGGACAATCTCGTCGAGGTCGCGGATGGGCAGCCAGCCCAGGTCCCGGCGGATCCGCTCAGGACAGGCCACCACCCGGGACGGGTCGCCCTCCCGCGGCGGGCGGGTCTCGACGGTGAAGTCGACGCCGGTCACCTCGCGGATGCGGTCGAGTACCTGAAGGACCGAGTGGCCGGTACCGCTGCCGACGTTGTAGACCGCCGATTCGGAGCCGGTGTCGAGTGCGTCCACGGCCAGCGCGTGGGCCAACGCCACGTCGAGCACGTGGACGAAGTCGCGGATACAGGAGCCGTCGGCCGTCGGGTGGGTGCGGCCGAAGACCACCGGCCGCGCGCCGCGCGCGATCGCGTCCATGGCACAGGCCAGCAGGCCGGTGTCGGCGCGCCGCCGCCTGCCCGGCACCCCGGCGCCGGCCACGTTGAAGTACCGCAGAATCTGGTACCGCAACCCGTGTGTCCGGGCGGCGTCGCGGATCGTCCGCTCACACGTCAACTTGCTGGCGCCGTAGGGGTTCACCGGTTGGAGCGGCCCGTCCTCGCCGACCAGCTCCGCCTCGGGCAGTCCGTAGACCGCCGCGCTGGAGGCGAAGACGAGCCGGTCGACGCCGACCCTGGCCATGGCCGTCAGCAGCGCCCGGGTTCCGCCGGCATTCTGGCTGTGGTACAGCCGCGGAGCGGCGAGGGACTCCGCGACCGACTTGCGTCCGGCAAGGTGGATCACCCCGCTGATGGCGTGGTCGACGAGTACCCGCTCAACCGCCGGTACGTCGCAGACCGACGCTCGGATGAACGGCACCCGCGCGGGTACCGTCTGCCGGTCGCCGGTCGAGAGGTCGTCGAGCACGACGACCGACCGACCGCTGGCCGACACCGCGCGTACCACCGCCGCGCCGATGTAGCCGGCACCACCCGTCACCAACCAGGTCACGGCAGGCGGGTTACCCCGGTTCGGCGATCCAATCCCCGGCGATGTGCCCGGTGTGCGGCTTCGTCCTCACGGAGGACACCGACCGGTCGTGCCCGTGCCGGTACCGCCGGAGAACCGAGGTCGCCACCGCTCCTGCGGCACGGTACCGCGCGTGCCTCAGCTCGCCGCTTTCTTCAGGAGTGCGCCGATCCTCGCCTCGTCGGCGGCGGTCAGCTTGGTCAGGGCGAAGGCGACCGGCCACACCGTGCCGTCGTCGAGGTTGGCTGTGTCGCTGAAACCGAATGTCGCGTACCTCGTCTTGAACTTCTGCGCGGGTTGGAAATGGCACAGGACCTTGCCGTCCTTGGTGTACGCGGGCATCCCGTACCACAGCCGGGGCGACAGTTCCGGCGCGCTGGTCTTGACGATGGCGTGGATCCGCTCCGCCATGGCGCGGTCCGGCGCGGGCAGCTCGGCGATCTTCGCCAGCACCTCGCTCTCGGCGTCCGCCGTGTCCGCGCCTGAGCCGCGGCGCCCGGCCGACTTCAGCTCCCTGGCGCGCTGCTTCATCGCGTCGCGTTCCTCGTCGGTGAATCCGTCGTAGGTCTTGCTGTTCGCGGCGGTGCTGTTCGCGGTGGTCTTCGCGGCCTTCGAGGTGGTGCGCTTCGCGGAGGTGGTCTTCGCGGACTTCTTCGGGTCGTTCACTGCGGGTACCTCGCCTGTCGGGCCTGATCGGGACAGGACTCATCGTAGGGAGCCCGATCCGGCGGCGGCTTCTTGAAAACTGACCGGTCGTCAATCGGGTGAGGCCGCTCACCGCGAGGCACGCCGGGCCGCACCCCCCGGGTGCGGCCCGGCCTCCGGTCCACGCCTCCGTTCAGTCGTAGTGGCGGATGACGCGCAGGTTCAGGACGACCATCACCAGCCCGAGCACCGCCACGACCCCGAATCCCCGGGCCACCGTGGCCCACTGGATGTCCTGCAGGATGAGCGAGCGCAGCGCCTCCATCACGTAGGTCACCGGGTTGACGCTCGCCGCGATCTCCATCGGTCGGGTCAGCAGCTGCCGCGGTACGAAGTTCGGCGTGAGGAACAGCAGCGGGAAGAAGACCAGGCCGCCGGAGTTGGTCGCCGCCGCGCTGCGGGTCTTCAGTGCGATCAGCTGCATGAAGCCGGCGTACACGACGGCCCACAGGGACGTCAGCACGAGCAGCAGCAGCAGGCCGAGCGGCCCGCTGGCCACCGACACCCCGAACGGCAGGGCCAGCAGCACCAGTACCGCGGTGATGACGACGCTCTTGGCGGCCTCCGCGAGCAGCCGGCCGATCACCAGGGCGCTGCGCGAGACCGGCGCGGCGCGCAGCTTGTCGAAGTAGCCGCCCTCGATGTCCTCCACCATGTACAGCGCGGCCGTGCCGAACGACGCCGCGAGCAGCAGCGAGGCCGGCAGCTGGAAGGCCGCGTAGTTCTGCCCGTGCAGGAAGGAGGTTGAACTCGACGGGAAGATCTTCCCGGCCTGCCCGAGGTTGACCACCAGGAAGAACATCGGGATGAACAGCGTCGGGGCCAACGCCTCGGGGGTGCGCAGCGACTCGCGCAGCGCGCGGGTGCCCAGCACCCCGGCCTGCTGGACGGCGGTCATGCCAGCACCTCCTGAACCTCGCCGGCCAGCCGCTCGCGCGTGCGGCCGGTGGCGTCCAGGAAGACCTCGTCCAGTGTCGGGTCGGCGGCGAGCCCGCGCCGCTCGCGCAGCTCGTCCTTGAGCGCCCGGGGCGTGCCCTCACGCACGATGCGTCCTCCGTCGATGATCGCGATCCGGTCGCAGAGCTGGTCGGCCTCCTCCAGATACTGGGTGGTGAGGAAGACGGTGGTACCCCGCGCGTTGATGCGCCGCAGCTCCTCCCACACGGTGATCCGGCTGGCCGGGTCCAGGCCGGTGGTCGGCTCGTCGAGGAACAGCACCTCGGGCTCGTGGACGAGCGCGGAGGCGAGGTCCAGCCGGCGCTTCATCCCGCCGGAGTACCCCTTGATCCGGCGGTCGCCCGCCTCCACCAGGTCGACCAGGTCCAGCAGCTCCTCGGCCCGGCGGGTGGCCTGCGCCCGTGAACCGCCGAACAGCCTGCACTGCAGGACCAGCAGCTCGCGGCCGGTCTGGCGCGGGTCGAGCCCGGCCTCCTGCAGCGCCACCCCGATGCGCCGCCGCGCGGCGTCCGGGTCGGTCGCCACGTCGACGCCGGCGACCTGCGCCGTACCCGAGGTGATGGACAGCAGCGTCGTGAGCATCCGTACCGTGGTGGATTTGCCGGCCCCGTTGGGTCCGAGGAACCCGAAGACCTCGCCGGCCCTGACCGACAGGTCGACCCCGCGCACCGCGTCGACCGTGCCGGAACGTCCCCGGTACTGCTTGGTCAGGCGCTCGGCCCGTACCGCCAGTGTCACGTCGTGGACCATGTCACGGCCCCCCGACACCGCACGCCCCGTATCAGCCCGTTCATCGCATCCTTCCTTTGTCGGCTCCCCAACTGAGACTGCCGGGCCGCGGAAAACTCATCGCCCGGACGCCAGCGCGCAAGTGTCAGAGCCACCCCGGTCCGGGCCGGTGCGGGTATTCGTCGCCATGGCGACCACGATGCCGTGGAGACCGTCGATGCGTTCATTGCCGGCACGCCACCAGTTCGCCATGCATCTGTCAGAGTGCCGGGTAACGGCCGGCCGGTGAACCGGCCGCACGGGCGCCCCGTCTGCACTAGTTTGTGGTGATCGAGGGTTCTTCGGGGGCGACATGGACATCGACATCGCGGTACGCGTCGACGGGGCCGACCATCGGCTCACCGTCGACGCCCGCACCACCGTGCTGGACCTGCTGCGCGAGCGGCTGGGCGTCACGAGTCCGAAGAAGGGCTGCGACCACGGGCAGTGCGGTGCCTGCACCGTGCTGCTCGACGGCCGCCGGGTCAACAGCTGCCTGGCACTGGCGGTCGCCCACGACGGTGCGGAGGTGGTCACCGCGGCCGGGCTCGCGGGGGCGGAGGACGGCGGGCTGCACCCCATGCAGCGCGCCTTCCTCGAGTTCGACGCGTACCAGTGCGGGTACTGCACGCCGGGCCAGATCGTGTCCGCGGTCGGCATGCTGCGGGAGGCGGCCGACGGTTGGCCCAGCGCGGTCAGCGTCCCCGGCGACGAGGGCACGGTGGTCCTGGACGAGGCCGAGGTACGGGAGCGGATGAGCGGCAACCTCTGCCGCTGCGGCGCCTATGCGAACATCGTGCCGGCCATCCTCGACTCGGCACGCCGGTGAGGTCGCTGCGCTACGCCCGGGCGGTCGACGCGGCCGAGGCGGTCAGGCTGCTCGCGGACACCCCGGACGCCGCGTACCTGGGCGGGGGTACCAATCTGGTCGACCTGATGAAGCTAGGCGTCCTCCAGCCGGGCCTGCTGGTCGACGTGCGGCGGCTGACCTCCGGCCGGATCGAGCCCCGGGCCGACGGCGGCCTGACCATCGGCGCCGCGGTGCTCAACAGCGACCTCGCCGCCGAACCGCTGATCAGGCGGCGGTACCCGGTGGTGTCCCAGGCGCTGCTGGCCGGCGCCTCCGGCCAGCTGCGCAACGCCGCGACCACCGCCGGGAACCTGTTGCAGCGCACCCGTTGCGGGTACTTCCAGGATGTCGCGACGGCCTGCAACAAGCGTGAACCCGGCTCCGGCTGCTCGGCCATCGGGGGCCAGCAGCGGGACATGGCCATCCTCGGCGCCTCGCAACACTGCGTCGCGACGCACCCGTCCGACCTGGCGGTCGCGCTGGCCACGCTGGACGCCAAGGTGCACACCCACGGGCCATCCGGCCACCGCACCATCCCGCTGACCGAACTGCACCGGCTGCCCGGCCACGAGCCGTGGCACGAGACCGTCCTGGAACACGGCGAGCTGATCACCTCGGTCGAGCTGCCGCCGCTGCCGTTCGCGACCACCTCCCGGTACCGCAAGGTGCGCGACCGGGCGTCGTACGCCTTCGCGCTGGTGTCGGCGGCCGGGGCACTGGACGTCGCGGGCGGCGTGGTACGGGACGTGCGGCTCGCGCTCGGCGGAGTGGCGCACCGGCCGTGGCGGGCGTACAAGCTGGAGGCGGCGCTGCGCGGGGCGCCCGCCACCGCGGAGAGCTTCGCCGGTGCCGCCGACGCCGAGCTGGCCGGTGCCCTACCGTTGCCCGGCAACGCCTTCAAGGTGCCGCTGGCCCGCAACGTCGTGGTGCGCCTGCTGCTGGACCTGGCCGGCGACCGGACCGACGGCGGCGACCACGCCTGAGGTCACACCGGCGACGGCAGGCCCGCGAGCACCTTGTCCAGCCGTACCGGCAGGTCCCGTACCCGCACGCCGCTGGCGTGGTGTACGGCGTTGGCGACGGCCGCCGCGGTACCCACGATGCCGAGTTCACCGATTCCCTTGGTACCCATGGGATTGAGGTCATCGTCGCGCTCGTCGAGCCAGTACGCCTCGACGCTGGGCACGTCGGCGTTCGTGGCGATGTGGTACTGCGCGAAGTCCCGGTTGACCCAGCCGCCGATGGCCGGGTCGAGCAGGGCCTCCTCGTGCAGGGCCATGGACAGCCCCATCGTCATCCCGCCGATGAGCTGGGACCTGGCGGTCGAGGCGTTGACGATGCGCCCGGCGGCGAACACCCCGAGCAGCCGGCTGACCCGTACCTCGCCCGTGTCGGCGTCCACCCGCACCTCCGCGAACTGGGCACCGAAGGCGTACCGGGCAAGGGCGCGCCGGGCCGCGATGTCCTCGTCGGTCCGGACGGTCACGGCCAGGCCGTCGCGCGGCACGCCGCCGCGCGCCGCGCGGACGCGCTCGCACAGCTCCCGGCATGCCTTGGTCACCGCCCAGCCCCAGGACGCGGTACCTATCGACCCGCCCGCCGCGACGGCCGGTGGCAGGCTGCTGTCCCCAATGTGCACGGTCACCCGCTCCGGCGCCGCGTCCAGCGCGTCGACGGCGATCTGCCACAGCGCCGTGCGGGCGCCGGTACCGATGTCGGTCGCGTTGATGGCGACGTGGAAGGTGCCGTCCGGTTCCGCGCGGGCCGACGCGGAACAGGGCAGCACCCGGGCCGGGTACGAACAGCCGGCTACCCCGGTACCGGTCAGCCACCGGCCCTGGCGGCGGGCTCCGGGTACCGGGTCGCGGCCCTCCCAGCCGAACCGGCGTGCCCCTTCCCTCAGGCAAGCCACCAGGTTGCGGCTGCTGAACGGCACCCCCTCGGACAGATCGATGTCGGGTTCGTTGCGTACCCGCAGCTCGACCGGGTCCACGCGGCACGCCACGGCCAGCTCGTCCATCGCGCACTCGAGCCCGAACGAGCCGGGCGTCTCGCCGGGCGCCCGCATGATGGACGGGGTCGGCACGTCCAGTCGCGCCACCCGGTGCGCGCTGTGCAGGTCGGGCGCGGCGTACATGTAGCGGGTGTAGACGGCGACCTGCTCGGCGAACTCCTTGATGGTCGACGTCTGGGTCACCGCGTCGTGCGCGACGCCGCGCAGCCGCCCGTCGGGCTCAGCGCCGAGCCGTACCCGCTGGATCGTCGGCGTCCGGTATCCGACCGGGCCGAAGGTCTGCTGGCGGGTCAGCGCGAGGCGCACCGGGCGGCCCACGTGACGGGCGGCGAGCGCGGCGAGCACGGCCGGGCAGCGGGTGAACGCCTTGCCGCCGAAGCCGCCGCCCACGTGCTCCGCCACCACCCGTACCGCGTCGGTCGGCATGTCGAACAGGGCGGCCAGGGTGCGCTGCACCGCCGTGCCGCCCTGGCTCGCGTCGTAGACGGTCAGCCCGCCGTCGTGCCACAGCGCGGTGCAGGCGTGCGGCTCCATGGGGCTGTTGTGGTACGCGGGCGTCGAGTACACCTCGTCGACCCGTACCGGCGAGGCCGCGAGCGCGCCGTCGACGTCTCCCGAGTCCATATCGGTGGGGTAGCCCGCGTTCACCTTCTCCGGCCGGTACAGCGCGGGGTGGTCGTCGCACAGGACGGTGTCGCCCGGGCCGCCGCAGTAGTCGACGCGTACCAGGCCCGCCGCCTCGCGGGCGATCTCCAGGGACTCGGCGACCACGACGGCGACCACCTGCCCGCGGTACCAGACCTCGGCTTCCTGGAGCAGCCGAAGGTCGGGATCCGCGTCGGCGGGCAGCCGGGGCGCGTTGTCGTGCCAGAGCACGGCGAGCACGCCCGGCAGGGCCGTGGCGGCGGCGACGTCAACCCCGGCGATGAACCCGCGGGCGATGCGCGACACCACCGGCCAGGCGGAGGCGGCGCCGTCCACCGGGTGCTCCATCGCATACCTGGCGGTACCGGCCACCTTCTCGGGGCCCTCCAGCCGGGTACATGCCTGCCCCACCATGCGGTGTGCCGTGTCCATCGCAACTCCGTGGCCCTGCCCCGTGACTCGACCTCACCGTAGGCGGCGCCGGGCCGCGACGGTCCCGGCAACGGGCGACTGTCCCGCAGCCGGGTGACCACGGGGCCGGCCGTCGGTGTCAGGGCAGCAGGCGGTACCGGTCACCTACGCGGCGCGCGCCCCGGGTACCCGGGCGGCGGTACCGGGGACGGGCGCCGTCGGCGGCGGCTGAACGCGAGCGGCAGCAGGATCACCGCAAGCGCCAGCGCCACCACCGCCACCAGTACGGGCGGGGTGAGCGGGTCGGCGGGACCGGTCGGGCCCGGCGCGGCCCGCACCTCGCCGATCCCCGCCTGCGCGTTCGCCGGGGTGGGCGAGGCGTGCAGGCTGGCCGCCTCCTCGGGCGTGACGAGGTGGCCGACGCTCGCCGTGGCCGGCAGCCCGAAGCCCCAGTCGAGCAGCATGGTGCCCTGCTGCCAGGCGCGCGCCGGGACGATCTCCGCGCCCATCAGCGTGACGACCAGCCGCCGGCCGGCGCGTTGCGCGGCTCCGACGTAGGTGTGGCGGGCTTGGTCGGTGAAGCCGGTCTTGCCGCCCATCCCACCCGGGTAACTGGTCAGCAGCTTGTTCTCGTTCTGGATCTGGAAGCCACGAGGGTCGCGCGGCGGCTGCGCGGGCCACTGGAAGCGCAGCGCGCTGTCGTAGCGCAGGAAGTCCGGCAGGGCGAGGTCGGCCCGGGCAATGAGCGCGAGGTCGTAGGCGCTGGTGAACTGGCCGTCGGCATCCAGCCCGGACGGCGTCACGGCGTGCGTGTCGTCGGCGCCCAGCCGGTGCGCCTCGGCGTTCATCGCGGCGATCGTCGCGGGTACCCCGCCGTCCCCGCCCGCGACGCGCGCCAGGGCGTTGGCGGTGTCGTTGCCCGATTCCAGCAACAGTCCGTACCACAACGTGGACACCGGGTACTGGCCGCCTTCGATCATGCCGACGGCCGAACTGTCGCGCGGCAGGTCGAGGTCCTGCGCGGTCGCCTGGACCACCTGGTCCGGGTTCAGCTTGGGCAGCGCGGTCTCGGCCAGCAGCAGCTTCTGGACGCTGGCCGGCCGGCGCGCCAGGTGCGGGTCGCAGGCGCCCAGGACGGCCCCGGTGTCCAGGTCCGCCACCACCCAGGACATTGCCGACAGGGCCGGTGGTGCCGGTACCCCGGCCGGTACGGCCAGGCCGGTCGTGCCCAGCGCCGGTCCGCCGACGACCGGCGCGGCCGGGTCGCGGGGCGGCGACTGCGGGGTCGGCGGGATCGTCGGCGGCGTCACGTGCGGGCAGGGCACCGCCGCCGGTACCTGGGTGGCGTCGGCCGCGGGTACGGCCGGCGCGCCGGTCGCCGGTACCGGTACCGCCAGCCCGGCGGCGAGGACTGCGAGTACCACGACCCATCGACGCACGATCGCGAGACTAGCCGGATCGGGGCCTCCGTGCTCAACTCGGCCGAGGCGTGGCGGTACGTTCGGCCCATGTACTCGACGCGTGTCACCCAGCATGTCGACGCTCCGCGATCGGCCGTGTACCGCACGCTACTCGACGCGGAGGCGATCGCGCGTTGGCGGGTACCGGCGGGCATGAGCAGCCAGGTCCACGAGTTCGATGCCCGGGAGGGCGGTGCCTTCCGGGTGTCGCTCACCTACGACGCTCCAGACCGCGGCGGCAAGTCGGCCGCGAACACCGACACGTACCACGGCCGGTTCGTGAGGCTCCGGCCCGACGAGGAGGTCGTCGAGGAGTTCGAGTTCGAGACCGGGGACCCCGCGCTGGCCGGCACGATGACGATGACCACAACGCTCGTCGACGCCGGCGGGGGTACCGACGTCACCGTCCTGCACGAGGGCATCCCGGACAGCATCCCGGCGGCCGACAACGAGGCCGGTACGCGGATGGCCCTGGCGAACCTCGCCCGGCTCGTCGAGGCGGGGCGGTCGGCGGGAGACCGGTGATGTCGGACGGCGGCGACAGCGTGCTATGTTGGCGATGTATGTACGATGCCAACATTGCCACCAGGAGCACCGATGACGGTCACGCAGGTTGACCTTGACGATGACGCGCTCGCCGAGGCGATGCGGCTGTCCGGTGCGAAGAGCAAGAAGGACACCGTGAACCTGGCGTTGCGCGAATACGCGGCACGACACCGGCGGATCGCGGCACTTGATCACCACAGCGCCGTCGCGAAGGGCTGGGATTACGAGAGCTGGCAGGAGATGCACGCGGCCGGCAAGGCCCCGGCTGCGTGATCCGATATCTGGTCGACTCGTCCGCGGTCTGGCGTGTGCTCCGCGACCCGGCCGTGCGCGCGGCCTGGGGACCTGTGATCTCGGACCATGCGATCGGCTCGTGCCAGCCACAGCGCACCGAGTTCCGGCGTTCAGCTTGCGACCTTGACGAGTACGAGCAGATGAACGCGATGTTCGTCGACCTGTATCCGGATGTCCCAATGCCCAAGACTACGTGGCAATGGGTGGAATCGGCTCAGTACCGGCTGTTGCGGGCCGGCGCGCACCGCGCACTGTCCTGTGTGGACCTGCTGATCTGCGCCTGTGCGGCCAATCGCGGGCTGGTGGTATTGCACGACGACAACGACTTCGTCGCCGCCGCACAACACCTGCCGGATCTCGCGGAGCGGCGGATACACAGTTTGCCCGACGTCGCCTGAGTACCGGTCAGCTCGCCGTCTCCGCGGTGAGCAGGTAGTCGTCGACCTCCGCACTCCACCCCAGGTCTACGACGCCGTTTGTCGCCGCGGCCCTGCTGAACTGCAGGAAGCTGCGGTAGCCGAGCTTCTTCTCGCTGAAGCCCGGCTGTACCTTGCGCAGCTGGTTCTTCAGGCCGGACAGCGGCACCGCGCCGTCGCGGCCGGCCAGGTCGCGTACCACCGAACGCAGCAGGTCGAAGGCCGCCTCGCGGTCGCCCTGCTCGGGGAGGGTCACCTCGGGGTCGCCCTTGGCCGGACCCTCGGCGAGCTCGACCACGTTCTGCGCGGCGAGGTGGCCCAGGAGCTCACCGAAGCCCCGGAACCCGTAGTCGGCCTCGTTGAAGGTCGGATCCTTGCGCACCAGGGTACGTTTGAGGATCGAGGCCGTCACCGGCCCGCTGGAACCGCGGTGGATGCCGGCCACGGTCTGCGCGACGAGGGCGGCGAGAGCGTCGAGGTCGCGTCCGGACGTGTCCGCGGCCGGTTCCGGCGCGGGTACCTGCTCCGGCGCGGGCGGCTCGGCCTCGACGGGCCTGGCCGGCCGGCCCCGGCGGGTGGGCGCCACCGGAATCTCGACACCCTCCAGCCGGTCGTAGTAGAGGAACTCGTCACAGGCCGGAGGCAGCAGGGCCGAGGTCGAATTCTCCACGCCGACACCGATGACCCGCTTGTTGAGCTCGCGGAGCTTGTGTACCAGCGGAGTGAAGTCGCTGTCGCCGGTACCGAAGACGAATGTCGAGATGTAGTCCCGTTCGAAGGCGAGCTCCAGCGCGTCCACGGCCATCTTGATGTCGGCGGCGTTCTTGCGCGAGGCGCCCATGCGTTGGGGAATGTCGATGAGCTCGACGTGCGAGCGGGTCAGCATCCTCCGGTCCTCGTCGAAGTAGGACCAGTCGGCGTACGCCCGGCGTACCACGACCCGTCCCCGCTCGGCGAGCGCGTCAGCGATGGGCCGCAGGTCGAAGGCCATGCCACCGAGGTGGTCGCGCGCACCGATCGCCAGGTTCTCGTAGTCGAGGAACAGGGCGATGCGTTCTTCTTGATCCACGCAGGTGAGCGTACGCTCCGGCCCGCTGGACGCCCGACCGCGCGGGTAGATTTCGGTTCATGGCAAAGGACACTCTCCGTTCGGTGCACATCGAGCGCACCGCCGCCGGGCAGTACACCGTGCGCAGCGTCCGCGGGGACACCATCTCCGTCGGCTCCGGCGCGGAGGGGAGCTTCACCCCGGTGGAGCTCCTGCTCGCGGCGATCGGTTGCTGCACGGCGATAGACGTCGACACGATCACCAGCCGCCGCGCGGAGCCGGACGCGTTCACCATCACGGTGACCGGTGACAAGGTCCGCGACCAGGCCGGCGGGAACCGGATGGAGAACCTGGCCGCCGCCTTCACCGTCAGCTTCCCGGCGGGCGAGGCCGGCGACGCGGCCCGGGCGGTACTGCCGCAAGCGGTACGCACCTCGCACGACCGGCTCTGCACGGTCTCGCGGACCGTTGAGCTGGGCACCCCGGTATCGATATCCGTCACTCCATGACCGGCCGGACGGGGTAGGCGGATGACCGAACGCAAGCCTCCCGGCGTCAGCTACGAGTCGTGGGTCGAGCAGCAGATCGCCGAAGCGATGCGCCGAGGGGACTTCGAGAACCTCGCCGGTGCCGGCAGGCCGTTGCCGGGCGCGGGCGAAACCGACGTGGACGACTGGTGGGTGCGCAGCTACGTGCGCCGCGAGGCGCCCGACGCCGACGCGCTGCTGCCGCCGTCGATGCTGCTGCGCAAGCGGATCGACCGGCTGCCCGACACGGTGCGCGCGCTGCACTCGGAGCAGGCGGTGCGCGCGGTCGTCGAGGAGATCAACACCCAGGTGCGCGGGTCGTGGCGTACGGAGACCGGCCCGCAGCTGCCGATCCGGCCGGTCGACGTGGAGAGGGTGGTACGGCAGTGGTACGCCGACCGGGCGGCCGCCGCCGAGACGCCTGCCGAGCCGCCCGCGTTCGAGCAACCGCCACGGCGCCCCCGCTGGTGGCGGCGCCCGCGCGGTCGCGGGAGGCCCTGACTCAACGGTACTTATATAAGTACTGGTACGATCGGCGGGTGACCGACGAGGACGTCACCGACCCCACCGAACACAGCCTGTGGCGACCGCTGCGGCTGCTGCAGGCGGCCATGGACGCGGAGATCGCCGACGTCTACGCCGAGGCGCAGATCAGCGGTTTGAAGCCGAGCTTCGTCATGGAGCTGATCCGGCTGCACTCCCGCGGTCCCATGACGATCACCGAGTTGGCCGAGTCGGTGCAGCGCACACACTCGGCGATGAGCCAGAAGGTCGCCGCGATGCGGTCGGCCGGCTGGGTGCGGACGGTCACCGGTCCCGACGCACGCAGCAAGCGGGTGACGCTCACCGCCAAGGCGCGCCGCACGGTCGGCCGGCTCGCCGCGGAGTGGCGGGCCACCGAGGCCGCCGTCGCCGAAATCGAGGCGGAGATCCCGTACCCGCTGAGCCAGGTTGTCATGGACATCCAGGAAGCCCTGCGGCGCAAGAGTTTCCACGACCGGATCGTCGAGAAGCTGGCCGGGGACGTCGCGTGGCGGTAGCGCAGGCGCTCATCGACATCGCCCCACTGCGAACCTCGCCGCTGTTCCGGCGGCTGTGGATCGGCCGCGCGTTCTCCGGGTTCGGCAGCCAGATGACCCTGGTCGCGGTGATGTTCCAGGTATGGCAGCTGACGCACAGCACCATCTGGACCGGCATGGTCGGCGTGGCCCAGGCGGCGCCGATCATCGTCTTCGGGCTGTTCGCCGGCTCGCTCGTCGACCGTACCGACCGGCGCCGGTTCTACCTCGTCACCACGAGCGGCCAGGCCGCCTGCTCGGCCCTGCTGGCCGTGCAGGGCTTCCTCGGGCACGCGTCGGTGACCGGGGTACTGGCGCTTGTGGCGGTGCAGTCGTGCTTCGTCGCCGGTGGCGGCCCGGCATCGCGCACCTTCATCCCGCGGCTGCTGCCCGACGCCCAGCTCGCGGCGGGACTGGCGTTGAACCGGATCGCCTTCCAGGCGGCGATGCTGCTGGGGCCGGCACTGGCCGGCCTGCTGCTGGGCTGGGCGGGCGTCGGTGGCTGCTACCTTGTCGATGCGATCACCTTCGCGCTGGCGTTCTACGGCGCGGTCGGGCTGCCACCGATGCGACCGGACGGCGAGCCGTCCCGCCCGGGGCCGGCCGGGGTACTGCAGGGCCTGCGCTTCCTGATGGGTACCCCGGCGGTGCGCGGCGCGCTGCTCGTCGACCTGGCCACCACCGTACTGTCCATGCCGATCAGCCTGTTCCCGCTGATCAACGCCCAGCGCTTCGGCGACAACCCGCGTACTCTCGGCCTGTTCCTGACCGCCATCGCCGCCGGCGGGGTGGCCGCGTCGCTCCTGTCCGGAACGTTCACCCGGCTGTCGAGCCCCGGCCCGGTGATGCTCGTCGGCTCCACCGCGTGGGGCCTCGCGCTCACCGCGTTCGGCCTCGCCCGGGACCCGTGGCTGGGACTCGCCTTCCTCGCGCTGGCCGGGGCCGCGGACACGGTCGCGGTCGTGTCCCGTAGCACGGTCGTCCAGCTGTACACGCCGAACGCACTGCTCGGCCGGGTGGCCGCCGCCGAGCAGATCGTCGGCCAGGCGGGGCCCGACATCGGCAATCTGCGCGCCGGCCTGACCGCCGGCCTGACCTCCGGAGTGACGGCCGTGGTCAGCGGCGGCCTGCTCTGCGTGGCGGCCGTGGCACTCATCGCCAGAACCACTCCCGAGGTGCGGCGGACCTCCAGCCGGCCGGCCGGCGAAGGCTAGCGCCGGGTGCGGCGGTATGGTCCGTGGTCGTGGACAGTGACGAGGTGAGCCGGTGGTTCGGCGAGTACCTTGAGGTCTTCGCGGCCTGCGGGCGCGGCGAGAGGGACGCCGGTTCGCTGCTCGGGTACTACGGCGTGCCGCTGTTGCTCACCACCGACGAGGGCTTCGTCGCGCTGACCAGCGGCGAGCAGGTCGTCGGGGTGCTACGGCAGCAGGTCGACGGTTTGCGTGCGGCCGGCTACGCCCGCACCGAGGTCCTGGACCGCGAGGTCACCGTCCTCAACTCCACCTCGGCCCTCTACCTGGGCACGTTCTCCCGGCAGCGCGAGGACGGCGGGGAGGTCGGGCGGGTCACCGGGACCTACCTCGTGACCGACGGGGAGGCCGGCCCCCGCATTTCGGTGCTCGCCGTGCACAGCCGCTGATGCTGATACCACGACGGTTCAACGGGCCGCCCGCAACGGGCAACGGCGGGTACTCGGCCGGGGTCTTCGCCGACGGGAGCCTGTGCGAGGTCACGCTGCTGCGGCCGCCTCCGCTGGATACGCCGCTGTCCCGGACCGGCCACCAGGTGCACGCACCGGACGGTGACCTCGTCGCCACGGTCGCGCCGGTCGACGGCATCGACACCGCGGTACCGGCCGTCGGGTACCACGAGGCGGTCGGTGCCTCGGCGGGCTACGCGGGTTTCGCCGGTCACCCGTTCCCGACGTGCTACGTCTGCGGACCGGAGCGGGACGACGGGCTGAGGATCTTCCCGGGCCGCATCGCGCAGAACTCGACGGCCGCGTCGTGGACGGTCCCGCCCGACGTGTCGCCCGAGACGGTATGGGCCGCGCTGGACTGCCCGGGCGGCTGGGCCGTCATCACCGAGGGCCGGCCGTACGTGCTGGGCCGCATCGCCGCGCAGGTCCACCGGGTACCCGCGCCCGGCGACCGGTGCGTGGTGGTCGGCGCGCTGGCGTCGGCGCAGGGACGCAAGGCGCTGGTACACACCACGCTGTACGGCCCCGACGGCGCGACGCTGGCACGCGCCCGGGCCACCTGGATCGCGCTCGCCAACTGAGCCGGCGGCGGGCGGCAGCGCGGACCTCTGGGGCCGCCGGTACCAGGTGACGGACGTCGGCTCGCGGGTACTGCTCGACCTCACGATGAGCGTCTGGGGCCCGGTCGGCCACAGCACGCTAACGCTGCCCCGACGGGCGGCAGTTGGTGGCGAAGGGCAACTGGACGAGCCGGAAGTTCCTTGTCCTGGACCGGAGCGGGGAGACCGTCGCGCAACTCGTCACCACCAGCGGGCTGCTGTCCTGGCGGCCCGACAGTCTCGCCTGCGAACTGCGGGTACCGTCCTGCCCATCGTGCATGCTGTCGGCCTGGCGCAGTGCGTGCGCGCCGCGGTCGAGGCGCAGCGATCCGCCGCCAGCAGTTGCCGCGGTAGCGGCGGCACCCTCCACCGGGATCGCAGGCGTGAGCGTCCCGATCGTGGAAAGCAGCCAGGGATGTCCCGGCGGCGGTGGTTGCTTCTCCTGGCGCTGTCGGCCGTACCGGCGGCCGGCGAGGCCGTCGTGCTGCGCGCCGTCGGGTTCGGGTCCGCGCTGAGCCTGGCCCCCCAGATCAGCGCGATCAGCCCGTACGGCAGCTTCCACGACCTGCGCTGGATCGCGGTGTACCACGCCTCCTGGCCGGCGCTGGTCGCCGAGGTGGCCGCTGCGGTCGTGGCGCGTTCGCTGTTCACGGTCGCGGTGACCGTTGTCGCGGCGGGTCCCCCGGCGGGTTCCGGGGACGGCTGCGGGGACGGCTCCGCGGCCGGCGGGGGCGGGCCGCCGCCCGGGGGGCCCCCACCGCCCGGCAGGCCGCCGCTGCGCGCGCTGGCCCGGCGCGCCCTGGTCTTCCACGCCCTCGCGGTGGTCATGCTCGCGCCCTGGACTGTCATCGCGGTCGCGGCCGCGCAGACCTCGCTGTCCTGGTTCCTGCCGGCGGAGGTGCTGCCCTTGCTGCTTCTGGGTCTCGTGCTGACCCGGGGCGGGACGGACCGGCAATGGTGGCGGGGCGCGCCGACGAAGCGGCTGCTCGGTCTGGGCCTGCTCGGTTTCGCCCTGGTACCGGTGGCGAGCCTCGCGGTGCAGTCCGCGCCGGGGTGGTGGGTGGTACCGGTCGCTGCTGTCGCCGGGGCGGCCAACGGCTGGCTGTGGCGGCAGGTGGTGACCAGCCCGGCGCCGGACCGCCACCGCGTGGCCGGCCGCGCGCCGGTACCCGTCCTGGTGGCCGGCGCCCTGATTCTGGCGATGCTGTCGGCCGGGGAGTTCGCCGGCCTCGGCCGGCAGAACGCGAACGAACCGTTGCCGGCCATCACCGGTCCTGGGGTGGCCGCCGTGCACCAGCCGGTGATCTTCGTCGGCGGGTACGACACGGACTGGGACGGGTCGCCGGTACGCGTGGGACTGCCGATGCAGATGTTCTCCTACCGCGGCCTGGGCAGCGACGGTCGACCCCTGCCCTACCAGCCGGCGGACACCTACGCCTCGCTGGCCCACAGTGCGGACCTGCTGGCACGTCAGGTGTCGGCCGCCTCCATGCGTTCGGGCCGGCCGGTGTCCCTGGTCGCGCAGAGCGAGGGCACCTTCGTGGTGCGCCGGTACCTGGCCGGTACCCCCGATCCGCCGGTCGACGCGGTGGTGCTGATGAGCCCGCTGGTACAGGCCAGCCGGGTGTACTTCCCGCCGCGGCAGTCGGGCTCCGGCTGGGGGATCGGTACCGGCTGGTTGCTGCGCGGCATGCTCTCGGTGGCCGGCGCGACCGGGGGACCGGCCATCTCTCCGGACCAGCCCTTCGAGCGTTCCCTGCTGGAGGACGCCGTGCTGTACCGCGACCGGATGCTGTGTCCGGTAGCCGGGGTACGGATCGTCGCGTTCGTACCGCTGGCCGACGCGATTGTCGTGCCGCCGGACCGGTACGCGCACATTCCCGTGGCCGGCCTGGTGGATGTGCACGCCGGCATGCTGCCCCGGCCCGAGGTGCAGCGCGCCCTGCTGGCCTTCCTCGCGGGAGGGCAGGTCGACAGCGGCCCGGGCCGGTGGTTCCCGGTGGTTCAGAAGGCCGCCTCCGGCTGGCAGGCCCCGGCCCTGGCGCTGCGGGTCAATCCCGCGTGGCACGCGGCCGGCCAGCCGGACGCCTCCTTCGACGAGAACGGCTGCGCGGCCACGCACCGGCCCGGCTAGCGTCAGGGGCCGTGGTCCGGGCCGCTCGGCTCGCGCGCGGGGTCGCTGGCCATGCCGATGCGGACGATCGGCGAGTGGGCCAGCCCGACCGCCCCGACGATGAGCAGCAGGCCCGCTCCGCTCAGCGCCGCCAGAACGCCGAACCCGGTCGGTAGCTTGACGTCGAACGCGAGGACGCCGATCAGGTAGCTGGTGATCGGGTTGGTGATCGTTATCGCCGCCACCGCCGCCGGCAGTGAACCGGCGGCGAACGCGCCCTGTTCGAGCAGGAGCCCGGCGGCCGTGGACGCGGCGAGCGCGTACCCGACCCAGTCCCTGGCCGTTGCCCCGACGCCGGGCCCGAGCAGATCCGCCGTGGTCAGCTTCATCAGCACCGCGCTGATCGAGAAGCACAGGCCGGCCGCGACGGCGATCAGGGTGGCGTGTACCGGCGGCCGGCGGCCCGCGGAAACCATCATCAGCACGGCGACTGCGATGACGATGGTTCCCGCGGCGAGGATGACGTCGCCCCGGTCCGGCTCGCCCTTCAGCGGGGCGGCGCCCCGTACTCCGAGGAACACCGCCAGGCCGGCGGAGATCGCCAGGCCGGACAGCCAGTCCCGCCGCTGCGGCCAGCGCCGGCACCAGGCGGAGGCCAGCGGCAGCGTGAACAGCAACTGGGTCACCAGGATCGGCTGCACCACGGCGACCGACCCGAGATTCAGGGCGACGGCCTGGACCACGAAGCTGACCAGGTTGATAACCCAGCCGGTGACCCAGAGCGGCTGGCGCACCAGCCGCCGTACCAGGGTGATCAGCGCCGGCACGATCGCCGCGCCGTCCTCGCTGCGCCGCCCGTGACCACGGACCTCGGGCGCGTAGCTGGTGTTGTGGGCGGCGTGCTGCTGCAGGGAGTCCGAGGTGGCGAACAGGAACGCCGCCAGCAGGGCCAGCCCGATCACAAGCAGCACGGCATCCCCGGACCTGTAGCGGCAAAGACGCGCTTATCCTCTCATTGTGGAGACCGGGATCGTGGACGACAGGAGTTCGACATGAGCGATCCGCTCGACTGGAACGCGAAGATCATCGCGGAGTTCCGCGCGAACGAGGGCAGGGTTGGCGGGAACTTCGAGGGCGCTCCGCTGGTCCTGCTGCATCATCGCGGCCGCAAGAGCGGGCGGGAGTACGTCAGCCCGGTGATGTACCTCCCGCATGACACCGAGCCGGACGTCATCTACGTCTTCGCGAGCAAGGGTGGAGCACCCACCGATCCGGACTGGTACCACAACTTGACTGCCGCCGGTGGTGGCAGTGTCGAACGCGGAACTGAGACCTACGAGGTGACCGTCCACCAGTTGACCGGCGCCGAACGCGACCGCGTCTACGGGGAGCAGGCGGGCCGCTACCCGGGCTTCGCCGAGTACGAACGCCAGACCGCCGGCGTCCGCACCATTCCCGTACTCGAACTCAGGCGAGCGTAGCCCCGCATCCCTGCGACCGTCCGGGGTCCACGACCGCTCTGTTCTGCGCTGAGCCCCCCGCCCGGGCGGGTTCAGCGGAGATGATGAGGCCATGACCGACGCAGACCGCGACGTGCTGGCAGGGCTGACCGAGTTGGCCATCAACCTCCGGTGGGCCTGGGACCGGCCCAGCCAGGACGTGTTCCGAGCGGTCGACCCGCCGCGCTGGGCGCTGCGGCGCGAGCCGGTCGCGATGATCCGGAGCCTGCCGCCGCAACGCCTGGCCGAACTGGCCGCCGACGCGGAGTTCGGCGAGCGGCTGCGGCTGGCCCGCGCGGGCCTCGCGGACTACCTGGCGGGCGGCGGCCAGCCGGCCACCGTCGCCTACTTCTGCATGGAGTACGGCGTGGCGCCGGCCCTGCGGACCTACGCGGGCGGCCTGGGCATGCTGGCCGGCGACATCCTGAAGACCGCGAGCGATCTGCGGGTACCGATGGTCGGCCTCGGGCTGCGGTACCGGTGGTGGATGCGCCAGCGGCTCAGCTACGGCTGGCAGAACGAGGAGTGGGTACCGGCCGATCCCCGGGACGCGGGCCTGCAACGGTGCCCGGAGGGCGACGTCACCGTGGAGCTGGCCGGCGAGCCGGTGGCCGTGCAGGTGTGGCGCGCCCGGGTCGGCCGGCTCGACCTGTACCTGCTGGACACCGACGCCGAGGTGTACGACGGGCCGAGCCCGGGGATCACCGACCGGCTCTACGGCGGCGACGCCGAGCACCGGCTGCGCCAGGAGCTGGTCCTCGGCGTGGGCGGCGTGCG
>CAZYCD010000010.1:0-60387 GCA_964645345.1 uncultured Micromonosporaceae bacterium
GCGCCCGCAACTGGTTGCGCAGCGGCGCCTGCTTGCGGGCGGGCAGGTCCGGGCCGAGCGGCTGCGGCGCCGGGGCGCGCGGGGTGCCGACGGCCAGCGCGGTACCGGCCAGGGCGACGAACGCGAGCGCCCGCCACGCCTCGACACCGCCGTGCGGCCCGGCGAGGATCAGCCCGCCGAGGTAGACGAGGACCGGCGGGATCAGCGCCAGGCTGGTCCGGGCCGCGCGGACCCCCAACTCGGCGGAGACCAGCCCGCACAGCCAGACCAGTACCGCCGGCAGCAGTACGGTGTCCGGCTGCGCCTCGACCGGGATGAGCGCGGTCAACAGCCGTGCGCCTCCGTTGCGCACCGCGTCGGCCAGCACGCCGCCGTACCCGCCGGTGATCCCCGCCGCTCCCGCCGAGTACCAGACGCAGAAGCCCGCGTACCCGGCCATGCACAGTACGGACAGCGGCGCGACCGTCCACTGTGGAGCCTTGGTGAGCAGCAGGGCCAGCCCGACCGAGCCGACCGCGGCGCCCGCGATCAGCAGGGCGAACAGCGGACCGTGGTAGATCCGCCCGGCCGCGCCCCCGGCCAGCGCCAGCAGCCCGGCGAAGCAAACCGCCGAGACGAGGCGCCTCATGCCCAGACCTCGTCCCACGCGCGGGCGAACTCGGCCGCGTCCCGCGCGGTCAGTACCCGCATGCCGATGTCGGACAGCTGCCGCTCCGGCGGGCCGAACAGCGCCGCCAGGATCGTCGGGTACGCGGAGCGCAGGCTCATCAGCATGCCCAGGTCGCCCACGTCCATCCGGCCGGTGAGGCAGACCAGGGTGTCACCGGCGGCCCGGGCGCGCACCTGCTCGGCGACCCCGCTCAGCCCGGCCCTGCCCAGCTCCTCATCCGAGTGCAGCCGCGCCTCGGCGAGCAGGTCGAGGTAGTACAGCGAACCGCCGGTCACCGTCACGCTCGCGCCGCTGGCGGTGACCAGCTGCACAGCGAGCTCCTCGCGGACCGCCGCGGCCGTGATCGACGCCGCCGCCTCGCACACGTCCTCGAAGCTGTCCTCGCGGTGCACCGCGGCCCGGTCGTCGATCAGCACAGTGATCCGGGGCCGGCTGGTGTCCACCCGCTCCCTGACCATCAGCTCGCCGATGCGGGCACTGGTGCGCCAGTGCACGTGCCGCAGGTCGTCACCCATCACGTACTCGCGCAGCGCGTCGAACGTGATGCTGCCGTGCGGCACCTTCTCCGCCACGCCGTCGAGGTTGCGGGCGGAGCCGGCCGGTACCGCCGCCATCGGGTGCAGCTTCGGGTAGACCCAGACCTGACCGGTACCCCCGAAGGTGCGCTGCACCCGGGCCAGCCCGAACGGGTCGCGCCGCCCCACCCGCAGCGGCCCGAGCGACACGACCCCGCGCCGCTGGGTGGGTACCGGGTAGCTCACCTCGGTGGCCACCCCCGGCCGCAGCCGTACCAGCGGGATCGGCACCGGCCGCTGGCCGCAGAAGTCCTCACCGACCACGGTCAGCGCGCCCCACGGCCGGTCGTTGCGGACCTGCAGGGTGACCGCGCAGGGATCGCCGCGCATCACCCGGTCCGGGTCGACCGCGCGGCGCACGTCCAGTCTCGGCGGCACCAGCCCCGCGGCCAGCGACAGCCCGACCGCGACAACGCCGGTCGCGCCGATCGCGGCCAGCTCCGGGTACCCGAAGACGCCGCCGGCAACGAGCAGCAGCGCGCCCGCGACCAGGACGCCGATCCCCCGCGCGGTGATCGTCATGCGGTCACACGTCGACCGGTGTGGGTACCGCGACCGAGCGCAGCACGTCGTCCAGTACCGCGCCCGTGGTCGCCCCGCGCAGCTGCGCGTCCGGGGACAGCAGCAGCCGGTGCCCGAACACCGGAGCCACCAGATCCTTGATGTCCTCCGGCAGCACGTACCCGCGCCCCGCGGTACAGGCGTAGGCGCGTGCGGCTCGGGTCAGCGCGATCCCGCCGCGCGGGCTGACGCCGACCCGGACGTGCGGGTGCGCCCGCGTCGCGGCGGCCAGCCGCACGGCGTAGGCGTAGAGCGGGTCGGCCAGGTGGACGCGGGCGGTCAGGTTGATCAGCGCCTTGACGGTCTCGGTGTCGGCCAGCGGCTCCAACTGCTCCGGCGTGCGACCCTGCCGCGCCGCGCGCAGGACCTCAACCTCGACGGCCTCGTCCGGGTACCCGACGGACAGCTTCATCAGGAACCGGTCCAACTGCGCCTCGGGCAGCCGGTACGTGCCGTCCATCTCCACCGGGTTCTGGGTGGCGACCACCAGGAACGGCCGCGGTACCGGGTGGCGCACACCGTCCACCGTCACGTACCGCTCGTCCATCACCTCCAGCAGCGCCGACTGCGTCTTCGGCGAAGCCCGGTTGATCTCGTCCGCGATCACGATGTTCGCGAACACCGGACCGGGGTGGAACTCGAACCCCCGCGACGCCTGGTTGAAGATGGTCACCCCGGTCACGTCCGAAGGCAGCAGGTCCGGCGTGAACTGGATCCTGCGCCAGACGCCGTGGATGATCGCGGCGATCGCGCGGGCGAGCGTGGTCTTGCCGACCCCGGGCACGTCCTCGACCAGCAGGTGACCCTCGGCCAGCAGCGCGGTGAGCGCCAACCGAACCACCCACGGCTTGCCCAGCACGGCCGAGCCGACCCCCGCCGCGACGCGCTCGAACGCGGTGGCGAACGAGCGCACCTCGGCGGGGCTCAGCGGCTCGGACCCGCGGCTGACGAACGCCAGCTCGTGCTGGTCGGTCATGTGTTCCCGGTCGCGGTCAGCATGTCGGCAGCAGACCAAGGTCGTCCGGGCTCATGTTGAACCAGATCCACGGGATGTACCTGGGCGCCGCGCTCAACGCCGAGATGCGCACCCACATGTCGCTGACCTTGTTGTTGTTGAAGTAGGCCGCGTTCAGGGTCGCACTGGTCTGCTGGTTGCCCTTCATCCCGACGGCCTTGCAGTAGGCCTGGTACCCGACGCCGTTGTGGCCGTCCCAGTTCGTCTCCGAACTGGTGTCCTGCCACGGCTTGGAGTAGATGCCGACGCCGCTGGAGCAGTCGAGCGTGGGCGTCGGCGTGCCCTGGCAGTGCACCACACCGCGCAGCACGGTGGTGGTGGCCGAGCCGTTCGCCGAGGCGCTGCCGGCCTGGTTGGTCACCTTGACCGTGTAGGTGTAGGCGGTACCCGGAGCCAGCCCGCCCACGGTGATGCCGGTACACGCGCCGTTGGCGTTGCCGGCGCCGCCGATGGACAGGTTGCAGGTGGCCGAGCCGCCGCCGTCGTTCACCGTGAACGCCACGGTGATCGAGTTGTACCCGACGCTCTCCCTGCCAAGGGTCACCGTGGGGGTGGCGATGGTCTGCGCGTTGACCGGGCCGGCCGGCTTGCTGTCCCCGGCCGCGTTCACCGCGACGACCGTCACGGTCACCTTCTGGCCGTCGGCGAGCCCGGTCAGGTCCACCTGGGTACCGCCGGTGACGTCCAGCGTCTGGCCGGAGTAGCTGACCGCGTACTTGGTGATCGGCCGGCCGTTGCTGGCGGGGGCGGCCCAGGCGACGCTCACCACGCCGGCCTTGGTACCGGTGGTGGCCCGCAGGTTACCCGGCGCCCCCGGAACCGTGTACGGGACGATCGAGTTGGACATCGGCGAGGCATTGGAGCCCGCGCCCTTGTCGTTCACGGTGGTCACGGTGAACGCGTACTGCGTGCCGTAGACCAGGTCGGGCTGCGCCGGCGCGGTCAGCGTCGTGCTGCCGCCCGGCACTTGGAAGGTCTTCACGGTTCCGCTGGGGCCGATCGCGTTGACCTGGTAGCTGGCCACCTGGTGACCCTGTCCGTTGGCGGCCGGCCAGCTGACCTGGATCGTGCCGTCCTTGTTCGCCTGCGCCGTCACGCTGGCGGGCGGGTCGGGCACATCGGACGTGGGTACCACCGGGTTGGAGGTCCGCTTCGGCCCGGTGCCCTTGGCGTTCACCGCCTTCACGCTGAACTGGTAGGTCGTGCCGTTCACCAGCCCGGTGATGTCCAGCGCCCGCTGGTCCGCGCCGACGTCCACGGACGTGCCGTTGCCCTCCACCACGTACTTGAGGACCGGCGACCCGTTGGCCGGGGCCGCACCCCAGGTCAGGTGCACCGAGGCGTTGCCCGCGGCGGCGACCACGTTGGCCGGCGCGCCGGGCGGGCCGACCGGCGGGACCGGCGGGGTGGGCGGCGGCGGCGGTGGC
Source organism: uncultured Micromonosporaceae bacterium (assembly GCA_964645345.1). Classification (GTDB taxonomy): domain Bacteria; phylum Actinomycetota; class Actinomycetes; order Mycobacteriales; family Micromonosporaceae; genus Rugosimonospora. The sequence goes on from CAZYCD010000010.1 coordinate 4,249, forward strand.
GGCGGCGGGTCGCCGCCGGGCACGTCGTTCGGGTACTTGTCGACCTCGCTGACCTTGTGCTTGCGGTCGACCACCTGGGCGGTGTCGCTGTCCACCGCGTTGATGTAGAGGTAGTCGTCCTTGACCTGCAGTTCAATGTCGGCGGTACGGCCGGGGAAGCGGATCTGGTTGACCAGGCTGCCCTGGTCGTTGAGCACGTACACCACGCCGGCCCGGTTGTCCGCGATGTAGAACCAGTCGGCCCACGCCACGGCGGGCGACAGGCCGTCGCCGTCGCCCGGTACCGACAGCGTCGACACCGAACTGTCGGCCACCGCGTCGACCTCGCGGTTGGCGGGGACCGTCACCGGTACCCGCTCGCCGCTGGTACGCGGGGCGACCAGGGCCTGGTCGGGCAGGCTCAGCGCGGTTCTGATGATCTTCTCGCCGCGCACCGTGACGAGCTGGTCCGCGGTCTGGTCCAGAACCGCCACGCCCTTGTCGAGCACCGAGACGTCCAGCTGGTGGCTCGGCTGGGTCACCGACTTCGTCTGTACCGCCGGCGCCGCGTCGGGCTTCGCGGCTGGTGTCATCGCCACGACCGTGCCCTCGCTGGGCAGCGCCAGCCAGAGCTTGCCGTCGTTGTCGAAGTCGCCGCCGCGCAGGCCGGGCGAGAAGCTGACCGGTGCGCCTATCGGGTTGAGAGTCAGCGGGTCGATCTGGCGCACCTCGCCGCGTACCGAGTCGATGACGTACGCCTCGCGGCCGTGCACGACCACCCGCACGCCCACGCCCGGCGTGGTGTCCATGCTGGCCGCGATCTGCAGCGTGGTCAGGTCGAGCGCGCTGACCACTCCGGTCTCCGTGTCGCGCACGACCAGGTACCGGTCGGACTGGCTGACCTCGACCGTGTGGTTGGCGGTACCGGCGACCTTCACCCGGGTGTCCACCTTCGCCGTGCCGCCGTTGACCCGGCCCAGCTCGCCCTTTGCCTTGCTGAACAGCCAGTCGTTCGGGTCGTAGACGGCGACGGCGCGGTCGAACGCGCCGAGGCCGAACAGTGTCAGACAGGCGGCGGCCAGAACGGCGACGACTGTACTGATGGTTACGAGCGGTCCTACTCTGCGCGATCGTCCACTATGCTCAGTCGCGGCCATGACGGTCCTTCGCGATCAGCGTTCCACCCCGGATTCGTCGACATCATAATGGTCGCTCGATGTCCGGCATGAGCGCCGTCCGGACAATGGACGGGGGGCGGCGCGGCCGGTTCCGCTGCCTATGATGGGCCCGGTGAAGGCAGCGGCGTCGATACGACCGGTACGGGGGGAAGTGCGGCATGACTGAACAGCGCCGCACCGCCGGCCCCACCGGTACCGACCGCGTGCGGGCGGTCGCCCGGGTGGGCGGCGAGCGGGCCGGTTCCGCCCAGCCCGCGAGCATCGCGCCGCGCCGGCGGCCCGGGTACCTCGGCCCGGTACACGTCGTGCAGTTGCTGGCCGTGGAGACGGCCGTCGTCGCCGTGCTCGCGACCCTCGGGCAGGGCGCGGTCGTGGTGGCCGTGGCCGCGGTGGCCGGGGTGGCGCTGCTGGCCGTGGTGCTCAGCCGCCGCCAGGGCCGCTGGTGGCTGGAGCGCCGGATGATGACCTGGCAGTTCCGCCGCCGGCAGGCCCGCCCGCCGCAGCAGGGGCTGGACGAGAGGCTCGCCGCGCTGCGGTACCTGGCACCGGGGTTGACCGTGGAGAACGTGAACACCCGCGACGGCGCGCAGACCGGCGTCGCCCGCGACGACGCCGGCTGGTTCGCGGTGGCCGCGGTCGGCGCGCAGGCGGAGATGCGCGACGATCCCAGCGTCGGGCTGCCGCTGGACGCCCTGGTCGCCTCGCTGGTCGACGCCGGCCAGCCGGGCGCCGTGCTGCAGGTGGTCACGCACAGCGTGCCGGCGCCCAGCCTGGAACTCGATGCCGGGCAGCCGGCCGGCCGCTCCTATCGCGAACTGCTCCAGCAGTTCGGGCCGGTACCGATCCCGGTCGACCGGGTCACCTGGATCGCGGTGCGGCTTGACGCCCGTGCCCTGGCCGAGGCGGGCGCCGACAGTCCCGACGACATGGGCAAGGCGCCGGCCGCGGTGGCCAACCTGGTCCGGCGGGTCACCCGGGCGCTGCGCGCGGCGGGCATCCATTACCAGGTACTCGACGCCGGCGGCCTGCTCGACGCGCTCGCCCGCTCCTGCGACCTCACACCGGCCGCGTCCGGTGCCCGGCGCGAACCGCGCGAGGACTGGACCGCCTGGCACTCGGGACCGCTGGCGCACCGGTCCTACTGGGTACGCGACTGGCCGACGGTCGCGCAAAGCGGCGCCCTGCTGGACTGGCTGTCCACCGCGCCGGCCGCGCTGTCGAGCGTCGCGATGATCCTGGCGCCCGAGAACGGCGAGGTGGACCTGCGCTGCCTGGTACGGGTCGCGGCGCCGGCCAAGGAGCTGGCGGCGGTCGGCGCGGCCGTGGCGCGCGGTGCGCACCTGGCCCACGCCGACCTCTTCCCGCTCGACGGCGAGCAGGGGCCGGCGGTCTACGCCTCGGCGCCGACGGGAGGTGGACCGCGATGACTGATCCCCGGCAACCCGACCCGCGCCAACCCGACCCGCGCCAACCCGACCCGCGCCAACCCGACCCGCGGGCACCGCAGTCGCCGGGCGGCTACGTGCTGGGCGCCGCGCAGCAGGCCGCGCCGCCCGCGACGTACGCTCCTCCGCCCGGCCAGTACGCGCCGCCCGCCCAGCAGGGCGCCACCGGCTACCCGCCCGCCGCGTACACGCCGACTGCGTACACACCGGCCGGGGGGCTGACCCGCAGCGCCGAGCAGGGCCAGGTGGTCGAGACGGTCCGGGGCGGCACGCTCGGCCGGGCAGACGCCGCGGAGCTTGGCGGAGCGGCGTTCAGCCAGCGCTCGTCAGCCGCGGCGCTGACCGCCGGTACCTCGATCGCGGAACGGAGCGCGGCCAGCCCGGACACCAGCGTCGGCGCGCCGGACGGCCCGCATCAGGGTCGCGTCTACAGCAGCCGCCGACCGTTCGGGGACGTCGAGGACCGGGCCGCACTGACCGGCCGGCAACCCCGGCTTCGGGTGAGCTCGCACACCGTGTCCAGTGGTGCGCTGTCCCGGCTCACCGTGTCCTCCCCCGGTACCGGCCTGATCCTGGGGATGGACGTGGACCGCAAGACCGTGCCGGTGCGCCTGTTCCGCACCGAGCCGACCCGGGTCACGCTCGTGGGCGGCGTGTGGGCGGCGCAGCTCATGGTGTTCCGGGCGCTGGCCCTCGGCGCTCGCGTCGCCGTGATGACCGGCGACCCGGCCTCCTGGCAGGGCTTCGGCGAACGGGCCACCGGCCAGTCCGGCCGGGTCGCGGTCATCAACCGCGAGCAGCCGATGGCCTTCTCCGCCGCGCCGCAGCAACCCGTACTGGTCGTGCACGACCTGGGTCTGGTCGGCCCGGGTACCGCGCCGGAGCTGGGCCCGTGGCAGACCCAGCTGACCGTGCTGCGCCGCCTCGACGAGCCGGGCGTGCCCTCCATGCAGGAGTGCCACTTGGTGATCCTGCAGCGGCTGAGCCTGATTGAGGCCGCACTGGCCGCCTCCGCGCTGCGGCTGTCCGGGCAGAGCACCCAGTTGCTGCAGCGGATGGGCGACGACATGGTCGCGCTGCTGGGCGGCGGCGCCGACCGCTACGTCTGGCTGACCCAGACCGGTACCGAGCAGCAGCAGATCGGCGCGCCGCGGCGCTGAACTCCCGGCCGTCCCCGCCTCACGCCGAGGCGGAGCCGCCCAGGGTCGGCTTCGGCTCGACCCGGTAGACCGCGCGCTCCGGGGCGTTGTCGAGCACCGCGCCGCCCGGAGTCGCGACGGTCCACGGCTCCTCGTCGCCGAGCACGCGCTGGATCTCCGCGTACTCCCGGTCGATCCGCTCCTTCTCGCGCTCCTCGCGGGTCTTGCGGCGCGAGGTCATCTCCTGCTGTTCGGCAGCGGCCGACCGGCCGCGCACCGCTCCCCGTACCGCACGGGCGGGCGGCTCGACCTCCTCGGGTCCGGTCGGTACCGGCCGGCTGCCCCGCAGCACCGGCGACGCGGTACCCGGCTGGCCGGGCCTCGCGAACTCCTCGTCCAGCGGACCGTCCACGGCACCCTGCCGTCCGGTACCCGGCCTGTCCTGCCGCTTGCGGTTGAGTACCGGCGGGCCGGCCCCGGGGCGGGTCGGGGTACCCGACCGGTTCAGCCGGACCTCCTCCTCCGTCACGCCGCCGTCCGGCCGCCCGCCGCCTGAGCGGCGCCCCCGCAGCACGGGCGGGGTACCGGTCTGTCCGGGCCGGCCGAACTCCTCGCCCTCGTCGAACCCCGGGGCTCCCGGCCGGTTCTGCCCCGCCTTGTTGGCCCGGTTGCGCAGCGCACCCGGTGTCGCGGGTGCGCCCCGGCCCGGCCCGCCCTCGGGCTCGCCGGGCGGCGCCGACCGGCCCAGCGTGCCCTTCTTCAGCTTTGGCGGCATGGTCGGCGGGGTCAGCCCGCGCGCCGGGTTGCCCATCCCGCCGCCGAGCCCGTTCAGCCCGGGCGCGCCGCCGGTAAGCCCGGTCAGCTCGGCGTTGGCGGTGAAGCTGGCGGTGGCGGTCAGGGTCAGCCCGGCGGTGAGCGTGAGGTCGAGGTTCGGCGCCTGCCCGGCCGGGTTGGTGAGCACCCGACCGTCCGGCAGCCCGTTCGGGAGCTGGCTCGGGTCCGGCGGCACCGGCAGGTCCGGTTTGGTCGGCGTGACGTCCAGTACCGGCGGCTGCTGGCCCGGGTTCACCGGCGGCAGGTGGGGCAGGTTCGGCGGCGGGGGCAGCACACCGAGGTTGGGGGCTGCTCCGAGGTTGGGCATGGTTGGCGGGGGCGGCCCCATGAACTTGGGGTCCGGCTTCACCGCGTCCGTCGGGCCCTCGAAGATCGTGCCGCTGCCGCCGTTCAGGTGGCTGTTGATGACCTGCCAGTAGCCCTGCGCCATCGAGTACTCGAGATCCTGCGCCTGCGCGTGCCACGGCTCGGCGCTCTTGCGCAGCCACCGCACGTACATGTCGGGCGCGTCGGTGCGCGCCTGCGGGTCGCCGCCGCCGAACTCGTTCGCCGCCGTGACCATCGCCGCCTTGTACCGGTCGTAGAGGTCGGCCATCCTGCTCTGGTGGTCGACCACGGTGCTCGACAGGTAGCTCAGGCCGAGCCAGTTGGTGACGGCGGCGGTCTTCCAGTCGTCCAGCGACTTGAGCGTGGCGCCCGGCCCGCGGGCGAGGAAGGCGTCTGAGGCCGGCCCGGTCCACGCGGCGCCGCCGTTGCCGCCGTTGCGCAGCGCGGTTGCCTCGTTGAAGATGCTGTCGCCGAGGTTCTCGATGATCATTACGATGGCGAACCACTGCTGCGACAGCGCGTCGATCTGGACGGCGTCCTGACCCATGATCCGGTACCGGATCTTCTCGATGGTGTCGGCGGCCTGGTCCTTGAGGTTCTGGTCGTACTTCTTGTAGTCCGACTCCTCCGTGTACTTCGGGTCCTTCCAGTTCGGCGTCGGCGTGTAGTCCAGCGTGGTCTGCGACTGCGGGTAGTGGATCAGGTCCTCGCCGACATGGTGCTGAATCCTCTTCAGGTTGTTCAGCTGGGTGTTGCCCGCCGACGTATAGCCGAAGTACCGGTCGTCCGCCATGCCGCCCGCCGTCCCCGCCTCAGTAGCTGTTGCCGTGCGTCTGCGTGTAGTCCTGCGTGCCGCTCGTGCCGTACTGCTGCTCGGCGGCCTGCACCGGACCGGCGTCGGTGTTCGTGGCGTGCGTGTCCGGCTGGACGGTGATCGGGTTGGAGTCGTGCGGCTTGCCGTTGGCGTCGTAGGTCGTCGTGTAGATCGTCGTGCTGCCGTCCGGGTTGGTCCGCGTGGTGGTGCTCGTCGCGCCCGCAGCGGTCGGGTCGCCGGTCGGGCTCTGCGTACGGACGCTGTAGGAGTACCCGTTCGGAATGCTGTAGCTTTCGTCGATCTCGGTGCCGACCTGCTTGCCCTGGTACCAGATCTCGGTCGTGGTCTTCGAGCCGGTGCCCGCGTACCCGTACCCCGACTGGCTCGTGATCTGCTTCGTCGAGCCGTCCGGGAAGAAAAGGATGGTGACGCCGCTGGCCGGGTAGATGGTCTGGGTCGCCAGCGAGTCGTCCCCGGAGGCGGCCATGGAGTACTGGCTGCCGGCGCCCTGCTCGGCCGCCAGGTCGGAGTAGCTCTTAGTGTTGGCGCCCTGCGGGAAGTTGTCCGGCGTCTTGGCGCCCGGGTCGGCGAAGGCGAACGCGACGTCACCGAGCTGCGCCGAGTTGGTGCCGTCGGCGTTGCGGTACATCTCGCTGATGACCGCCGCGGCCGAGCCGATGCAGTTGACCCCCTGGGTCGCGTCGTGCAGGAAGTGCGTGAAGTCCGACAGGTTCTGGTACTGGATCTCGGCGACGACCTTGCCCTCCTGGAAGGTCCCGGCCTCGTGGTCGGCCGAGCTGACCAGGCCGGTACGGATCATCTCGCTCATCGGCGCGAGTGTGGACCCGACCGGTCCGGCGGCGTCGGCGGCGACCTGGATCATCGCGTAGTAGTAGTCACCGAGGTTCTTGACGTCCACCTGGACGGGCTGAACGCTGTTGGTCCAGTCCTGGGGGCCGCTTGGAGCACTGCCACCATCGTCGACTCTCACTGCGCCTCCATCCCCGTCCGGCGCGCACCGTCATGAATGCCCCGCCAAGGGTATTACGAGCGGCCAATGCCGGGCTACCGCGCCCGGTCACCGTGCGGCGTCACTGCGCCGGCGGTACCCACGCCAACTGCACCAGCCGCTGGCCCTCCCGCCTGGTGACCAGCCAGGCCCGGCCCGGCGGCAGGAACTGCGGCTTGAGGTTGCCGAAGATGGCGCCCTCCTCCTTCGGCCCGGACATCAGGATGCCCGGCGAGGCCAGTTCGCGGATGCGCCCGACCACGGGGTCGAACATCGCCCGCGCGGCGCCGCCGACCCGCCGCGCGATGACCACGTGCAGCCCGACGTCCCGGCCCTGGGCCAGGAACTCCAGCAGCGGCAGCAAGGGATTGTTGGCGCCCGCGGCGACCAGGTCGTAGTCGTCGACCAGCACGAACAGTTCCGGCCCCTTCCACCAGCTACGCGAGCGCAGCTGTTCCGGGGTGACGTGCGGCCCGGGCAGCCGCTCCTTCATCACCGCCACCACCTGCTGCACCAGGTCCGCGGTGACCTGCGCCGAGGTGCCGTACCCGATGAGGTGGTCGGTGGTGACCGCGCCCAGCAGGCTCCGCCGATAGTCCACGATGATCAGCCGCGCCTGGCTGGGCTGGTAGCTGTCCACCACGCCACGGGCGATGCCGCGCAGGAAGGAGCTCTTGCCGCACTCCACATCACCGAACAGCAGGGCGTGCGGCTCGGCGGCGAAGTCGAGGCTGACCGGCTGCAGGTCCGACTCCGCGATGCCGATGGGCAGGCGGCCGCTGCCCGTCACCGGTACCGGCAGGGAGTGGTACGGCAGCTCCTCCGGCAGCAGCCGGACGGCCGGCGCGGCCGACCCCGACCAGTCCTCGCGTACCACCTTGACCAGCTGGGCGACCGCGTCGGCCAGGTCGTCGACCTGCTGACGGCCGTCTATGCGCGGCAGGCCGGCCAGGAAGTGCTGGCCCTCCGGGGTCAGCCCGCGGCCGGGCGTCTGCTCGGGGACGTTCAGCGCCTCGCGCCGGTTGACGACCGAATCGCTCGCCTCGCCGAGCTTCAGCTCGATCTTCGTGCCGAACATATCGCGCAGGGCGGGGCGCATCTCCATCCACCGCGCGCAGCTGGTCAGGATGTGGATGCCGTACCCGAGGCCGCGCGTGGCCAGCTCGCCGACCAGCGGCTCCAGGTCCTCGAACTCGGCGCGCAGGGTGGCCCAGCCGTCGACAACGAAGAACACGTCGCCGAACGGGTCCTGGATGCGCCCGTCGCGGCGCATCCGCCGGTACGTGGCGATGCTGTCCACACCCTCGGCGGCGAACCTGGCCTCCCGGTCCAGCAGCAGCCCGTACAGCTCGGCGACGGTACGCCGTACCCGGTTGACGTCCCGGCGGCTCGCCACGCTGCCCAGGTGCGGCAGGTCGCGGATGGCGGTCAGCGCGCCGCCGCCGAAGTCCAGGCAGTAGAACTGCGCCTCGGCCGGGGTGTGCGTCAGCGCCAGGCTGCACACGAGGGTGCGCAGGAAGTTGCTCTTGCCGCTCTGCGGACCGCCGACCAGCACCACATTGCCGGCGCCGCCGGACAGGTCCAGCCACATCGGGTCGCGCCGCTGGTCGAACGGCTTGTCCACGATGCCCACCACGCCGTGCAGGGCGCCGGCCAGGTTCGGGTCGCCAACCGTGAACCCCCGCGGCCCGTGTACCAGCGGCGGCAGTAGTTGGTCCAATGTGGACGGTGCGGTGAGCGGTGGGAGCCAGACCTGGTGCGCCGGTACCCCCTGGCCGTCCATCCGGGCGACCAGCACGTCCAGCAGCGTGTCCCCGCGCACCTCGTCGACCGGCACCTCGACCGCCTTCGGCTCGTCCACCGGGCGGTTGACGTAGTACGTCGGGTAGTCGCGGACGAGGTCGGTACGGCTGAGGTCGGCGGCCGGCCCGGAGATGCCGCGCCGGTACACGCCGGAGACGTAGGCGGCGCGGAACCGCATGAGCCCCTCGGTACCCGCCTTGATGTACCCGTGGCCGGGCGAGCGGGGCAGCTCGTAGGCGTCCGGTACCCCGAGCACCGCGCGGCTGTCCATCGGCGAGAAGGTACGCAGGCCGATCCGGTACGAGAGGTGGGTCTCCAGGCCGCGCAGCCGGCCCTCCTCCAGCCGCTGCGAGGCGAGCAGCAGGTGCACGCCCAGCGACCGGCCCACCCGGCCGATCTGCACGAACATCTCGATGAAGTCTGGGCGGGCGGTCAGCAGCTCGCTGAACTCGTCGCAGATCATCAGCAGGCTGGGCAGCGGGCGCAGCGGTACCCCGGCGGCCCGGGCGCGCTCGTAGTCGCGCTGGTTGTCGTACTTCGCCTTGCGCAGCAACTCCTGCCGGCGCACCAGCTCGCCCTGGATCGCGCCGAGCATGCGGTCGACCAGGGGCAGCTCGTCCTCTAGGTTGGTGATGATCGCGCTGGTGTGCGGAAGCTTGTCGAGCTTGGCGAAGGTCGCGCCACCCTTGAAGTCCACCAGCACGAAGTTGAGGATCTCCGAGCTGTGGGTGACCGCGAGCGCCAGCACGAGCGTGCGCAGCAGCTCGGACTTGCCGGAGCCGGTCGCGCCGACCAGCAGCCCGTGCGGGCCCATGCCGTCCTGCGCCGACTCCTTGAGGTCCAGCTCGATCGGGCGGCCGTCGGTGCTGACCCCGATCGGTACCCGCAGCCGGTCGCGGTTGGGCCGGCTCGCCCAGCTGCGGGACAGGTCCACCTCGTACGGGTCGCCGAGGGCGAGCAGCTCGGCCAGGCCGAGGTCGGTGGTGACCGGCTGGTCGCTGTAGGAGGCCGCGGACAGCCGCAGCGGAGCCAGTTCGCGGGCCAGCACCTCGGACCGCACGGCGTCGAGGTTGTCGCAGGTGCCGACCTCCGTCGCGCCGTCCAGGGTGGTACCGGTGATCGCCCCGCCGGCGGCCACGTCCAGTACCACCGCGCTCTCGTCGAGCAGGCGCGGCGGCGGGTTGGACAGGTCGATGAGGGTGACCCCCTCGACGCCGCCCTCCGTCATCAGATGGTCCGAGCCCAGGGTTGAGCCGCCGTCGATGATGATGACCACGTGCGGCCCGGCGGTCGCCGCGCCGCCGGTCGGGCTGAACCGCGGCCGGTTAGCCAGCACGTCGTCGAGCATCACCTCGAGCGCGGCGATGCCCGGCGCGAACAGCCGCACCGAGCCGACCGCGTCGGTCTTGGTCGGGTGCAGCGCGTGCGGCAGCCACTTGGCCCACTCCCAGCGCGGCCGCTGGGTGTCCGAGACGCACACGCCGATCAGCAGGTCGTCCGGCGGGTGGAAGGTGGCCAGTTGCGCAACCATCGCGCGGACCAGCCCGCGCACCTGGTCGTCGGTACCGCGCAGGAACACGTGCGCGAAGTCGCGCAGCGCGATGGCCACCGGGAGGTCGGGTACCACCGAGTAGGTGGCCACGAACTTGCGCAGGGCCAGGGCGCACACCGGTTCCAGCTCGTCGACCGGGCGGGTCTGCGGCGGTACCAGCGGGGTGGCGATCTCCTGCGGCCCGAGGCCGATGCGTACCACGGCGAAGTCCCCGTCGCCGCGGCGACGCTCCCACAGCCGCCCGCCCCCGACCATCGACCACAGGGTGTCCGGCGCGGGGTGGCGGTAGTGGATGGCGGTGCGCTGCTGCCTGATGGTGTTGCGCACCTGCGCGCGTACCTGGCTGAGCCTTCGCATGTACTGCCGGCGTGCCTCGACCATGTCGCGCTTGCTCTGCCCGCCGGCCTGCCCGGCCACCTGAGTCGCGATCATGCCGAGCACGGAGACGCCGTACATGCCGCCGGCCACGTAGGCCATCGGGCCGCCGCGCTGGGTTCCCATCATCAGGCCCATCGCGGCCGTGCCGGCGGCCATTGGCATCAGTGAAAGCATCCGGCCCCAGCCCTTGCCGGCGGCACCGGGCAGCTCGGGCGGCGGATCGAGGACAACCTCGCCGGTGGGTACCGCGGGTGCGGGTCGCCGCGGTGGCCGCTTGACGATCACCAGACCCACAGCACATCCCTCCCCCGCCGGTAACCGGTCGACCGCGCGGACATCGACGCTCCGCCCGGTGGCGCCCATACTAAGCGCTGCCGGCGCGGTGGCCGATGCCGCCGGCCGCGGCCCGGACTGCGGACCGCCGGGCATGGACGCTCGTGTTAGGTTGGCGCCCTCAGCCGCCGTGCGTCGCGCGGTGCGTGCCAGTCGGCCCCTGTGGGAGGTGACCAGCGTGACGGCCCCGGTTGGCCTCGGTCTGGCCAGGGTTACCGTCGCCGCGCCCCGGCGACGCATCGACGTGGCGCTGCCGGACAACGCCCTGGTCGCCGAGCTGCTGCCGCACCTGCTCCGGCATGCCGGCGAGGAGCTGACCGACCCGGACCAGGAGGAGGCGCGCTGGACCTTGCGCCGCGCCACCGGTGCGGAGCTGGAGCCCGGGCGCAACCTGCAGTCCCAGGGCGTACGAGACGGTGAGCTTCTCGAACTCGTACCGGCGCAGGTGGACTGGCCGGAGATGGGGTACGACGACGTCGTCGAGGTGATCGCCAGCGGAGCCCGCCGGGCCGGCCGGTCCTGGGGCAACGAGGCGACCCGGCGCTGCGGGCTCGCCGTCACCGCGGTCGTACTCAGCCTCGGGTTGGCCGGTGTACTGCTCGTCGGGGAGCCCTGGGGGCTGCCGGGCAGTGTCGCGCTGGCCTTCGCGCTGCTACTGGCCATCGCCGGTACCGTGCTGTCCCGGGCTGGCGGCGACGCGGTTGCCGGCGCGGTACTGGCCGGCACGGGCATGCTCTACGCGCTGGTGGGCGGCTTCGTGGTCAGCGCGCCCTCGGGGGTACCGCTGAACCGGCTCGGCGCGCCGCACCTGCTGCTGGGCTGTACCGCGCTGGTGGTGCTCGGGGTCATCGGCATGACCGGCGTCGGCGCGGTGCAGCGGGTGTTCGCCGCCGGCATCGGCGTGGGCGTCGGGGGAGCCGCGTCCGCGCTGCTGTGCTACGCGGGGATGTCCGCGCGGGGCGCGGCCGCGGTCGCGGTCACCGTGGCGATCGGGCTCCTTCCCGGGTACCCGCTGATCGCGACCTGGCTCGGGCGGCTACCGATCCCGCAGCTCCCGCAGCGGGCCGAACAGATCCTCGAGGACCAGCCGCTGCCGCCGCGCGCCGGTGTCTTCGCGGCCGTGGCGCGCGCCAGCGAGCTGCTGTCCGGCATGCTGCTCGCCGCGGCCGTCGTCGGGGGCGCGGGCAGCATCGCACTCGCGCTGGGGGGCGGGGTCTCCGGACCGCTGCTCGCCCTGGCCGCGGCCGGCGCGCTGCTGCTGCGCGGGCGCCTGTTCCCGACCCCGGCCCAGCGGGTACCGCTGCTGGTCAGTGGCGCGCTCGCGCTCGCCCTGCTGGCCACGGCGCTGACCCTGCACGCGCACACCGCGGCCGAGCGCATCGCGCTGGTCGTCGCGGTACTGGCGGTGGCCGCCCTGGTGCTGGCCGCCACGCTGGTCTACAGCCGGCGCCCACCATCGCCGTACCTGGGCCGGCTCGCCGACATCGCCGACGTGCTGGCCATCATGGCGCTGGTACCGATCGCCTGCGCGGTCATCGGCGTCTACCACGCGCTGCAGAGCAGCTTCGCGTCCATCGGGTGAGCGGCGCGGCGGCCGGGGGGAGCACTTATGGCATCGCGGCGTGACCAGCTGCAGTCCTACCAGTTCCTCACGCAGCGGGTGGTGTCCGCGTTCGTCATGCGGGAGACCGACCCTGCGCAGTCCCCGCTGCGCCGCGGTATCGGCGCGGTCTTCGCTGGGCTGATGATCGCCGTGATGGTCGGCGCGGGCTTCGGCGTGGTCGGCATCATCACCAAGGGCGGCAGCAGCAGCTGGAAGTCCGACGGCACGGTCGTCATCGAGAAGGAGACCGGGGCGGCCTACCTGTACCAGGACGGCCTGCTGCACCCGATGCTCAACTACGCCTCGGCCCTGCTGGCCGCCGGCAAGCCCAACGCACCCGTCCTGCGCGAACCGGCCAACTCACTGGCCGGTACCCCGCGCGGCGGGACGCTGGGCATCCCCGGCGCGCCCAACTCCCTGCCCGCCGCCGCCAAGCAGCTCGCGCTGCCGTGGACGCTGTGCTCGGTACCGGGATCGGGCGGCGCGGACACGACGGTCACCCTCCTGGTCGGTGCGGCGGTGCCGGGCGGGCACGACCTCCGCAAGAACGGTCTGGTAGTCGTCGACCAGGCCAACCGCAACACCTACCTGATCTGGAACGACCGCAAGTTCCAGATCAGGCACGCGTCGACAGTGGTACCGGCGCTGTACGGCGCGATGAACCCGATCCAGGCCGGTCACGCCTGGCTGGGCGCGCTGGCACAGGGCCCGGACATCGACACGCTGTCGGCCGGCGACCGCAAGGGGCAGCCGTCGACGAAGGTACCGGGCCGGAAGGTCGGCGACCTGGTGACCGCGCAGACCGGTACCGTCCAGCAGTACTACCTGGTCTTCGACGACGGGCTGGCCGCGCTGAACGCCGTGCAGACCGTCATCTACAAGGCGCAGGGCAACGCCACCAACACGATCCCGCTGGACCAGGCGACCAGGGCGCCCAAGAGCAGTCAGCTGACGGCCGCGAGCGGGGACGATGCCCCACCGACGGACGCGCCGACGCTGGCCCAGCCCAACCCCGGCGACCCGTTGTGCGTGGCCGCGACCGACGCGAAGGGCGCCGCCACGGTCACCACCGGCGGCAGCGTCGACGCGGGCGCCGGTACCCCGACGGGGTCCACTTCGGACAGTGGTACCGCGCTGGCCGACCGGGTGGTGGTCCCGGGTGGCCGGGTCGCGATCGTGCGACCGGTCGGTGCGCCGGGATCCAGCGGCGCCTACTACCTGGTGACCGACCTCGGCATCCGGTACGCGGTGGCGTCCGACGCGGCGCTGCAGATGCTCGGGTACCAGCCATCGGCCGCGATCGACGTGCCGAGCGGCCTGGTACTGCGGATTCCCGCAGGGCCGGAACTGTCACCGGCCGACGCGGTACGCCCGGTCAACGCGACAGGTACGACTCATTGATAGCCTGGCTTGACTATTGACCGTAAGGTATGACTTGGCGGAGACCGCCGACAGGGACCATGGGGAATGGCCACCGGCATCGGGGGCACCGAAGGAAACGAGGTGAAGCGAGCGTGGTTACACAGGTCACGCCCGAGATGCTCAACAACGCGGCGAAGGTCGCCACCCAGGCGGGCGAGACGATCACCGTCAACCTGACCCGCCTGCTCAACGAGATCGAGTCTCAGGCGCACGTCATCCAGGGTGACGCCGGTTCGACCTTCCGCAACGTCTCCAACGACCTGGGCCGGGAACTGCGCAACATTCTCGAGGCGCTGAACACGATGGCCGACAACGTGAACCAGTCCGGCCAGGTCTTCGGCAGCACCGACCAGGACGCGGCGAACGAGATCAGCAAGGTCACCAGCGAGTACCTGCCCGGCGCGGGCAGCGTGGCGAACGCCCTGCGTGGCTGAACGCCCTATCCCGACCGGCTTTCGTAGATACCTGAGGTGATCTGAGATGAGCAACCCGATCGTCTACAACTTCGACGGGATCGACAGCCTCTCCGGCCAGATCGCGACGTTCGTCAGCCAGATGAACGAGACGCTCGCCGAGGTGGACCGGACGTTCCAGAACCTGCTGGCCAACGACTGGCACGGCGCGGGCGCGGACGCCTTTGGGCCGGCCAGCCAGAAGTGGCACGCGAACGCCGACCAGATGGCCCAGACGCTGCAGAACCTCGCCGCGAAGCTGAGCAACTCAGCGATGAACATGCATCAGGCCGACGCCGCGGCCGCCGCCCGGTTCTGACCGATCGATCGTCGAGAAAGCGCCGGCCCCAGGGCCGGCGCTTCCGTCTGTCCGGCGTCGGTTAGTGGCCCTGCTCGTCGAAGAGCAGCAGCGGCGGGCCGGGCTCCTCGGGCTCCGGCCGGCGCGGGATCGGCGCGGGCAGGGTGGCGCGCCAGCGGCGGCGCCGGCCGTGCGGCATCGCGAGCGCGGCGACCAGTACCACGACGATCAGGCCGCCCGCGACGAGAGCCAGCGTGGTGGCCAGCGTCCGGCTGCCCGACCAGGCCGCCGCCCTGCGCAGTTCGGCCTCGCTGGGCTGGTGCCGCGCGAGGCCCGGCAGCGGTACCGGCGAGGCGTCACTGGCCAGGTCGGTCAGCGCGCCGTACGGGTTGACGATGCCCTTGCCGAGGTCCTGGCTGCCCGGGCCGGCCGCGGCCGGAATGGCCGTCGCGTCGAGCTGCGCGGCGACCTGGCCGAGCGAGAAGCCCGGGAAGTGCGCCCGTACCAGCGCCGCGCTCGCCGCCACGAACCCGGCCGCCACGCCGGTACCGTTGGCGGCCGTCGCCGCTCCCGCCCGCGCCAGGGTCAGTACCCCGGCTCCGGGCGCCACGAGATCGACGAAGGAACCGTGCCCGGATGCCTGCCACCGAGCGCCGTTCACATCGATCGCGCCCACGCCGATCACACCCGGGTACCCGGCGGGGTAAGGCTTGGGGTTACCGCCGTTGCTGTCGCCCCGATCCCCCACCGCGGCGATCACCGGGATGCCCGCGTCGGTCGCGTGAGCGACCGACGCCCGTACCCGGGGATCGTCGGTGAAGACCGGATCCGCCACGCAGATGACGGTGACCTTCTGGTTGACGGCCCAGTCGATCCCGGCCGCCAGTACCCCCGGATCCACGGTCACCTGCCCGAAGCCCTGGGCCGCCACGACCCGGACGGGTACCACCTTGGCGTTGGGTGCCACCCCGGCCAGCGCGTTGTTCTGCACCGGCTGGGCGACCATCACGCCGGCCACCGCGGTACCCGTGCCCAGGCAGTCCGAGTCGGCGGCCCCCGAGCCGGCGACCGCGTCGAAACCGGGCTCGACGCGACCGGCCAGCTGCGGGCGGGAGGCGTCCACGCCCGAGTCGAGCAGCGCGATGCGGCTGCCGCCGCCACGGCTGAGCGACCACGCGCGGTCGGCGCCCAGCAGCCGTTGCGCCCACGGCGTGGCCTGTTCGGCGGCGGGCTGCGGGCAGTTCTCGGCCGGCGCGGCGAGCGCGGCGGACGGCGTCCCGATCACCGCGGCCGCCCCGAGCACCGCGACCGAGGTCGCCCCGAGCACCGCGACCGAGGTCGCTCCGAGCACCCTGAGGAGCACCGGCGACGACGACCGGACCGCACTCATCGACGCCAGTCGCCACTGCCGCGTCACGCCAGCTCCTCCGCCCCGGGCGAGTCCGTTGTGTACCGGCGCCCGCGCGGCTGCCCCCCGCGCGCCGGAATCCGTCCAGAGACTATCGCCTGCACCGCTACCCGGGCGCGGTCGGCTACGCTGACCTTCGCCGGTCCGTCGGGAGGTACGCGTGATCGACGAGTGGGAGGCACGGCTGATCGCGGCGTCCTGGGTCGACCAGGACAAGCCGGTGGGCGCGCGCCGCGAGCTCGGCGTGCAGGACTTCGACCTCGGGTACGTGGTATGGCGCGTCCTGCCGCTGGGCAGCGCCGAGGACGTGGGGGCCGGTCGCGCCGTGGTGGACCGGGAGAACGGCGAGCTGACCTACTGGCCGTCCGCGCCCGTGGAGAGCGTCGTCGAGCTCTACCGCGAGTACCGGCGGGACCACCCGGTCGCGCCGTTGACCTGGGATCCGCTCGCCGCCGCCCGGCACGACCGGCTACGCGCGCCGTACCCGCGCAACGTCACCCACCTGACGCTGGCCGACGGCTCGCTGCGCCGCGGCCTCAGCATGAAGGGCGACGGCGAACCCAACCTTCACATCCTGGTGCGCGAGGTGCTGGACGGGCTGCCGACCCGGCATCGCGACCGGGGCGGCGAGCGGTGCTCCGAGGTGGCGGCCCTGTCCGACCTGTTGCACGCCGAGGACACGCGACGCTGGGCGGCCGGCGCCCCGCCACTGACCGTCGAGGCGGTGCGCACCGAGCTGCTGCGGGGCGCGGAGCTGGTGACCTACGCGGTACGCGAGCCGGACCACCCGCTGGGCGGCGAGCCCGTGCCGCCCTGTGTGTCCTGCCAAGCCCTGCTGCGGGCGTTCGGCTTCGGCCTGCAGGCCCCCGGAGACGAACCGGGCGGCGAGTCATGAGCACGCGGTTCAGCCCGGCCGTCGAGGCGGCCCTGGACGCGGCCGGCTGGTACCCGGGCCGCCGACTCGACGAGGACACGCTGGCGAGCATCCGCCGCGCGGTCGCCCTGTACGAGGGCCCGTTCGGGGGTACCGCGGCCGGCTCCGCCGCCGTCGACCGGGCCCTGGAGGAGTTCGGTGGGCTCGTCATCGGTACCGACCGGCCCGGCGACGAGCTGAACCCGCGCCCGTTCGCGATCGACCCTGTGTCCGCCGCCCGGGACCTGGCCGCGATCGTGGACGCGGGAAGGATCCTCGGCACCGGCCTGTACCCGCTGGGCGTCGAGGGGCTCGACGAGGGGGTACTGGCGATGAACCACCTCGGTCAGGTGTTCGCCGTCGACCCGGTCGGCGAGTGGTTCCTCGGCGACAGCCTCGACGCGGCCGTGGAGACACTGGTACTCGGGCGGCGGCCGGTACGGGTGGCGGACGACGGGCGGTGGCCCGGTCGCCGGTGGACCGGGCGCGGCGAGGATGCCGGCTTGGACCAGGTCGGCCTCGGTGCGCTCAAGCGACCGGTGGGCGCCGCGTTCTTCCTGCCCCGTACCCCGTCCAACCTGCCGTACACGTGGCTTCCCGACACCCTGCTGCGTATCGGTACCGTGCCGAGGGCCGGCCTCGACCCGGCGCGGCTCGAGGTGGAGTGGGGCGGGCTGCCCTGCGAGGCGCACGTGCTCGACCTGGCGGAGTTCACCGTGCTGGTACTCGCCTTCGAGGCCGTCTCCTTCCAGGAGCAGCAGGAGGAGGTGGTGCGGGCCGGGGACGGGCCCGGTGCCAGCCCGCTGGCGCAGGCGTTCCGCAACGCGTGCACCGCGCTGACCCCGGACCTCGAGGTGGCCTTCGTCCAGACCTGGCAGCCGCGCGACCTGCTGCGGCTGGTGTCCGACCAGGAGTTCGCGGTACTCACGCTGGACGCGGGCGCCCTGGTGGACCAGGGCTTCGGCCTGCTGTACCTGAACGAGCCGCTCGCCGAGAACGTCGCCCCGCTGCTGGGCGGGGACCGCGACGAACTGCCGATCCAGGGCGGCCGGCTGGTCTTCGCCGGTACCGGTCAGGGTCGATGGTGAGTGCGGCCGAGCCGGACGCGGCGGCAGCCTGGTCCGCGGAGCGCGGTCCATTGTGGACGGTCGTGCCGCCGGCCGGGCGGGAGCGGCTCGACGGGGCGGTCAGCGACCTGTTGAGCCTCGCCCTGGACGGCCAGCCGTTCGCCGACCCGGTCACCGAACCGCACCACCGCGCGCTGCTACGGGTGGGCGTGAGCGCCGCGGCTCGGCTTGCCCGGCTGGTCGATGCCGACACCGAACTGCTCGCCGCGACCGCGATGCTGCCATGGTTCGACGACGCCCTGCTCGGCGCGCGGTCTCGGCTGCTGACGCCCGGGCCACCCGACTGGACGGCCGCCATGCTGCTGGCCATGGCCCCGCCGGAGGCCCGCTCGATGGCCGAGGCGGTTGGCGAGGACCGCGGCCGGTACCTCCGCCAGCTCGCCGCCCTCCCGCCGCAGCTGCGCGCCGCGGTGGTCCTCGTGCGGTACGCGGCCGCCGCCACACCCGAGGTGGCCGCGCTGTCGATGGGCACCGCCCGGCCGTTCGACGCCGCCGAGCTGGCGCTGCTCGCGCACGGGCTGCCGGCCGGGCTGCCGGTGGCCGCGCCCGCGCCGTGGACCGCCGCACCACCGGCCGAGCCGGTGGGCAGCCCCGCCGAGGCGGTCGCCCTGGTCGTCGCCTCCGGGGGGTACGGGCTGGCCACGGCCACGGACGCGGACTTCACGGTGGACGGCGTGGAACTCGTGTACCGGGTGCGGTGGAACGGTTCCCCCGATGACTACCCGCGAAGGCCGACGTACCCGGGCGACCCCGAGCCGGTACCGCCCCTCGAGCCGGGCTGGATCGTCGACCGGGTGACCCGCGAGGTGCACCCGGTGGACCTGTCCCCAGGGGTACTGGAGTCCTATGTGGACACCCACCGGGAGTACCCGCTGCCACCGGGCTGGCGGCCGTCCAATCGAGTACCGGTCGGTGACGCCCTGGAGGCACTGCTGCCCGAGCCGGTACGCGCGGACCTGGGTCCGGCGGTGACCGCCGCCTACCGCCGCCGGCTGGCCGACAACACCTGGCCGGACTACCTCGTCGCGTGGCGGGTAGCCGAGCAGACCCTGCGGTCGCTGCCGGGCGCGGATGCGGACCTGCTCGCCGCCTCCCTGCTGGCCGCCCGCGGCCCAGGCGAGGGCGACACGCTGATCGACGGCGACCCGCCGCTGGGCTACGCAGCGGCGTGGGCGCTGGCGGAGTCGGCCCGTCCCCGCGCCGGCGAGGTCGACGGCCCCGGCGCGGCGCGACGGGCGGCGGCACTGGCCGGGGAGCCCCTCGCGGTCCGCATGCTCGCGGTTGCCAACGCGCACGCACGGGCCCGGATCGAGGAGGCCCGCTTCGGCGTGCTGCCCACCGCCCGGGCCGCCGAGCTGCGCGCGCTGTCTACAGTGGACACGAGCCGGTAGCTCGAGGGCGGCGGGTGACATGGATCGTCATCCGCCGCGCCGCGTCCGCTCCCGGACGGAACGTCGCTGCGGGCCGGGTGGAACTGTCAGTCCTCGGGCGATCCGGCCCACAGCGCAGCCAGTTCTCGTGCGTCACGCCGTCTTGTAGTGCCCTACCGGTACTGTCCACATCGGACGGTACCCGACCAGTCGGCCAGCTCTGCTGGACGGCGTACCCGCGCGCGTGGTCAGTCCAGCAGAAGGACGAGTTGTTCGCTGTCCGCCGCGCGTACCAGCCTCAGCTGGCCGGCGTCGCCGCTCACCACGTACACCTCGCTCAGCCGCGCCGCCCGCGCTCGCAGCCGGTCGAACTGGGCGACCTGCTCGCCCGGCAGGCCCACCGGCACCTCCGGTACCCGCAGCGCCGCCAGCACCGCCGCCTGCTCCACCGGCTCGGCGACCCGTATCTCGCGCGCCCCGGCGAGGACCGCGGCGACCGGCCGCAGAACCTCCTCGACCAGTTCGGTGCTCCGCTCCGCCCCGGCCAACTCGCCCAGGCCACCCGCCGCCGCCTCCGGCCGGTCCCGCTCGTCGACGCCGGCAAGCGCCGAGGCCACCTGGGCGGCGCCGGTCAGCGGCCAGTCCACCAGCCGCCGCAGAGCGTCCAGGTCATCGGCCCTGGCCGCGCTCACCGCCGCGGTGATCATGTCCGTACCGGCCGTCATCGTGGCCTCCCCCATGACGAAGCGACGCGGAAAGGCAGCCGCCTCCCGCCGACCAGATCCTACCGGCGCCCGCCGGATGGGCTCAGCTGTCTTGCGGCGGCTCGACCCGCTTGCCCGCCCGGCCCGAGACGCTCATGCGGGTGGCGCGAGGTGGCGGGAAAGCCAGTCCTGGAACGGTCCGTAGTGCGCCCGCCTGCTGACAAAGGCGAGAGTGCCGGCCGCCTCGCTGCCCGGACCGCTCAGCACCGTCATGCGGCCGATCTCGTCGAACGCGACCCGACGCTGGCCGAAGTCGACGAACGGCAACTGCAGCGCCGCCGACAGCGTCAGGGCGTCGTGCTGCATCGAGCTGGGATGGTGCCTGGCGAACCAACTGTCGAGATGGGAACGCAGAACCGGCGCCCAGGGCGCCGCCTGTGGATGTGTGAGATGCCGGTAGCCCGAGGTGTCCGGCCTCAGCTCCATCTCCTCGCGAAAGGTCACGTCCGAGGTGACCAGCCCAGGCTGCGGCACGAGTGCGAGTGCGTCGCGCGCCGCCTGCGGATCGAGCCGGATGTTGTGCTCGGCCCGGTCCGGGTGCCGGTAGTTGACGGCACCGCCCATCTGGGTCAACACGATCCGGGACGCCAGGTCCGGCCGGACCGTCAGTACTCGTGCGAGGTTGGACATCGGACCCATGCCCACCCAACGCACCGGGCCGCGGCCGGCGCAGACCGCGTCGACCGCGGCGAGCACGTCGTCGCGCTGCTTCGGTACTGCGGCCGGCACCAGTCCCTCGGCGCTGAACAGCGGCGGCTGGCTCGCCTGCTGGCCGGCCACCACCGGTACCTCGGGCCGACCGGCCAGATCGAGCAGGTACCGCGCGAGGCGGGCGCGCTCGCCGTCCAGTTCGTCGCAGGTCAGTACGAGCGCCAGGGTGGGCACGGCCGTGGCGGCGACGATCAGCGCCACGGCATCATCCGGGTCGCCGCCCACGTCAGTGTCAATGATCAACGGGGTGGACCTGACCAGTCCCGGTACCGGTCCGCCGGCGGCCAGCATGTCGGCGTGCACGCCCAACCCCAGATCGGCGTAGCGCCTCGCCCGAGCGATCACGCCGTCCCGCTCGGCGGCAAGGTCGTCCCACGGGGACTGCGTCACGACATGCTCCTCCAACCCTTGTCGCTGGCCGCCAGGCTCTCGACGAAAGCCCGGCGTTCCGCGATCGTGCCGAGTTGACCATACTGCCGCCAGATCGCGTCGGTCTGGACCTGGTCCAGACCGGACCGGCGAAGAAGGTCCGACAGGTTGGCCACCAGGGACTTGTCGAGACGTCGGACGAACGAGCTCATGATCTCGGAGAACTGCGCATCGGTCCGGTCGGAGCCGGAAATCCAGTTCCTGATCTCCTGCCGGAACGCACTCGCGCCCGCATCCAACTCCGCCCGCCAGTCGCCGCCGGCGTCGCGGACCGCGGCGGCGTGCGCGGCCACGTCGTGCACGGCGATCAGGTTGATGTCCATCACTGCTTCGCGGACCAACGGGTCGACGTACCCGGAAGCCACCGTTGTGGGGTTCAGTCCCTTGAGCTGGTCGGGCTCCAGATGTTGCGGCTGCTGCAGCGGCCTTCCGTCGGCGCCGAAGCCACGCGGGCTGCCCATGCTGCCGTGCAGCGTCTCCTCGATGCTGCCGATCGCGTCCTGGTGCGCGAAGGTGAGCGCCGGATCGACGGGTAGGTCGGCGAGCGGCCGGCCGCCTCCGTGCACTGCGTCCAGGTGCACGGCGTACCCGGTCTTGCTTCCCGGGTGGGGGTCGGACGGCGATTCACCGAAGAAGGCGTAGCGGCCCTGGAACCTCGTCTCGGGATAGAGCGCCGCCAGCAACTCCTGCACCGTGCCCTTGTAGCTGGTGTCCACCAGGATCACGTGGCTGCCGTCTTCGCCAACCGGTACCCCGCGGGCGTTGAGGTAGCGGGTGAGCACGTCCATGGAGCCGGTGGGGTCGCCGGCGACTTTGCCGGCGGCCTGCCGGAAGTCGGCGAGCTGCGGGTACCGGGCGCCGAGGTTGCGCTCGGTGTCCTGAACCGCCGACTCGACCACGGCCCGGGAGAGGACGACCTCCTTGCAGTGTTCCCTGAAGAATTCCGGTTCGAGCTGCTCGGTCGCGACCGCGAGGCTGTGTCCGTCCCGTCCGACGAAGACGACGACCGCACCCGGGTCCACGGCGATGTCGGCCTTGAGGTCGGCCACAATGTCGTGGGCGATGTCGACGATGAACGGCGCGGTGTACGTGGACGCCACGTGGTAGGCCTCGGTCAGGGCCGACAGGGCGTGCGGATCGGTGAGGTGGAGCCGCTCGGCGACCACGTGGACGGCTCGATCCGCGCCGTCGCTTCCGGACCTGTGCCCCGGCGTCGACGAACCCCGCGACAGGTCCGGATGAGCCGATGCGCCGTCGGACGAGGCGTCGGTCAGGCCTGAACCGCGCCCCCGCCCGGCCAGGCCCCCTCGGTCGTCGCCCGCGCCGTCACCCGGCTCAGCACCGCCCGGCTGGCGTGGTCCTCCGTGCCGTCCGCCACTCTGTACCGGCGCTCCAGCTTGTCGATGGTCAGTGAGCGGTCCATCTCCGGGTACCCGAACTGGTACTCCACCTCCTGGTCCGTCTCCCGGACCTTCCGGAAACGCTGCAGAACGGCCATGTTCGTGCTCCCACGGTGCCAGGGTCTCGCCGGTACGTTCCGGAATCGTACGTTCCCAGTTGTACCGCTCGTTGGCGTGCTCATGCGCCCGCGCGTACGTCGCGTCCGGGTGCTCCTCCAGGTACCGAGCCTCCCGCAGTTCATGCTCCAGCAGCAACACGTCCTGCGGCAGCGGCTCGCCGCGGCGTAGCCGGATCCACGCCTCGGCCATATCGGCATCCGGGTCGAACTGGCGGACCTCGTGGCCGACCACGTCGCCATGCTCGTCGTAGACGTCCAGCCGGTGCGGGTCGACCAGCACGTGCTGCTTCACCTGCGCGATCTCGTCCAGGCTGAAGCCCACGGAGCCGTCCGGGCGCACCACGTTCGCCACGTTGGCGGCGATCTCCGCGACGTCGGCGCTGTCCGACCGGAACAGCTCGTAGGCGTGGTTCGCCCAGCGGGACTGCGAGTCCGCGTCGAGCAGCTCGGCCGGCCGTGCACGATGACCGCCCCCCTGGTGCGCCGGCGGTCCACCGAGGCCGGGCTGGTCGTTCCAGTCGTACCCGTCGACCCGGGTACCGCCGATCTTGAAGGCACCGCGCCCGCTGAACGGGTGGTGGGCCCGGCTGTAGTCGGCCAGCCGCTGCTGCATCTCGTCCTGGTCGGTGATGCCAGCCTCATGGCCGGACACGATCCAGGCGGCCTTCTCCCAGGCGTGCAGCCGCTCCCGGGGCACGTCGAAGATGAACTTGAAGCCATGGTCCTGGACGAAGCCGTACTGGCCGGGGTCGCCGACGAACGTGCGGTCCACGATCTCCGGGCGCAGTGCTGCACTGGCCTCGTCGAAGACCGGCTGCATCCGGTCGAAGTCGCGCTTGAACGTGTCGAACGGCACACCGGAGTCGGCGTAGAAGTGCTCATAGACCGAGGCGATGGCCCGGGGCAGGTCGAACCGGATGTGTGCCTGCATCGACGGCAGCAGCGCGTCCATCACGTGCAGGCTGGGCAGCGGGCGCCACTGGCCGACCGCATCCTCGGCGGCCTGGAAGGCCAGCCGCCAGTTCGGCTCCACCTCCTCGCGCCGCCCGCTCATCCAGGCGTCGAGATTCACCTTGTACGTCTCGTGGAACGCGACGACCTCTTGCATCTTCATGATCGGATAGGTGTACCGACCCTCGTCGATCATCTGCAGTTCGTGCGCGGTGACGTGGTAGTACACCTTGGCGAACCAGTACTTCCCGTCCCCGATCAGCGACTCGGCCAGGCGCAGCTGCTCGTCGGCGATACCGGCGCACTGCTCGCGCAGGTCGGCGAAGACGGCGTTCGGGTCGTGCGGAAGGGCGTCGGGCAGCGGAGGCTCGGCGGTCCGGAAGTCCAGGCCAGGCCGGTGCTCACCCGGCGGTCCGCCCGGCTGGGTCGGATCCTCGCCGCCGGATCCCGGATCCGCTAGCTCTGGTCCTCGTCCTGCGGAGGACTGCCCTTCCAGCGGAAGATCCAGGCGATCGTGTCCTCGTCCGGCAGCGGCTCCTGGTCGGTGACCTGGATCGTCGCCCGCTCCGCCGTATCCCGGTCGACCACCTCCAGGCGCTCCAGGTTCCGGTCGTCGAAGATGAAGCGCTGGGCCGTCTGCGGGTCGTACTGCCACGCCTTCGACTGGTGGTTCCAGATCAACGCGTCGCCCGAACGGGTCTCCAGCACGATAATCCCCCGCGGCGGGGCCGAACCCGCCTCCTTGTCGTAGATCACGTAGTAGCTCAACATCCGCCGCCTCCAGAGCCTGTTCGACGTCGCCCCGCACCGGGAAGTCGGTCCGGTCGAGGTGGAACTCCTCGACCACGTCCGCGAACCGCAGACCATTCTCGGCGAGCCAATTCTTGTACGTGCGCCAGACGTCCGGATGGCGCGATGCCCAGTCCGCGAAGCCGCGGTCGGTGGGGGGCCGGATGTCGGCCAACCCGTCCGGTACCGCGTCTGCCAGCCCGAACCGCTTGTTCACCTCGAGGATCGAGAGGTAGGCGTGCACCTGCCTGGCCGCCAGCTCGTCACCGCGGCGGACCACCCCGTACAGATTGTGGGTGTGGTTACTCGCGCGCCAGGAGGCGTCGGTCGGAAACTGGATTTCGACGAGCAGCCCGTCGTGCGGATCGCGCACCGTGACGTTGAGTCCGTAGTGGCGGTTGCCCTCGAGCCAGAAGTTCTTCGCCTCGACGATCTCGAAGCCTTCGCGCCGGAGCTCCTCGAGGGTGCGTACCAGTGTCTCGGCGTACCGGCCGCCCTCGGGCAGCCGCAGCGAGAACCGCACCGTGTCGTTGACGGTCTCCAGGAAGTCGCGGACGCCACGGCCGAGGATCTTCGCCTCGTCGTGGTACTTGCGGGCCAGCGACTCGAAGTCCTTGACCTGGTGGTCGACGCCGCGCAGCTCGATCGGCTCGGTCAGGTGCAGGCGTCCGGACACCGAGGTCGCCACGGTCTCCAACCGGTCGCGAACGGCCTGCGCCGCGGATTCCGCGTCCCGAACCGCGCTATGCAGTGCGGCCCGTTCGGCTGTGTCGAGTACCGGTTCTGACCGCGCCGGCGGAGGCTTCTCCAACAGGACCGGCGGCCGGTCTGCACCGAACAGGTGCCCGGGCAGCAGACTGCGCTGGTCGGCCGCGCGGAACACCGCGATCTCGCCGTACGTCCGCGGTACCCGGCCCGATTCAAAGACCACCCGCCCCTCGTCGCCGCCGACCGCCCAGCGCCCGTCGGACAACTCCCGGACCTCCCCGAGCAGGGCGTTCTTGGCCTGTCGCTCCGGGGTCCAGTCGTGCGGCCAGTCGGCCAGGTGCTCGCCCGGCCGGTGCACGACCACGGGTATCCGCTCCAGGCCGGCATCCAGCGCGGCCCGCAGCCGCCGGTTGTCCAAGCTCGACAGCGACCCGTCGCCCCACCGCACCGCGTGTATCGGCCCGCCACGCCAGCCCGACTCCCGCATGAGGGTGGCCAGTTCGTCGGCGGCGATGCCGTCGCTGGTCTGCGCGGACACGCTGCGCTGGGTGAACCGGATCTCATGCGGGTCCAGCAGGGCCGTCTGGCGCAGGGCGTGTTCGTACACCGCCCGGAGCTCCGGGCTCAGGCCCTCGCCATCGGGGAAGCCGAGATCGGCCAGGGTGGCGCGGCCGACACCCAGCTCCGCCAACTCCTCGCCGGTCGCGTCCCGGAACATGAGCACGGGATCGTGTCCACTGTGGATGGCGGAAACCGGCCGCTCGAATTCGCCTCCGGTCAGCTCCGGCCGGTCAGCATCCGGCCCCGCGCCACCGGGCTCCTCGGCCCGCGCGCCGGGCGCTCCAGGGGGCTCGGGCAGGCGCTCGCCGCCGACCAGGCGGTCACCGACGACGTAGATGTGGGTGCGGGACTGCCGGCCGGTAACGGGATCGGTGACGCGGATCCCTTCCAGGCCGTCCGCCACCGCCGCGTCAACGCCGCGCGGAAAATGCCACTCCAGCCGGGGCGGGCCGCCGTCGCGGTGGTACTCGCCGGACAGCAGGATCCGCAGCTGCCGGATCACCTGGTCGCGGGCGTGCTTATAGTCGGAGCTGTCCACCCCGAAGCTGTGGTAGTCCTTGGAATCCCGCCAGATCCAGCGCCTGCCGTTGTCGGCCACGACGTCCACGTCGGTCTTCAGCACGGTACCGTCGGCCAGCTTCACGGTCACCGGCTTGCCCACCTCGGTGACGTTGCGGGTCCGCTCGGCGAGCGCGATCTCCGACTCGACGCCCCGGACGTTGTTGCCCCGGTCCAGCGCCTTCTGTACTGACGGGTTGTTCTCGCCGCGCAACTCCTTGGACAGCTGCGTCGACTCGTGCTCGATGGTACGCAGCCACCGGTCGGTACCCACGACCTTCGGGTGCCGGCTCACATAGGACTCGATCCGGTTGCGTACCGCCTCGACATAGTCGAGCTGGGCCTGGATCTCCCGCTTGACGTCCTGCGGCGGCTCCGGGATCGCGGCCTGCGCCGCCTGCTTCAGCAGGTCGCGCTCGTGCTGCTCGACGAGCGCGTGCTCGAGGGTGTGGCCGCGTGCCTCCGCGCCCGCGCGCATGCCCTCCAGCGCCCGGGTCAGCCGGTCCTCGTCGCCGCGCGCCTGGTGGAACTTGGCCTCGAAGGCGGCCCGCGCCCTCGGGTCGGTCAACGCGTCGTACCGAGCCCGCAGGTGCCCGTCGCGCAGGGCCTCGGGGCGGAACTCCGGCCTGGTGCCGTCGTCCGCCGACGGGTCGACCGAGCGCCCGCCGCGCAGCTGGTCGTGCCACACCTTCGCGTTGTGCTGCCAGTTCGCGGCGGCCTGCCGGTCGTTCGCCGCGGCGGCCCGCTCGGCCGCCGCCGCCGCGTCGGCAGCCTGCGCGATCTGCCGCGCCCGCCGCACCTCGTCGGTCGCCGTATCGCGGGCCTGCTGCCGGGCCACCGCCCCGGCGCGGTGCTGCTCGCCGGCCCGCTCCACCTCGTCGGCCTGCCGCCGCAACTCCGCGGCGTGGACCACGTCCTCCGCCCCGCCCCGAGCGGTCAGCTCGTCGGCCGCGCTGCGCAGCTCGTCCGCCCGCTCGAAACGGGCCCGCGCCCGCGCCGCCTCCTGCGCCCGGGCCTGCTCGTGCTCGGTCGCCAGGCGCTCCTGGTGGTCGGCGTGCCGCCGCCACGCCTCGGCCTGCTGCTCATGCTGCTCGGCGCCGCGGTCGTGCTGCCGGGCCGACTCCTCCAGGCGGTGCGCCGTGCGGTACCCGTCGCGCGCCTGCTCCGCCGACCGCGCGAGCCGCTCGAAGTGCTGACGCATCCGGTCGGCGGACTCCTGCGGCGGATCGCCCGCCTGATACCGGGCGGCCTCCTGCTGGTACCGGGTCGCCTCCTGCCGGTACCGGGTGGCCTGCTGGTCGTGGTCGTCGGCGGCCCGGTCGGCGTGCTGCGAGTACCGCGACTCCAGCACCCGCGCCTGCTGCTCGTGTACCCGCGCCTGCTGCTCGAACCAGTCCGCCGCCCGAGTCGCGGTCACCTCCCGCCGCAGCGCCTGGGTCGCCTCGTTCTCCCAGTACCGCTGGGCGTCCTCCGCCTGCTGCCGCACGCTCTCGTGCCGGTACGCCTCGTTGCGCAGCCCGGTCTCCTGTACCCGGGCCTGGTCCGCGGCGGCCCGGTGCTGCTGCGCGTGGGTGGCCGCCTCGTGCAGCTCCTGCGGGCTGCCGCCCTGCTGCAACCGCTCGGCGTAGTGCCGGGCCGCCTCGTCGTGCCGGGACGCGAGCGCGCGCTGCTGGTTGGCCTGGTCCCACGCCGCGTCACGCTGGCCCTGCTCGATGGCCGCCTGCCGCGTAGCATCCCGCGCCCGCGCCTGGTGCGCCTGCACCTCGTTGGCCTGCCGCAGCGCGTCCTGGCGGGCCGCCTGCGCCTGGTGCGCGTCGCTGACCGCCTGGTTGCGCTCGGCCAGTACGGCGCGGTGGCTGGCCTGCGCGGTCTGCGCCGAGCGGACGTCCGGCGGCTGGTGGTCGAGGTACTCGGCGGTCAGCGGCCGGTCGTTCCAGGCACCCGCGGGCCGGTCGCCGAACGGCATCGGCCGTGCCTGACCGTCGACCACCAGCGCGTCCATCGCCTTGATTCCGGCCGGGTGGAAGATCGGGTGCGGCACTTCACGGCCGGTGGTCGGGTCGACGAACCGCAGGCCGCCGCCGTGCGGCTCGGCGATGACCACCTTGCCCTGCTGCGGGTCGATGAAGTGCACGACGCCCTCGTGGTTCACCGCCGCCCAGGCGTGCGAACCGCCGCCCCGCCAGCCGGTGATGATGGACGCGAAGGACCCGTGGCCGCCGTCGACAAGCTGCTGGTGGATCTGGTCGAAGCCGGCGCCGACCTTCGAGACCACCTGGTCGGTCCGCTGCCCGGTCAGGTCGCCCACCAGCGCCTGGTACCGGCCGCCGGTCAGGTCCTCCATCCGGCCCGGGCCGCCCCGCTCGCCGAACACCGGCGCCCCGCCGTTGCCGTTGCGGTACCCGTCGAAGGTTCGCGGCGCGGCGACCGTGGGCCGGCCGTGCACGTAGGTGTCGAACAGCGAGGCGACCGCGTCCAGGCAGTTCTGGCCGCGCGTCGGGTCGCCGGGCAGGCCGAACGCGTTGAGCAGCCGCAGCCACCCGCCCTTCGGGTCGGGCGTGCGCACGTACCCGCCGTGCCCGTCGCGCAGCGCCTGCTCCAGCCGCGCCTGGTCGACGTGCAGCACCTGGCGCAGGCCGCCCTCGGACCCGTACGGGCGGTTGCTCCAGACCGGCGGCGGCACCTCCCGACCGGTCAGCGCGGAGACCCGCGGACCTGGATGGCCAGGCCCCACCATCCGGAACTGGCTCTCGGCGTCGACGTTGGCCCAGCGCCACAGGCCGCGCCGCTGCCCGGCGACCGCCTGGGTGATCTCGTTGGCGCCCCGGGTGGCCCGCTCGATGCGGCTGTGTGCGTCGGCGATACGCTGCCCGGCCCGCCGCGCCGCGGCCTCGGCCTGCTGGCCGCGCGCCTCGTGGTGGGCCGCCTGGGTCGCCATCCGCCGGGAGCGCTCGATCAGTTCGTCCCGACGCGGATCGTCCGCGGGGAGCCGCTCGGCGCGCTGACGCAGGCTCTCGGCCGCCTCATGCGCGAGCCGGGCGTCGTTGCCCGCGTTGATCGCGTCGATCCGCCGCGCGCTCCGCTCACCCTCGGCGCGCTGCCGGTCGAACTCCGCGTTGCGGGCCTCCTGCCGCAACTGGCGTACCCGCGGGTCGCCCTCCACCAAGGCATGTACCCGCTGCTGCGCGGACCGGACGCTCGCCTCGTACTGCGCCCTCTCGGCCGCGTCGCGGGCCGCCTGTTGCGGGTCGACGTTGTCGCCGTGCCCCATCAGGTTGCCCAGCCGGGTGCGTACCCAGTCGAACAGCCGGTGGGCCGGAGCCAACGCGCCCGGCTCCTCGGGCCGGGTCAGGCCGCGTAGCTGCCCTTCTCCGGCCAGGTCTCCAGATTCGTGTAGTACCGACGGATCTTCACGAAGACCGCCGCGAAGTCCGGGTCCCGACTCCCGTCCAGCGGCGTCCCCTCCTTGGAAGCCTTCTGTACCACCAGATGCCGGTTCATCTCCGGATAGCCGAAGATGTACTCGACCTCTTTGCTGTCCTCCCTGATCTTCTGAAAGTCCAGCAGTTTCGCCATGTCGCTGCTCCTGATGCTCGTGCTGTGCCGTCAGCCCTTCGCCCTCGCCTGCTCCCCCTCCTCGCAGATCCGGTGCAGCTCCTCCTCGCTGGGCAGGGGCACCCCGTACCTCTGCAGGGCTATCGTCTCCGCCTCCTCCCGGGTGAGCTGGCTGATCCGGTCCTGCAGTTGGTCGTCGAAGAGCAGTCTCGCCGCCGGACCTGGATTGAAGATCCAGGTCTGTGCCTCCCGGCTCCACATGACGGCCCGCAGTGGACCCCGGCTCAGCTCGTCGCAGAACACCCCCGTCGCCGGGGGAATCCGTTCCTCCGTCGCGAAGATCGCCCAGTATGCGAACCGACCCGTGCTCATCGAACAGCCCCGCTTCCTCTGCCCGAGGGAAGTCCTCGACCGTCAGATGGTACCGGCGGACGACCTGCTCGAAGGTCTCCCCGCGCTCCGCGAGCTCCTGCTCGTACTCCGACCACTCGTCCGGCCGCTTGCGCACCCACTCGGAGAAGCTGGTATGCCTGGCGTCCGGCAGGCCGGTGAGGTCGGCCGGTACGTGGTCCGGCAGGCCGGCGTTCTTGTTGATCTCAAGGATGTGCAGGAAGGCTTCGACCCGCTTCTGCATCGAGAAGTCGTCCTGGCGGACGACCTCGTACTCCTTGTGCGTGAGCTTCCCCGCGTTGAAGGAGCGCTCGGTCGGGAACTGCAACTCGAACAGGTGGCCGGACGGCTCCCGCAAAGTCACGTTGAGGCCGTAGAACCGGTTCCCGCGGGCCCAGAAGTTCTTCACCGCCTGGTCCGGGTCGATCCGGCTGCCGTCGGCCGCCGTGTAGTGCATGTCGTTGAGCCGCTCCAGGACCGCGACAATCCGCTCGCCGGTATAGGCGTTCTCGGGGACCGCCATCGAGTACCGGACGATGTCGTTGGTACCGGCCAGGAAGTCCTGCACCGGCTGCGGCGGCCGATCCTCCGCGTCGGCCAGTGCAAGCTCGTCGGCGTACTTGCGGGCCAGCGATCCCGCACCCTTGACCATGTGGCTCTGGCCGACCATGGAGAACTTCTTCTCAATCTCGGCGCCGTGCGCGTTGGTGACCAGCCGCTCCTCGCGGGGTACCGACTGGTTGAACTCCTTCGCGATGTCCAGCAGCTCGCGCATCACCTTGCGGGCCAGCTTCTGGGTCGGCTCGCCGACCGCGTCGACGATGGCCTGGCGCACCCCGGGCTCCAGGCTCTGCAGGATCTCCCGCTCCTTGGCCTGCGCCTCGGTCTCGGTCGCCTCGGGCCGGCCGGGCCTGTGCCCGTCACGCGGGCCGGTCGTCCGGGCGCCGCTCTGCCGGTCCTCGCCGCCGTGCTCGTAATTCTCGCCGGTGCGACCGGGCCGGGTCTGCGCCCAGTTGTGGCTGCGGTTGGCGAACTCGTGCGCCTCCCGGTACGTCGCACCGGGGTGTTCGTGGAAGTAGTTGGACTCGGTCAGCTCGTGTTCGAGCAGGACCAGGTCCGACTCCAGCGGCCGGCCCTCGCGCAGCCGGATCCACGCCTCGGCGATGTCCGGGTCGGCGTCGAACTGCCGCTCGACGGTAGCGCCGTTGTAGTCGTCGAGCGGGTGCTCCTCCTCCATGAGGTGGCGCTTGATCTGGGCGATCTCGTCGGCGCTGAAGCCGGTGCGCCCGTCGGGACGCTCCACATCGGACAGATGATCGGCGATCTGGGCGATGTCGGTGTCGTCGGAGCGGAAGTGGTCATAGGCGTCCTCGGCCCAGTCCCACGCCTGGACGTCATCCCGCGGCCGGATCGAGCCGCCGGTGAACATGTCGCCCTCGTGCCCGGTCTGGTCCCCGGACTCGTGCTGGTGGGTCGGGTCGTGCTGTTGGGTCGGATCGTGGTGCTGGGTGGTGTCGGGCGCACCGCCCGGCTGCTCCGGGATGTGCGGCTGCTCGCCCTTCGGCGTCAGGGAGTCGCGTTCTCCGCCTGATCCCCCTCCTCGCAGATCCGGTGCAGTTCCTCCTCGCTCGGCAGCGGTACCCTGAAGCTCTCCAGCGCCAGCTTCTCCGCCTCCGCCCTGGAAATCTTGGTACTCCGGTCCATCTTCTCGAAGTCGAACAGGAACGGAGCCGCGGCCCTCGGATTGAACGCCCACTTCTTCTCGAAGTGATCCCAGATCACCGCTCGGAAGGGTCCCCTGCTGTACTCGTTGCAGATCAGGCCCGTCCACGCGGAGGTCGGCTCCCCCGCCGGGTGGATCGCCCAGTACCCGAACGGTTCCTGGCTCATCGAACAGCCCCACCTTCTCCGCCCGAGGGAAGTCCTCGACGCCCAGATCGTATCTGCCGGTCACCTGCTGGAACGTTTCACCGCGCTGCGCCAGCGTTAGCTTGTAGTCGGCCCAGAGCGCCGGATCCTTCGCGGCCCAGTCGGCAAAGCTCGTGTACTTGGCCTCCGGCAAACCATTGAGGTCCGGCGGCAGGCTCGTGGGTAGCTCGAACTCCTTGTTCACGCGCATGATCTCGAGGAACGCGTTGACCCGCTCCTCGGGCGTGAATCTGTCCTGCCGCACGATCTCGTAGAAGTCGTGCGTCAGCTTGCCCGCCTCGTATGAGCGCTCGCTGGGGAACTGGAGTTCCATGAGGTGCCGTGTCGAGGGCTCTCGAAGGGTGACATTCAGGCCGTAGAACCGGTTGCCCTCACGCCAGAAGTTCTTCGCGACCTCCTGCGGGTCGATCTCGGCCCCGTTCTCGGCGCGATACCCCTGGGTGTTCAGGTCCTCGAGGACGGACAGCACGCGTTCGCCCGTGTATCCCTCGGTCGGGACCTGCATCGAGAAACGCACTATGTCGTTGGCGTTGTCGAGGAACTCCTCCACGGTCGGCGGCCGGTCACCGGACACCCTCGCTTCCGCAACCTCGCCCAGGAACTTCCGGGCCAGGGAGCCGGCGCCCTTGACCATGTACTTCTCGCCGACCATCTGCACGTGGTCCGGCGGCTTCGAGCCGTCCGGGTTCAGCTCGACTGGCTCGCCCTCGGGGTGCAGTTGGCGGTCCAGCTTGTCCGCGAGGTCCCGCAGGGTGGTGCGGACCTCCGTGGCCAGCTCGACGGTGTGCTCGCCGACAGCGTTGAGAATGGCCTCCCGGTCGTGCGGGTTGAGGCTGTCGAGGGCCTGCTGCTCCAGCTCCTTCGCGGTCGGCTCGTGGTGCTGCTGAGACGGGTCGTGTTGCTGTCCCGGCTCGTGGTGCTGGGTCGGGTCGTGGTGCTGCTCGCCGCCACCCCCGGTGTGCTCGTGACCGCCGCTGCCGGGCGGGTCCCCGCCACCTGGTGACTCGCCACCGCCGGGTGGCTCGTTGCCCTTCGGCTCCTCCGCGAACTGCTCGTCGCCGTGCCCGCCGGTCGGCGTGGGCTCCTCGCCCCGCCCACCCGGAGCCTCGGTGGGCCGCTCACCCCCGCCGCCGCGCTCGAGGCCGCGTTCCCGGATGCCCTCGCCGAACTCCCGCAGCGGAGAAAGCACCTTGTCGTGCACGAAGGCGAAGACGGTCACCTGGGGCACGTGCGAGTTGCGCAGGTCCTTCAGCCGGGCGGCGATGTCATCCTGGCTCAGCGGCTCCCGGGTGCTCTCGCCGTTCTCGCCGATCTTCTCGGTGCTGAAATGCTGCTCGATGAAGTCCTTCAGCCGCTGACCCTGCGGGTCCAGTTCGCTGGAGGGACGGTCCAGGGCGCGCTGCACCATGTCGGGCGTCAGCTTGACCGGCTCGCCGCGCTCGTTTCCGCCGAACCGCTTCGACACCGCGCGGTCGTAGGCCGCGTCGTAGTGCTCGCGGTACTTCGCCTCCAGGCGCTCGTTCAGGCGCTCGCGGAACCGATCCCAGCGGGGCTTCTCACTCTTGCCGGACTCCCTGCCGGATTCACTGGTACCGGACCGGTCCCCGCCCTTGGTATCGCCGCCGCTGCTGGTCTCGCCGCCGGGCTTCTCCTCGCCGGTCCTGGTCTCGCCGGTCTTCGACTCTCCACTCTTGGCCTCACCGGTCTTCGTCTCACCGGCCTTGGGATCGGTGTTCGACTCGCCAGCCTTGGGCTCCGGCGCCTTCGACTCCGGCGCCTTCGACTCGGGCACCTTGGACTCGGGCGCCTGCGACTCGGGCGCCTTCGACTCCGGCGTCCGGCCCTCGTCGAGCCGGCCGCCGGACTCGTTCCGGCCGGTCGTCTCCGCGCCGCGGTCGCCGGTCTCCGCCCCCCGGCCCTGCTCCGCGACCGGCGCCTGCTGCTCCTCGTGCGACTCGGTACCGCGCTGCTCCGCGGCCGACTGCTCGGCGTACACCCGCTGCTCGGTACCCGGCTGTTCGGTACCCGGCTGCTCGGAGCCCCGCGCCTGCTCCGTCCCACGGTCCTCCACAGTGGACGGTGAGTCGGCCGCGCCCCGACTCTCCACAGTGGACGCGGTCTCGGTCGAACCCCTCGACTCCGAAGACGACGAGGACTCCGCCGTTGACGAGGGCGACGAGGACTCCGTCGAGCCCTTGGACCCCGACGACGCCGACTCGGACGACCTCGACTCCGAGGAGGACGAGGTCGAGGTGGACCCCTCCCGGCCGCGGCCCGCCCCGGTACCCGGCTCGTTCCCGCGCGACTGGCCCCCGCCGGTACCGGTCTGCTGGCCCCGGTCGCCCACCATGGACGGCTGCGTCTCGCCGCGGCCCTGCTCCCCCAGGCCGCCCTGGGTCAAGCCCGACTCCAGCGGCGCGTTCGCCTCCCCGCCCGCGCCCTGCTCGCCGCCCTCGACCGTGCCGAGATTCGCCACGTCGGTCAGCCCGGATTCCTGGCCGAGCGAGCTGTCCTGCAGCCCTGCGCGGTTCTCCCCCAGCAGGGCGTGCTCGCCCCGGGCCGCCTCGTAGTTCATCACCATGTCGCGCATGCCCTCGCGCATGCCCTTGGCGCCCATGACCGCGCCGAACAGGGCGCCGGTCGCCACGCCCTCCCACGGCGAAAACTGCTTGGGGTCGACCCACAGCCCGTTCTTGGCCGCCCAGTCCTGCAGGCCCATCGCCTCGAACAGCTTGTTCTCGACGTTGAGCTTGAACAGGTTGTCCAGGTACTGGCCGGCGCCCATGGAAAGCGCCTCGCTCACCGCGTTGTGGCCGCCCAGCTTGCCCAGCGGTCCACCGAGCGCGCCGGTGAGGAAACTGTTGACCACCTCGTTCGCGAACGAGATCGGATTGAACGTGGACCAGGGATCGTGACCCTCCAGGGTCTGGATCCCCATGATGGCGCCCTTGCTGTAGAGCGTGAACTTGGCGAACTCCCAGCCCCGCTTGAGCGCCGCCTCGCCGAGGTCGAGCAGGGCCTTGCCGATCATCTTCAAGATGCCCTTGAACCCGGCCTCGGCGATCTGCTTCCACAGCTGCTCGATCGCCTCCTTGATGGCCGTACGGCAGGCCGCGATGGCCACCCCGGCACCGATCGAGGACAGGCCGAACGTCTCGATGATCGTCATGATCACTTCGATGATGGCCTGGGCGAGCATGAACAGGTTGAGGACGTCCATCATCTTGGTCGCCTCGATGCCCTGCGCGGTGGTGAGCACCGCGGTCTGCATCGCGGAGAAGCCGTCGGCGTCCGCACCGACCTGGTCGATGTACTCCTGCAGCCGGGTCGCCGCCGCCTGCGCCGCGCCGTCCCCGCCCCAGTACTCGTACAGGTCGTTGAGGTACGGCGCGACCTCCTTGAGGTGGTCGGTGTAGAGCTTGGCGGCCTGGCCGTAGCTGTCGGCCAGGTCGTACATGTCCAGCTCGCGGCCCTCGGGGATGTCCATCAACATCTCGAGCACCGGGCCGACGACGGGCACCCAGTGCTCGCACTCCCGGAAGAAGTGCATCAAGCTGTCGAGTACGCCGTCGATGGCCGAGCCGACCCCGTTATTGGGCACGGGTACCCCAGCAAGCGGCGAGCGGCCGGCAGGTCGGGCCGGCCACGGTCAGGAGTCCTTGACCTTCGACAGATCGATGGCGCTCGTGGTATCGACGCTCTGGTAGCCGACCATCGCGTCGATCATCCCGTTGCCGATCTTCGCCAGATTGTCGCCGGCGTTGAGGAGCTTGTCCTTGAGCGCCTCGTCGGCGTACGGCGTACCGGGCGCCGGGTCGCCGCCGCCCTCGGTCTTCGGGATGACGTGGTACTGCTTGTTGTAGAAGTCCTGGCCGGTCCGGTCGCCGCCCCACGGCGCGCCGGCCTCCTTGCCCTGGATGTCGGCGAGGATCCCCTGCGCGCTCGCGTTCAGCGCGTCCGCCTTGGCCTTCAGCTGGGCACCGACGCCGCTGACCTCGTCGGGACTGCCGTTGACGCTAACGTAGGTCGACATCGTCACCCTCCTCATCGAGCGTCTTCTTCAGGTCGGCGTCGTGGCTGCGCATCAACCTGCGCATGTCCATGCCGCGGCCGGGCCGGTTGCGCAGCTCGGCGGGGAGCTTGCGGTCGAGGATCTCCTGGGTCTTCGCGATGGCCTGGTCCGCCGCGGCGCGCACGGTCGCCAGGATCGTCGCGGCGAGCGCGGTCGAGTTGGGCCGGCGGTAGATGCGCGGATCCAGCTCCAGCTCGACGAGCTGGCCGCGCGGGCCGACAACGGCCTTGACGAACCGGTCGTCGGACCAGGCCGTACCGGTCACCTCGAAGATCTCGCGCTGCGTCTGCTTGGCGTCGGCGAGCGTGCGGTGCAGCTCCTCCACCGCGCTCTGCAGCGCCGACAGTGGTGGCATCTCCACGGTGGCCCCACCTCCCCGTCACCCCGGGACCGGGCGCCGATCTGCCGCGGACCGCACAGGTATCCCCTGAACCCTAGATGATGACGGCAAGTGACGGGAATCGCTACGTGCCGGGAACGGCGGCCTCACCGGCCGCGCAGCACGTCCGCGATCGCCCGCTGCCACCGGCGCAGCTCCGCGTCGTAGCTGCCCAGCACCGTCTCGCCCGCGGCCGAGACCCGGATGAGCTGTGCGCCGTGCGGCAACGGGTGGTCGCGCAGCTCACCGCCGTCGGGCAGCGCCGGCTCCTCGCCGTACCAACGGATGAGGTACCCGACGAAGGTACCGGCGCCACCCGTGGGCCGTACCGCCCCGGAGACCGCGTCCGCGGCCCCCGTCAGGTACCGGTCGGCCTCGTCGGGTCGCAGCGCTACCTCCACGGCCCGCGGTATCGCGGCCCGTTGCGCGGCGCCCTGTCGCTCCGCGACGGCGTCGTCCGCCCGGCTCTCCTCGTGCGCCGCGCGCCAGAGCCGGGCCGCCACCTCCTGCGCCCAGCGCAGCAGGTCCGGTACCTGCCCACCGGTGAAGGTCGCGTCGATGGCCGAACCGGGGTTGACGGCCAGCCGGTACCGCGGGTCGGGCCACGCCCGCAGCACGGCGACGAAGGCGACCGGCACCGACGCGGGCTCGCCGGGCAGCCCCTCGCGCAGTCGGGCAGCCGAGGTGAAGACCGGTACCGCCGGCTGATCGTCCACTGTGGTCACCAGCCACGGGAAGTCCGGTGCCGCCAGGTCGTCCGGCCCGGCCGGCGCTTCGACGGGTACCAGCACGTCTGAGGTGACCAGCAGGTCGAGGTACCCGGCAGGGTTGCCGCCCTGCTGGGCGGAGCGCATCATCCGCTCCCGCTCGTCCGCGTTCGGCAGGGACCGCTCGGGGCTGACCAGTTCCGCGATCTGGCTGATGTGCTCGGGCTCCAGGTACGCGCCGATCGACGTGTTCGGGCTGACCAGCAGTCCCCACGCGGGATCGGGCCAGCCGGCGGCCAGGTCGACGAGGGTGGTCGGGCGCCAGTCGGCGGTGAGGCTGCCGACCGCGTCGGCAAGCGCCTCGACGGAGGTGAACACCAGGACATAGGTCCGGCCCTCGCGGACCCTCGTCAGCAGGCGCTGCCGACCGTCCGGTTCCGCCTCGAAGCCGGGCAGGTAGAGCGGGCCCGAGCCCAGGGCGCGGACATACCCGGGCACGTCGTCCGCGGCCATCGCGTCGCGCATGCGGTGCTCGACGTCGTTGGCGGGCTGCCAGACCGCTGGCCGGGACATGCCGGCACCCTACCGGAGACTCACCCTTGACCGGTGGTACGTCGGGGCTGCCCGCCTCCGCCGGTACCCGGCTCCGGCTGCGCGCCTGCCGGGATGGCCTGGAACAGGCTGGTCAGCGAGCCCGCCTTCTTCGGCGGCGGCGCCTGGCCGGGTGCGCGCGCGGCCGGCGGCAGGCTGCTGCCGGCCAGCTCGTCGCGTACCGGCCGGACCTGACCGGACTCCACCAGCTCGGCCGCGCGGTCGACCAGCGCGCGGGCCGGCGTGTG
The DNA here is from genome assembly GCA_964645345.1 of uncultured Micromonosporaceae bacterium. Classification (GTDB taxonomy): domain Bacteria; phylum Actinomycetota; class Actinomycetes; order Mycobacteriales; family Micromonosporaceae; genus Rugosimonospora. Next base: position 42,494 of record CAZYCD010000010.1, read on the forward strand.
CAGCGCCGACCAGAACTCCTCGAGGTGCGCGGCGCACCGGTGCAGCAGGTCGGTCGCGATCCGCCCGGGACCGAGGTTCTCGTCGTCGCGGGGATCGTCGTCGTCCAGGTACCAGACGGTGTCGGCGTCCGGGCCGGACAGCGAAACGGCCAGCACGCCGCCCTGCACATACCCGATGGCCAGCAGCTCGGGCGGCAGCCGGTCGGCGAACAGCTCGGGCGCGGCGGAGATGTCCTGGTGCCGGTCGGCCCGCGCCAGGCCGAACAGCGGCTGGTCGGCGACGAGGCCGTGGTGCGCCAGTACCCCCGGCGTGGCCGGCCCGGCACCGTTGGTGTCGGCCAGGTACCGGCGGTACACGGGCGGCAACCCGGTGTCCAGCAACGTCTCCAGCGCATCGATCAGGTCGGCCGGTACCTCGTCGCCGACGGACACCCCGACCGGCACCGGCGGATCGTCGGTGCGCAGCCCGCGGCGGCTCCAGTCGACGGGCAGGGTACGCAGACCGCCGCCGTGCCGGTACGAGCCGTGCAGCTCTACCGGCACCAGCGCCAGCCGGCGCGCGGACCCGGTGTCGTACCCGGGCAGGTATGCCCAGCACCAGCCGGCCGGCGTCGCGGTGATCCCGTCCCGGTCCGCCGGTCCCGGCCAGAGCGGATCCCGGCCGAGCATCGCCAGGTTGGCCGCGAGCACGCCGATGACGCGAAGCTCGTCGATCGTCCAGTCGGTACCGGCTGGCGCGAGTGCGGGCAGCGCGGGCAGCTCGACCAGCGCGCGGGCATAGAGCAGCCAGTCCGGGAAGCCGTACGGGTCGACCAGCACGCCCTGCCGGTACCGCACGCGCAGCGCCGGGGAGCCCGGGTGGATCACATTCATCGCGTACTGCGCGCCCGGCATCATCGGCTCGCTCACCGTTTCGCTCCGTTCCCGTCCACCGTCGCCCGCGCGTACCGGCGGGGTGCTCGTCGCGGCCGGTCAGGGCATGCCGCGCTGCGGTAGAGTTTCGCGCATCCATCATCGACCAGGTGGGGTCATGGCGCGCACTCTCACGGTTTCCCCGGGCCAACCCGGGGCGTACCACACGATCCAGGAGGCCCTGGAGACGGCCTCCGACGACACCGTGATCAGCATCGCCCCGGGTACATATGTCGAATCATTGATCATCGACCGCCGTCAGGTCAGCCTCGTCGCGGCCGGCGGCCCCGGCACGGTGACCATCGACACCCGGGTCGTCGGGCGCCCGGGCGTGCAGGTGCGGCAGGGCCAGGTCACTGTGGAGGGCATCGCGTTCACCGCCGGCGACACTCCGGCCCTCGGCGCGGCCGGCGGCCGGTTGACCGTGCGCAACTGCACGGCGAGCGCACGGTACGCGGCGGCGGTCAGCGTCACCGACGGCGCCACCATCGAGGCCACCGAACTGACCGTCACCGGCGGGCAGTACGGCGTGCTGATCGAGGACTCCGGCGGCGTCATAGAGCACTGCGAGATCCAGAACGTCACCGAGGACGGCGTCATCGTCCGGCTCGGCGCCGACCCGGTCGTGCGCGACACGGTCATCACCAACTGCGGATACCGGGGCATCTACATCTACCAGGCCGGCCGGCCCACGGTGGAGCGCTGCGAGATCGGCAACACCGGGGACGCCGGCATCTCGATCGCGCACCAGAGCGCGCCGACCATCCGCAACGCGTGGATCCACGACACGCACGGCGTCGGCATCGCGGTCGGCCGGGGCTGCCGCGGGCAGATCGAGGCGTGCAGCTTCGAGTCGACCGCGTCACCCAGCATCCAGATCGACCCGGGTGCCACGCCGACCATCGTCGAGGCACCGGCCGGCCAGCGCGCCAAGGGGGTGGTACGCCCGCTGGACAAGGCGATCCAGCAGGACCCGGAGCGGGTCGACAAGCTGCTGGCCGAGTTGGACGGCATGATCGGGCTGGCCGGCGTCAAGGCCGAGGTACGGGCGCTGATCGACGAGATCCAGGTCAACGAGTGGCGGCGCGCGGCCGGTCTGGCCGTCGGTACCGTCAGCCACCACCTCATCTTCACCGGCGCACCCGGTACCGGTAAGACCACGGTCGCCCGCCTCTACGGCGAACTGCTCAAGGCGCTCGGCGTGCTGCCCAACGGGAAGTTCAAGGAGGTCGCCCGGCGTGACCTGGTCGGCCAGTACATCGGCCATACCGCCGAGAAGACAACCGCGGTCTTCGAGGAGTCGCTGGGCGGCGTGCTGTTCATCGACGAGGCGTACACCCTGTCCCGGTCCACCGGCGGCGCCGACTTCGGCCGCGAGGCGATCGACACCCTGGTGAAGCTGATGGAGGACCACCGCGACGCGATCGCGGTGATCGTCGCGGGCTATACCGACGACATGAAGGACTTCCTCGACGCCAACGCCGGTCTCGCGTCCCGCTTCGCGAAGACCCTGGAGTTCGAGAACTACTCGCCCGACGAGCTGGTACACATCGTCAACCGGATCGCCCGCAGCGACGACTACCTGCTGGCACCTGGGCTGGACGACGCCCTGCTGGAGTGGTTCGAGTCCATCGACCGCGACCAGAACTTCGGCAACGCCCGCGAGGCGCGCCGGCTGCTGGAGGGCATGCGCAAGGTGCAGTCCGGACGGCTGCGCTCGCTCGGCCGCGTACCGGACCGCGACGACCTGCGGACGCTCGTCCTCGACGACCTGCTCGCGGCGACCCGTTGACCGCGCTCGACCCGGTGCAGGCACCGGAGATCCCCGGGTACCGCGATATCACCCTGATCAGCTCCGGCAGCACGTCGCTGGTGTTCCGCGCGGTGCAGAGCCGGCTGTCCCGCACGGTCGCCATCAAAGTGCTTCTGGTCGACGGCGACGGCACGAGCCACGCGCAGTACCAGCGCGAGCTGGAGACCACCGTGCTGCTGTCCAGCCAGCCGCACATCGTGGGCATCATCGACACCGGTACCACCGGCGCCGGCCAGCCGTACATCGTCATGGAGTACTGCCCGGGCGGCTCGTACGCGCAGATCCTCAGGCAGCGCGGGCCGTTGCCGGTGGACGAGGTGGTGGAAGTCGGCGGGAAGATCGCCGAGGCGCTGCAGGCGGCGCACGACGTCGGCGTGCTGCACCGGGACGTGAAGCCGTCGAACATCCTGCGCTCGGCGTTCGGCCCGGCGCTGGCCGACTTCGGCATCGCCCGCGCGGCACACCAACTGTTCGGCACGGACAGCCTGGACCGGATGACGCCGTACCACGCCTCCCCCGAGGCGATGCGCAAGCAGAACCAGAGCCCGGCGTCGGACGTCTACAGCCTCGCCTCGACCCTGTGGCACCTGCTGGCCGGGCGGCCGCCGTTCGCGGACCCGGCGCGACCGCCGCGGGACCTGGACGACCTGCGGCAGCGGGTACTGCACGAGCCCGCCCCGCCGGTACCCCGGCCGGACGTGCCGGAATGGCTGCAGCGGGAGCTGGCCCGGGCGCTGGCGAAGGAGCCCGGCCAGCGCCACCCGAGCGCGCACACGTTCGGCGAGATCCTGCGGTACCAGGCGTTCCGGGTACGGGACGACGCCCCGGCGACCCCGCCGGTCGTACCCATGCCCTCGGGTCCGCCGCCGTCCCCCGTCGCCCCGCCGCCGGTCGCGCCGGTCGAGGCATTCCGCTGGCCGTCCGCCGCGCCGACCCGGCGGAGCGAGCGGTCCGCGCCCGCACCGGAGCCTCTAGGGCCGGAGGCGCTGGAGGCGGCCGCGTCGTCAACGGTCACCTACCGCGGCCCGGTCGAGCCTGAGGCTCCGCAGCCGGTACCGGTTCCACCCGTACCGGTTCCACCGCTCTTGATGCCACCGGTATCAATGCCCGAGCCGGTTCCGGTGGAGCCGGTTCCGGTGGAGTCCGAACCGGTAGAGCCCGAACCGGTGGAGCCCGGGCCGGTCGGCGCGCTGACCGGCCCGACCGAGGTCTACCCCGTCGTGCCGACGCCGGCCCAGCTGCCCCGGCAGGTACCGCCTGGGGCGCCGTTCGGCGGGCCGGCGTCCGCCCCGCTCACAAGCCGACCGGTACCGAACCCGCCGCCCCCACCGGCCCACGCCTCGGTACCGTGGCCCGAGCCGCCCACTCCGCGGATCGTGGAACCGGAGTGGATCCAGCCCGACGCGCGGCCGCGCCGCTCCGGTACCGCGTTGACCGTCGTCGCCGTGTCCGCCGCCGTGGCACTCGTCATCGCCGTCGTGGTCGTCGCCCTCGCCGCCAGGCCGGGCCGGCACACGGCGGGTCCGGCGCCGACGACCACGCAGACCCTCCAGGTCACCGACCAGGGCGCGCCGACCAACGTGCGCCTTGAGGACAACCAGACGAGTGTCACGATCACCTGGTCCGACCCCAGCGGTGGCCTCGTGTCCTTCGCCATCCTCGGCGGCCGGCAGAACGAGCAGCCGCAACTGTTGAGGGTGGTCGCACCACCCGATCCCCCGACGTGGACCCACGAGGGTCTCAACGCCAGCTACGACTACTGCTACGTGGTCGCCGCCTTCTACCGGGCCGACGGCAAGGACGTCGCCGCCCGGTCCAAGCAGGTCTGCACGCACCGCAACGGCTGAGACCGCCAGGCTTCACGCGGTGATGGAGATCCCGACCCCGCCCCGGGTCTTGCCGCCGTACCGCGCCCGCTCCCGGTCCAGGTCGAGCCGCCCGATCCGGGTACGTGCCTCGCGGGCCTCGTCGTCGAGCAGTTCGGCCGGGATGATCCAGGCGATCTCGAACTCCAGGCCGTCCGGGTCGCGCCCGTAGAGGCTCTTCGTCGTGCCGTGGTCGCTCGCGCCCACCAGCGCGTCCGCCCGGGTCAGCAGGTCGCGGAGCCGGGCCAGCTCGTCCAGCGTGTCGACCTCCCACGCCAGGTGGTACAGGCCGACCGTCGCCTTCCCGGCGGGCGAAGGGCCGGCCGCCTCCCCGATCTCGAACAGGCCGAGGTCATGGTCGTTGGTCGAGCCGGGCGCCTGAAGGAACGCCGCCCCCTTGAGCGCGTTCATGCCGTCAATCGGCGTGAAGCCCAGCACGTCGCGGTAGAACTCGACGCTGCGCCGCACGTCCCGGACGAACAGCACCGCGTGGTTGAGCCGGGTGATAGGCATGGTGCCCTCCTGGCGATCGGCGAGTCTTCCCCGACGGTACCCGCGGGTCATGCACGCCGGGCGGGTGCGGCGAGGCCGAGCAGCTCCTCCGGACGCCCGCGGGTCCCCGGCCGGATACGCCGGCGCGCGGCGGTCCGGCGCCGCGGCCGGGATGACAGTGAGCTCGCCCAGCTCGCCCTTTGTCCGCAACAGGGCCGCCCGCACCCGGTCCGCGTCGGCTGGGTCCACCCGCAGCTCGTACCGGCCGATCCGCACGCCTCCCGCGGTCCGCCGCCGCCTCAGCGCGGCCAGCGCCACGCCGAACCCGGCTCGCAGCGCGCCGGCCGGCCACGCCGCCTGGTGTCCCGCGGCGGCCAGCAGGGCCAGCAGCAGCCCGAGCCAGGTACCGGCGAGCCCCGCGTACCCGACGGTCCGCACGACCGGTCGGCGGTCCAGCGCCACCGTCAGGTCGGTACCCGCGATGATCCCGGTACCGGCAGCACCCTCCGCGACCGTCCACTCGCGAGCGTGCACCACGCCGGCGTACCGGCGGAATGCGGCGACCGCGACCGAGCCGTCCCTGTCCGAAGCCTGTGCCCTCCCTCGGTCCACCAGTCGTCCAGTGTCGCATTCCGGGCCGCGCTCCGCGCCTTCATGACGAACGTCTCCCTGTGACGGACCTGTGAACTGGCTGAAGATCGGTACCGTGGAAGGATGCGGGACGTCGGGGTGCGGCTGCTTGCCGCACTGCCAGCCAGCGTGGGCGCGGTCGATGTCGCAGCAGCCACCATGCCCCACCATCACGCCAGGGTCTACCGGCACGCGGCCAACCTGCTGGCCGGCACGCCGCTGGCCCGGCAGCAGGCGCTCACCCTCGGGTTGATGCTGCTCGTCCTCGCGCACGGCATCGCCACCCGTCGACGGCTAGCGCTGCACCTGGGCACGGTCATGCTGGCGTTGACCGCGCTCGGCGCGCTGCGCGGGCACCCCCTGCGGTTGGCCGTGCTGGGCGCGGTCCTGGTCGCCCTGGTCGCGCTGCGCGACGAGTTCACCACCCGGCCGGACGGCCGGCGGCTGCGGCTGGCCGGCCTGGTCGGCGTCGCGGTCTTCGGTCTGGTGCTGGCCGGCTCCGGTTGGGACCTGGCCGTCAAGCGCGACCAACTACGGGCCGTCGGGCAGGCGGCGCTGGCCGGCTTCACCCCGGGCGCGCCGCACGCCGGGCTCGGTCCGCTGCTGGCCGTACTGGTGGCGGCCGGCGGGATCGCCGTACTGGTGCTGGTCCTTGCCCCGGCCGGGCCGCCCCCTCCGGGTGGCAGGGGCCAGCGGGCCTGGGTGGCGTGCCTGACCGACGACGCCGGGGCGGACAGCCTCGCGCCGTTCGCCACCCGCCGCGACAAGACCTACGTGTTCAGCCCGGACCAGCGTGCCGCCATCGGGTACCGCGTCTTCTTCGGTACGGCGCTGGCCGGCGGCGACCCGGTCGGCGACCCGGAGTCCGCGGGCGCCGCGATCGGCGCGTTCCTGGAGACGTGCACGCGGTACGGCTGGCGCCCGGCGGTCCTCGGCGCCAGCGAGCCGATGCTCGCGCACTGGCGCCGGCACGGCATGCGCGGGCTCGTCGTCGGTGACGAGGCGATCCTCGACCCGGCGACGTTCAGCCTCGCGTCCCGCCGGATGCGCAACGTCCGCCAGTCCGTCGCGCGTACCCGCAACGCTGGGGTTACCGTGACCGTCGGTCCGCTGACGGCGGGGCGGGCCGCGTCGCTGCGACCGGTACTCGACGACTGGCTGGCCGGGCGGCCGGAGCGCGGCTTCGCGATGAACCTCGACCAGGTCCTCACGCCGCGCGCGGACTGCCTGGTCGTCTCGGCGCACCTGGCGTCCGGGGAGCCGGTGGCCTTCGCGCGCTTCGCGGTGTGCGCGGGCGGACGGGTACTCACCCTCGATGTCGCCCCGCGCCGAAATGACGCTCCCAACGGGGTCGTCGAACGGCTGATCGTCGAGATGGTCGAGTACGCGAAGGCGAACGGAGCGACGGAGGTGTCGCTCAACTTCGCCGGGCTCCGCCGGGTGTTCGAGGCGACCAGCCGGCGCGGCCGCCTCGTCACCAAGGTGCTGCACGCCTTCGACCCGTGGATCGAACTGGGACCGCTGTACCGGTTCTGCGCGAAGTTCCAGCCGACCTGGCGACCGCGCAGCCTGCTGCTCGCCTCCTGGTCGTCGCTCGGCGTGGTGGGCCTCGCCGCGCTGGTCGCCGAGTTCGGCGCGACCGGCCCGGGTCAGCCGGCCGGTACCGCCGACCAGGCCCGCCAGGTCGACTCGATCATGTCGGTCAGGTCGTAGCCGGCCTGCCAGCCCAGTTCGCGCCGGATCAGCCGGGCGTCGGCCACCACGGCCGGCGGGTCGCCCGGGCGCCGCGGGCCGATGCGGAAGTCCAGCGGCTGCCCGGTCACCGCGCGGATCCGCTCGATGACCTCCAGCACCGAGTACCCCCGCCCGGTGCCGACGTTGTAGACCGCCCCGGTCGGCGGGCCGCCGGCCAGCCGCAGCGCGCCGGCGACGTGTGCGGCCGCGAGGTCCTCGACGTGGATGTAGTCCCGCACCCCGGTGCCGTCCGGGGTCGGGTAGTCCGCGCCGGTGACGGTCAGCGGGTAGCCGCTCGCGGTGGCGGCGAACGCGATGGGTACCAGGTTGGTGGGCTCCCGGTCGGCCAGCCGCGGCTCGGCCGCGCCGACCACGTTGAAGTACCGCAGCGCCAGCCAGGACAGCCCGCACTCGCGGCCGGCCGCGGCCAGCAGCCGCTCGCCCAGCAGCTTGGTCTGGCCGTACGGGTTGATCGGCGCGGTCGGTGCCCGCTCGTCGACCACCGGGGTGGCCGGGACGCCGTAGACCGCGGCGGACGACGAGAACAGCATCCGGTCCACGCCGTGGTGCGCCATCACGGCCAGCAGGGAGGCCAGGCCGCCCACGTTCTCCGCGTGGTACCACTCGGGCCGCGCGACGGACTCGGCGGGCGACTTGCGGGCGGCCAGGTGCACCACGCCCCGCACCCCGTACCGGCGCATGGCGCCGCTGGTCGCGACCCGGTTGCAGACGGTCGCCACCACCAGCGGCACGTCCGCGGGCAACCGCTCCGGACGGCCGGTCGACAGGTCGTCGAGTACCACCACGTCCTGCCCGGCCTCCCGCAGCCGCCGCACCACGTGGGCCCCGATGTACCCGGCGCCGCCGGTGATCAGCCAGGTCATCCCGCCTCGAAACGTCTCCCCGCCGGCACGCCGTGCTCGGCCAGCCGTCCAACCCGCAGGCCGCGCTCCTGGCACGTCTCGACGAGCCTCGGTACCGCGCCCAGCGTGGCCCGCCACGAGCCCGGTACCGACGTGACGTCGGAGTCGTGCAGCAGGATCGTGCCGCCGCCGCGCAGGTCAGCCAGCACCGTACGGTACACGGACTCCGGCGTCGCCTGGGCCGTCCAGTCCTCCCCCCACGCGGTCCACAGCACTGGGCGCAGCCCGAGCCGGCGGACCGCGGCGGCGGTCGCGGCGGTCATCACCCCGTAGGGTGGCCGGAACCAGACCGGTGCCTCGCCGCCGGCCTCGGCGATGGCGTCCCGTGCGCGGGCCAGGTCGTCGTACGTGCCCCGTACGCCGCGGGCGAGCAGGCACCGGTGGTCGTAGCCGTGGACGGCGATCTCGTGGCCGGCCGAGGCGATCTCCTTCACCAGGCTGGGCGAGCGGGCCGCCCAGCGGCCCAGCAGGAAGAACGTCGCCCGCAGGTCCAGCCGGTCGAGCAGGGCGAGGAACCGCGGTGTGGACAGCGGGTGCGGGCCGTCGTCGAAGGTCAGAGCGACCCGGTCCGGCTCGCCGACGCCGGCCAACCCCGGCGTGATCCGGTTGCGAAGCGGGCCGATCGCGGTCAGCGCCGGGAGGGCCTGCGCCGCGACTAGCGCACCGGCCGCCACCGCCGCCGTGCGCAGCAGCCGACTCAACGGGTCGCCCCGGCGAGCCTGCGGCCGATCCGCCGGCCGAGCCCGACAGGCTCCTCGGGCCGCCGGGGTCGGGGTTGGGCGGGCCGGGCCGCGGTCGCCATCGCGATGATCGAGGTGGTCGGGCAGGGTGCGTCGAACAGCTCGCCGGCCGTGGCCATCTGCCGCTTGCCCAGCTCACCGTCGAGCACGTCGGCCAGCACCCGGCGCAGCTCGACCGGCTCGCGCACCCAGGTGGCCAGGCCGGCGTGCGCCAGGGCGCGGGCGTTGGTGGCACCGTGCCCCGGCAGGCACCGGTACGTGATGACCGGTACCCCGGTGGCCATGGCCTCCAGCGATGTCAGCCCTCCCGCGTTCTGCACGACGACATCGCTGGCCCGCACCAGCGCGGGCATGTCGTCGACCCAGCCCAGCGGGATCCCGGTACCCGAGCGGATCAGCCGGTCGCGCAGCTTCTCGTTGCGTCCGCAGACGGTGACCGGTACCGCCAGCCCGGTCGCGGCGATGTCCTCGGCCGCTTCGGCCACCTCGCCGACGCCCCAGGACCCCGCGACCACCAGGGCGACCGGTCCCCGCGCCGGCAGCCCGTACCGTGCCCGGGTACGGGCCGGCTCGCCGGGGTCGGTGGTCGGGTGGAAGGCCGCCCGGACCGCCGGCCGGCACACCTCGACGAAGCCGCCGGACAGCCGCCGGGCCTGGGCCGCGGCGACCTCGTGGAGGGCCAGGTGCAGGTCGACGCCGTCGGCCACCCACAGTGGGTGGACCGACATGTCGGTGAGGAACGTGACCACCGGGGCGCGCAGTTGGCCGAGCGCCCGCAGCCGCCCCAGCGCCTGGCTGGCCAGCGGGTAGGTCGAGACGATGGCGGCCGGCTCAGGCCGTTCGGCGGTGGCGTCCATGGCCGCCCGCGACCGGCGCGCCGCGCCCCTGGCGAACAGCGCGCGGACCGCCGCCGCCAGCCAGTCGCGCTGCTCGAGCTGCGCCATCAGCCAGCCCCAGCTGTTCGGGGCGATCTTCAGCTCGGCCGCGTAGCTGCCGCGCAGAGCCCGGCCGGTCCGGTCGCCGAGCAGATCGAGGAAGTCGTGGCAGTCCACCTCGAAGCCGGCCTCCCGCAGGCGGGTGGCCAGCTCCCCGGCAGCGCCGTCGTGCCCGGCGCCGACGCTCGCCGAGACGATGGCAATGCGCTGCGTCCGTGCGCGCTGCCCGGTTCCTCCGCCCACCGCGGCTGTCCTTTCGTCCCGGGTGCACGCCGACCCGCGGCGTGTACTACGACATGGGTAGTAGCCCGTGATACTACTGAGAGCGTAGTAGCCCAGCCAAGCCCGAGCTGCGAACCTCAGGGCGAGCTCAGGGTTTGCTCCATAGCTCTCGGGGTTCCTACGGCTGACGTGGTACTACGGGCACAGTAGTAGGCTCAGCCCAGGGCAATGACAAGCACCGATCGGGGGACACGCGGATGGAGACCGGCCGGCGGGCCCGCGGCACGCTCGAGCAGGAGGTCGTGGCCGCGCTGGCCGCGGCCGCGGGGCCGATGACCCCGGCGGAGGTGCGCGACCAGCTCGGCGGCGACCTCGCCTACACGACGGTGATGACGGTGCTGGCGCGGCTGTCCGACAAGGGGCTGGTCACCCGCAAGCGGGTCGGCCGCGCCTACGCGTACACGGCGATCCGCGACGAGGCCGAGGTGACCGCCCGGCAGATGCAGAAACTGCTGGACGCCCGGGACGACCGGGCTGCGGTACTGTCCCGGTTCGTGGGCACGCTCACAGACGAGGACGAGCGGCTGCTGGTCGACCTGCTCCGCCATGCCGAAGGGGATGACCAGCGATGACCCTTCCGCTGCTCATCACGCTGTCGGTGATGATGACCTTCGCGCTGGTCGGGCCGCTGCTGGCCAGGGGGCTGCCACCGGCGGTGGCCACCCGGCTGCTGGTACCGGCGTGCCTCGTCGTCGGTGCGTCCGCGGTCTGGGCCCTGTTGACCGTGGGCTTCACCTGGGTCGCCCAGCTCGGGCCGGTCAGCCGGTACGGCGACTGGTCGCCCGAGCAGCTGCGCGCGGACACCCCCTTCCCCACCATTATCGCGGTGGGCTGCGGGCTGCTCGCCGTCGGCTCGGTCACCCAGGCCGGAGTCGTGGGTACCCGCCGGGTCCGCCGGATGCTGGCCGTACGCAACGCCTGCGACCAGCTGGGCGAGCCCGGCTCGCTGGTCGTGCTCGACAACGATCGGCCGGACGCCTTCGCCACCCCTGGTGCCGGCGGCCGGATCGTGGTCACGACCGGCCTGCTGCGCGCCCTGTCGCCGGCCGAGCGCCGTGCGCTGCTCGCCCACGAGGCCGCCCACATCGCCCACCGGCACGCCTGGTGGCTGCTGGCGACCGACGTCGCCGCGGCGGCCAACCCGCTGCTGCGGCCGACCGCCGGCGCCATCGAGCACGCGGTCGAACGGTGGGCCGACGAGGAGGCGGCCAAGGAGGTCACCGACCGCCGCCTGGTGGCCCGGACGCTCGCCCGCACGGCCCTGTTGACCCGGGCCTCGACCACGGTACCGGTGACCGGCCTGGCCGCGGCCGGGGGCGACGTGCCCTGCCGGGTACGGGCGCTGCTCGCCCCGCCGCCGCGCCCGAGGATCCTGCCGTTGACCGTGCTGCTGGCCCTGCTCATCACGTCCACCGTGGCGGCCGCCACCGTGCAGCACCGCGGCGACCAGCTGCTCGACCGCGCAGGTGCCGCCCCGAACAGCCAGCCCGCGCACCAGCACAAGCACTGAACCGGCGGCGGGTCAGTCCTCGCTGACCATGGCCTCCAGGGCCGGGATCGCGGCCTCCAGGGCGGCCCGCTGCTGCGGGGTCAGCCGGGCGAGTCGGGCGTCGACCAGTGCGGTACGGCGGGACCGCACCTCGGCGAGCACCTCCACCCCGGCCGGGGACAGCGCGACGAGCGTCGACCGGGCGTCCCCCGGGTCCTGGCTGCGCACGATCAGCCCGCGCTCGTCCAGCGCCGCCAGTACCCGCGTCATGGTCGGCGCGCTGACCGCCTCCCGGGCCGCGAGCTCGCCCAGCCGCAGCGGCCCGTGGTCCTGGATCGAGACCAGCGTGGACAGCTGCAGCGGCGGCACGTCGTTGCTGTCCAGCCGGATGCGCCGGTGCAGCCGGCCGACCGCCACCCGCAACCGGGCAGCGAGCTCCGAATCGCTGGAATCCTCGGCCGTCATTCGCTCCCGCCCCCCTTGGCCCGCCCCTGCCGTTCGCCGTACCTCGACGCGGTGGTAGGCGAGCGTACCGGAGCCCGCTCGGAGTACGGCCGGCCGCGCGGCCGGAGCGCGGCACCGCCTCGCCGCCAACTTCCAGTGCCCTCCCAGGCAACTCCAAGTTTCAGCCGGTAGACCGTATCTGCAGCTTGTCGGCGTGGCGTGAGACGAGGTGGACCGGTGACGGATCCGGCTGGGCGACAGACCAGGGTGCTGGTGGTCGACGACGAACCGAACATCTCGGCGCTCCTGTCGGCGACCCTACGGTTGATCGACTTCGATGTCCGGGCGGCCGGGGGCGGCAACGAGGCGCTGCTCGCCGCGGCCGAGTTCGACCCGGACCTGGTGGTACTGGACGTGATGCTGCCGGACCTGGACGGCTTCCAGGTGGCCCAGCGGCTGCGGGCGGCCGGCCGGCCGGTACCGGTGCTGTTCCTCACCGCCCGCGACTCGGTCGAGGACCGGATCTCGGGGCTGACCGTGGGTGGGGACGACTACGTCACCAAGCCGTTCAGCCTGGAGGAGGTGGTGCTGCGCATCCGGGCGATCCTGCGGCGTACGCACGCCGAGCCCAGCCCCGCCGCCGACGACGGCGTGCTGCGCTATGCCGATCTGGAGATGGACGAGGATGCGCACGAGGTGCGCCGGGGAGGCAAGCTGGTCGAGCTGTCGCCCACGGAGTTCAAGCTCCTGCGTTACCTGCTGACGAACGCGGGACGGGTGGTCAGCAAGGCACAGATTCTCGACCGCGTCTGGAGCTACGACTTCGGCGGCGAAGGCCGGATCGTCGAGTCCTACGTGTACTACCTGCGTCGCAAGATCGACAAGGCGTCGCCACCGTTGATCCACACCGTGCGTGGCGTCGGGTACTCGCTGCGGCTGCCCAGGGGTGCCGAGGAGTGAACCGGGTCCGCCGGTGGCGGCGGTGGAGCCTCCGCGCCCGGATGGTGGCCTCGATCGCGGCGCTGGCCGCGGTCGCCCTGGTCGTGGCCAATCTGGCCGGCCTGCTGTTGCTGCACAACTACCTGCTCGGCCGCATCGACCAGCAGCTGACCGCGAGCGTGCGCGCCTACCAGCACGGCGCGGGAGCCAGTGAGCCCGAGATGCCTGCGCCGCGTCCCCGCTTCGTCCAGGATCTCGGCCCGGACGTGCGCATCTACCTCTACAGCCCGGCCGGGACACTGGTCCGCTCCAACGCGGACGGCAACGCCGGTACCGCCCCGGAGCTGGGCTCCTTCGCCCACATCAACGGGCACTCCGGCGGGGCGCCCTACACGGCATCGGACAGCAAGGGCGGCGACGACTGGCGCGTCGTCGCGGCCCAGCGCACCGACGGCGGGACCGCCGTGATCGCGGTGTCGCTGCGGCAGGTCAACGCGACGGCCGCCCGCCTCGGCGCGATCGATGCCGGCGTGACGTTGCTGGTACTCCTGCTGCTGGCGGCGGCCGGCGCCTCGGTCGTGCGGCTGGGTCTGGCCCCGCTGAACCACATGCAGGACACGGCCGAGAAGATCGCGGGCGGTGACCTGTCGCGCCGGGTGGAGAGCACCGACCCGCACACCGAGGCCGGCCGGCTCGGCATCGCCCTCAACGCCATGCTCGGCCAGATCGAATCAGCCCTCGCCGCCCGCACCGCCTCCGAACAACGACTACGCCAGTTCCTCGCCGACGCCTCCCACGAACTGCGCACCCCACTGACCTCCATCCAGGGCTTCGCCGAGCTCTACCGCCGCGGCGGCGCCCAACCCGGACCGGCCCTGGACGAGGCCATGGGCCGCATCGAAGCCGAGGCGGCCCGGATGGCGGTACTGGTCAGCGACCTCATGCTGCTGGCCCGCATGGACGAGGAACGCCCCCTCGACCGCCACCCCGTCGACCTGCTCGAAGTCGCCGCCGACGCGGTACGCGACGCACACGCGCGGGAACCGCAGCGGCCGTTGCGCCTCGACCCGCCGGCCCGCCCTCCGGTCGTGGACGGCGACGAGGCCAGGCTGCGCCAGGTGGCGACGAACCTGGTGGCCAACGCGCTGCAGCACACGCCTGCCGGTACCCCGGTGACGATCCGGGTCGGCATCGGCTGCCCGTCCGGCGGGGCGGAGCCCGTCGCGTCCGTTGGCGAGCCGCCCCCGTCGGGTACCGCGGTGGCCGTGTTGGAGGTCGCGGACGCCGGTCCCGGGCTGGACGGCGGCCAGGCGGCCCGGGTCTTCGAACGGCTCTACCGCGCCGACCCGAGCCGCGTGCGGTCGGCCGGCGGCGCAGGGCTGGGCCTGGCCATCGTGGCGGCGATCGTGACCGCGCACCGCGGCCGTGTCGAGTTGCGCACCGCACCCGGCGAGGGCGCGGCGTTCCGGGTGATCCTGCCGGTGTCTGCCGCCCCGGAGACCGAGCCCGCCGCGCCCGCCACCGGCCGCGACATTGACATGGATCTTATCGAGCTGGGTGAGCTGACGGTTGAGGCAGACTCGATGGCATGACGGACAACGCGACGGCCGCCCGCGGGCGGGTCCGGGTCGAGCCCTGCCACAAGCGCATCCGGGTGTACCGCGACAACGAGTTGGTCGCGGACACGCTCGGCGCCCTGTACGTCTGGGAGTCGCCGCACTACCCCACCTACTACCTGCCGGCCGCCGACTTCCACGCGCAACTGCGCCCGACGGGTACCACCGAGCACTCCCCAAGCCGGGGCGAGGGCGAGGTACTGGACGTGGTGACCGCCGGCGGTACCGCGGCGGGGGCGGCCCTGCGGTACCCGGACTCGCCAATCGAGGCGCTGCGCGGCGCGGTACGGCTGGACTGGAAGGCGATGGACGAATGGATGGAGGAGGACGAGCCCGTCTACACCCATCCGCGCGACCCGTACTCGCGGGTGGACATCCTGGCCAGCAGCCGGCACATCCGCGTGGAGCTGGACGGGGTGACCCTGGCCGACTCGCACAGTCCCCGGATCCTGTTCGAGACCGGCCTGCCGCCCCGGTACTACCTGCCCATCACCGACCTGCGGATGGAGCTGCTGCGCCCGTCGCAGACCAGCACGCACTGCCCGTACAAGGGGACCGCCGGGTACTGGACGCTGGAGGTGAACGGCAGCCGGTACGAGGACTACGTCTGGATCTACCGCACGCCGCTGCCGGAGAGCCAGAAGATCGCCGGGCTGGCGTGCTTCTACAACGAGCGGGTCGACCTGTACGTCGACGGTGTGCTGCAGGAGCGTCCGCGCAGCCCCTTCAGCTGACCCGCCGCGATTGGCCCAGGCCGGTGGCGGCTGATTGGACCTGAGCAAGGGTCCACCGGCCGGATAGCGTCGGGGGATGACCCGGATGACGGTGTCCCAGGGTGCCGCGGTGTCCATCGGCGCTGTCCTCGGTACCGGCGTGATCGCGCTGCCCGCCCTCGGTGCGCAACTGGCCGGCCCGGCCTCGCTGGTGGCCTGGGTCGGCCTGGTCGTGCTGTCGGTGCCCTTGGCCGGAACGTTCGCGGCGCTCGGCGCCCGGTACCCGGATGCCGGTGGGGTCTCCACCTACGTGCGCCGCGCCTTCGGCCCCCGCGCGGCCGCGGTCGTCGGCTGGACCTTCTACTTCGCCGTGCCGGTCGGCGCGCCGCCCGCCGCGATGTTCGGCGGTGCCTACGTCGCCGCGGCCCTCGGCGGCGGGATGCGCACCACGCTGATCAGCGCGGCGCTGATGCTGGCGCTGGTGACCGCGGCCAACGCGGGCGGCGTGCGGGTCTCCGGCAAGGTACAACTCGGCCTGGCCCTGCTGCTGGTGACCCTGCTGCTCACCGCGACGCTGGCCGCGCTGCCGCACGCCCACCTGGCCAACCTGCGGCCCTTCGCGCCGCACGGCTGGCTGGCCGTCGGTCCGGCCGCGGCGGTGCTGGTCTGGGGCTTCGCCGGCTGGGAGGCGGTCACCTCGCTGGCCGCCGACTTCCGCGACCCGCGCCGCGACGTACCGCGCGCGACAGCGATCGCGGTGGTCGTGGTGGGCGTGCTGTACCTCGCCGTCGTCGCGACGAGCCTGCTGGTACTCGGGCCGGCCGCCGCTGGTACCGATGCGCCACTGGCCGAACTGCTCGCGATCGGCATCGGCGGACCGGTGCGCGGGTTCGCCGCGGCCGCCGCGGTACTGCTGACGCTCGGCGCGATGAACGCCTACCTCGCCGGTACCGCGAAGCTGGGCGCCGCGCTGGGGCGGGACGGTGCCCTGCCCGAGTGGTTCGCGCGGGGCAGCAGCGCCGGTGAGGTACCCCGGCGCAGCCTCGCCGTGGTGTCCGGGCTGTCCGCCGTCGCGCTCGGCGTGGTCGCGCTGTTCCGGTTCAGCCCGCGACCGCTGGCGCTGCTGACCACGGGCGCGTTCGTGCTCGTCTATGTGCTGGGTACCGCGGCGGCCGTCCGGCTGCTGCCCCGGCGCGGGACGGCCCGGCGTACCGCGGTCGTCGCTTTGGTGGCCGTCACCGTACTGCTCGTGATGACCGGGCCTTACGCGTTGTGGACACTGCTGATCGCCGCCGGCGCCCTCGGGTACCAGCGGTACCGGTCGAACGCGAGTTTGCCGCTTGGTCACGACCGGGAAAATCCTCAGGGCGTCCCGGCCCTGAGCCTTGCCCGTCGATATCCGGGTGCGGAATAGTGGCGCGGTGTCGTGGTTACGGATGGGTACGGCCATCGTCGGCCGGTACGTCCTGCTAGGTCCGATCGGTTACGGCGGCGTTTCCGTGGTGTACCAAGCCATCGACACCGTTCGAGCCGAGCGGACCGCGATCAAGCTTCTCGCGCCCGCGTTCGCGGGTGACCAGTTTGCCCGCACGAAGGTCCACCAGGAGGCCGTGATCACCGAACGGCTGCGCCATCCCAGCGTGCCCAAGGTGTTCGGCTTCGGCGACGCGTGGCTGCCCGACGGCAACGTGGTGCCCTATGTCGCGATGGAGTTGCTCACCGGCTCGGTGCTGGCCGGTCGGCTGGCCGGCGGGGCGCTGCCATGGCGGGAGGCGGTCGCGGTCGCGGCCACCGTCGCCGACGTGCTGGCCATTGCGCACCGCCGGGGTGTGGTGCACCGCGACCTCACGCCGGCGAACATCATGATGACCGCGAACGGGCCGAAGATCATCGACTTCGGCGAGGCCACCACCGTCGAGCCCACCTCGATGATGGCCCGGGCGAAGAGCCCCCTGCCGATCCGCAGGGTCAGCAGCGCCGCCTCCCCCGCCGACGACGTCTACGCGCTCGGCGTGGTGCTCTACCAGATGCTCACCGGCCGTTCGCCGTACCCGGGCGGCCCCGAGGCCGACCTGGCCGCCGCCCGGCTGCGGCACATCGCGCCGACCCCGGTCCTGCTGGTACCCGACCTGCCGCGCGCGGTCGCCGAGATCTGCCGCTCCTGTATGGCCAAGCGACCGCAGGAGCGGCCGGACAGTCACAGCCTCGCGGTCGCGCTCTGGTCTCTGCTGGTACCGGCGGTCGACCGCGCCGCCGACGCGGAGTACCCGTTCAGCTGGTGGCAGCGGCGGGACGCTCGACCGGCAGCGCCTGCTCGACCGGCAGCGCCTGCTCGACCGGCGACTCCCCCTGCCCCGACGCCGGACC
>CAZYCD010000011.1:0-59569 GCA_964645345.1 uncultured Micromonosporaceae bacterium
CTGCACGATGTCCACCCCGTTCGCGAGCACCGCGTCCAGGAAGTCGACCAGGTCGCCCTGGCGCTCCCGGGCGTCGGTGCACAGGTAGAGCCGGGCGGCGGCGAGCGAGAGCCGGATGCTGCCCGGGCGCCCGCCCGGCCCGCCCGACGACAGTCTGGACATACTCGGCCACGCTACGCGACCGGTTCGGGACGGTGGGACCGACGGTGGCCCCGGCGGGCGGGTACGGGTATTGTCAAGCACGCACGGGAGCCCAGTGGACTGGGCTGAGAGGGCCGCTGGGAGCCGCCGACCGTCGAACCTGATCCGGGTAATGCCGGCGCAGGGAGCAGGAAAGTCAGCCATCCCGGTGCATCCCCCCTTCGCTCCGCCCGCGCACGCAGCCGCCGGCCGGAGGTGGGCATGGACGATCCGCGCGATGTACTGGTCGTCGGCGCGGGCGTGATCGGGCTGGCCGTCGCGTGGCGCTGCGCCCAGCGGGGGCTGACGGTCTCGGTCGTCGATCCGGCACCCGGCCGGGGGGCGTCGTGGACCGCGGCCGGCATGCTCGCCCCGGTCACCGAGCTGCACTACGAGGGCGCCGAACTGCTGGCGCTCAACGTCGAGTCGGCCCGCCGGTACCCGGACTTCGCCGCCGAGCTCACCGAGGCCACGGGGATCGACGTCGGGTACCGGCGCTGCGGCACGGTACAGGCCGCGTGGGACGCCGCCGACCTGGCCGAGCTGCGCGCGCTGCGTGACTTCCAGGCGAGCCTGGGCGTCGCGTCCCAGGTGCTGACCGGCTCCGAGCTGCGGGAGGCCGAGCCCGCGCTGGCCGCCGGGCTGCCCGGCGGGCTGTGGGCCGCCGACGACCACCAGGTGGACAACAGGCGGCTGCACGCCGCACTGCTCGCCGCCGCGGGCTCAGCCGGGGTGGAGCTGGTCGAGGACCGGGTGGCCGAGGTCGAGCTGGCGGGGGGCCGGGTCGCCGGTGCCGCGCTCGCCGGGGGCGCGCATCTTGCCGCCGGTACCGTCGTGATCTGCGCCGGTGCGTGGTCGCGGCAGATCGCCGGCCTCCCCCCGCAGGTCGCGCCCCGGGTGAGGCCGGTCAAGGGGCAGACCGTGCGCCTGCGCGGCCCGGCCGACCTGCTCGGGCACGTGGTGCGCGGCGCGGTCAAGGGCAGCCCGGTCTACCTGGTACCGCGGGCCGACGGCGAGATCGTGCTCGGCGCGTCCAGCGAGGAGGCCGGGTTCGACCAGCGGCCGCGGGCCGGCGCGGTCTACGACCTGCTGCGCGACGCCCAGTCACTGGTACCCGAGCTGAGCGAGGTCGAGTTCGTGGAGGTGAGCACCGGCCTGCGCCCGGGCTCGCCGGACAACGCACCGCTGCTCGGCAACGCCGCCCTGGCGGGGCTGGTGCTCGCGACCGGCCATTACCGCAACGGCATCCTGCTCGCGCCGGTCACCGGCGACGAGATCGCCCACCTGATCGTCCACAATGGACCGTCGCCGGTCATCGCGGCGTTCGATCCGACGCGCGGCACGACGGAGGTACCCCGATGAACATCACGGTCAACGGCGAGGTGCAGGCGCTGGCCGACGGCGTGACCCTCGCGCAACTGGTCGCGCAGCGGCTGCCGACCGCCAAGGGGGTGGCGGCCGCGGTCGACGGCACGGTCGCGCCGCGCGCCGGCTGGGCCGAGTTCGTGCTGCGCGACGGGCAGGCCGTCGAACTGCTCACCGCGGTACAGGGAGGCTGAGATGGACGACGACGCGCTGACCGTCGCCGGCGAGAAGCTGGGTTCCCGGCTCATTCTCGGTACCGGTGGGGCGCCGAGCATGCAGGTCGTCGCCGAGGTGCTGAGCGCCTCGCGGACCGCGCTGTGCACGGTGTCGATGCGGCGGGCGGACGCCGGTACCGAGGGGTCGATCCTCGACGTGCTGTCCTCGCGTGGCGTGCGGCTGCTACCCAACACGGCCGGGTGCCGTACCGCGCGGGAGGCCGCCACCACCGCGCAACTGGCCCGCGACGCCCTCGGTACCGACTGGGTCAAGCTGGAGGTCGTCGCCGACGAGCACACCCTGCTGCCCGACCCGGTCGAACTGCTGGCCGCCGCCGAGCGGCTGGTCGCCGACGGGTTCAAGGTATTCGCCTACACCAACGACGATCCGGTGCTCGCCCGGCGGCTGCAGCGCACCGGCTGCGTGGCCGTCATGCCGCTGGGCGCGCCGATCGGCAGCGGGCTGGGCATCCTCAACCCGCACAACATCGAGCTGATCGTGTCCGAGGCGACGGTACCGGTGGTCCTCGACGCGGGCATCGGTACCGCCTCGGACGCGGCGCTGGCGATGGAGCTCGGCTGCGACGCCGTGCTGCTCGCCTCCGCCGTCACCCGTTCGCCCCAGCCGGCCATGATGGCGGCCGCCATGGCCGCGGCCGTCGACGCCGGCCGGCTCGCCTACCGCGCGGGGCGTATCCCCAAGCGGCGCCACGCTCAAGCCTCCTCCCCCGCGACCGGCATGCCGGTCCTCTGAGACCCTGGGAGCCCGCCATCGCTACCGTCATCGAGGTCCAGGACGACAAGCGCGCCGAACCCGGCCGTACCCTGGACGACCGCCAGCCCCGCACGCTCGGCTTCTGGGACCAGATCGCGTTGTGGGGCAACCTCGGCATCAGCCTGCTCGGCCCGGTCGGCGCCATCTTCGTGCTGCAGCCGGGCATGTCCTATGCCGCCGCGCTCACCGCGACCGTCGTCGGTACCGTCATCGGCACGGTGCTCGTCGCGCTCGCCGCGCTCGCCGGCGCGCGCACCGGCCGGCCCGCGATGGTGATGCTGCGCGGGCTGTTCGGCGCGCGACTGTCCTATGTGCCCACGGTACTGAACGTGGTGCAGTTGCTGGGCTGGGCGACCTTCGAGCTGTTCGTCATCTCCTCGGCACTGAGCCAACTGCTGCCGTGGCACGCGCGCTGGGCCTACATCGTGGTGGCCGGGGGGCTCACCACCGTCATGGCGATCTGGCCGCTCGGCGCCGTGCGGATGCTGCGCCGGTACGCCCTGATCGCCGTGCTGGCCTCGATCACCTACCTGTTCGTGCGGCTGGGCATGCACCCGGTGGCGTCGCTGACCGCCGGCTCCTGGTCGGGCTTCTGGTCCAGCGGGGACTATGTGGTGGCGGTCGCGGTGTCCTGGATCCCGCTGGCCGCCGACTACTCGCGGCACTCCCGCACGGAGGGCGCCGCCTTCGGCGGGGCACTCGTCGGGTACACCGTGACCCAGGTCGCCTGCTACGCATTGGGGCTGCTCGCCTTCGCGACCGTGGTACCGGCCACTGTGGATGGTGACGCGCTTCAGCACGACCTGTTCGCGGCGTTCATTGGGGTACCGGTCGGGTGGCTCGCGTTCGGCATCCTGATCGCCCGGGAGCTGGACGAGTCGTTCGCCAACGTGTACTCCACGGTGGTGTCGGTGCAGAACCTGCGACCGCTGGCCGACCGCCGGGTGATGGCCGTCCTGGTGGGCGCGGTGACGACGGTACTGGCACTGGCGCTGAACATCGACGCGTACCAGAACTTCCTGCTGCTGCTGGGCTCCACGTTCGTACCGATGTTCGCGGTGTTCGTGGTGCGGTACTTCGTGGCCGGCGGGTACCGGTCGTGGGACACCTCGCAGACCGCGCCGTCCCGCTGGTCGATGCTCGTACCGTGGCTGCTCGGCTTCGCCGCGTACCAGATCGTGAATCCCGGCACGCTGTCCTGGTGGGTATCCGTGTGGAGCCGACCCCGGGCATGGCTGCACGTGGGCACGCAGCCGTGGCTGAGCGCCTCGGTCATCTCGTTCGCGGTCGCCTTCCTCGTCGCGCTCGCCCTCACCGGTGTGCGCCGCCCGTCGCCCGCGAATTTTCCGTCTACAGTGGAGGATGCGGCGTGACCCCGAACCTGCTCACGATCGCCGGCTCCGACCCGAGCGGCGGGGCCGGCATCCAGGCCGACCTCAAGACGTTCTCGGCCCTCGGCGGGTACGGGATGAGCGTGGTCACCGGCCTGACCGCCCAGAACACCAGGGGTGTGCGGTCGGTCCAGCCGGTACCGGCGTCCTTCGTCACCGAGCAACTGGATGCGGTCTTCGAGGACATCCGGGTGGACGCGGTGAAGATCGGCATGCTCGCCACCCCCGAGGTCGTCGACGCGGTGGCGACCGCGCTCGCCCGGCGCCGGCCGCCGGCGACGCCGGCGGAGCCGGCCCTGGTCAGCGTTCGCCAGCCCTACGTCGTACTGGATCCGGTGATGGTCGCCAAGAGCGGGGATCGGCTGCTGACCGTCGACGCGGTGGCGCACCTGCGCGACGCCCTGCTGCCGCGGGTCGACCTGGTAACCCCGAACCTGCCGGAGGCGGCGGACCTGCTGGGGGTACCCGAGGCGGGTACCGAGGCGCAGATGCGCGAGCAACTGGACGCGCTGCGCAAGCTCGGGCCGGCGGTACTGCTGAAGGGCGGGCACCTCGCTGGCCCGGAGTGCCCGGACCTGTTCGCGACGCCGGGCCCGGACGCGGAGCCGGTCCGGCTGGTGGCGCCCCGGATCTGGACGACCAGCGACCACGGCACCGGCTGCACGCTGTCGGCGGCGATCGCGGCGCTGCGACCGCAGCGGGACGGCTGGCTGGCGGCGGTGACCGACGCGAAGGCGTACCTGACCGCGGCGCTGGCGGCGGCCGAGCGCCTGTCGGTGGGCGGCGGGCGCGGCCCGGTCCACCACTTCCACGCGTGGTGGTGAGGGCCTCCTCGTCCGGCCAGGCGTGGGATTAGCGGTGCAGCACCGGCCAGGGGACGGCGGTAGTCGGATTCCTCGCAGGTCGTGGCCCGGGCAGGCGCGATCGGTTAAGACTCTTGACTGTTCGGCCGGCGACGACCGAGTATCGAGCGTATTCGATCATCTGCGCCCGCGAGGCGTCCGTCCCTGAGGATCCTTCAACACGTTCCGGGTGCTGGGCAAGTGTATGGACGTGACGAGTGCCGGTACCGCCAACGGTACGAAGGTCCAGCTCTACGACTGCAACGGCACCAACGCGCAGGCGTGGACGGTGAACGGGAGCCAACTGGTCAACGTCGGTTCGGGCACGTGCCTGGACGCGACCGGGGTCAGCTCGGCCGACGGTACCCGGCTGCAGATCTCGGACTGCACCGGCGGCAGCAACCAGCAGTGGACCCTCCACTAGGGACAGCGGACAGCGGACGGGCGCCGCCGGGTCGACACGACCGGCGGCGCCCGCTCACCGCTCCCGCAGGTACCGCTCCAGCCCGTCGAGCAGCCGGGCCAGGCCGAACTCGAACAGCGCGTCGAGGTCCAGTTCGAGGTCCTCGGTGAACAGCCGCCCGATCATCGGGAACTCGCCGCCGCGCAGCACGGTGAGGAACTCATCCTGCTGCGTGGACATCCACTCGTCGCTGGTCAACCCGGTGTCCTGCTCGGCCTGCGCCTCGGGTTCGAGGCTCAGCGCCAGGCCGCGCACGAAGCCGAACAATGTCAAGTGGACGTGCATGGCCTGCTCCAGGCTCAGCGCTAGGGTGTCCAGCGCGGCCAGCGCCCACTCGGTGTGCCGCATGCCGTTGATCACGATCTGTGGGCGGGTCACGGACAGCGAGGGTGCGAGCCAGGGGTGCCGGCGGAACCCCTTCCACTGCAGGCGCGAGGACAGCTCCAGGCGCGCCCGCCAGCCCTCCGGCGGCTCCTGCGGCAGCCGCTCCTCGCCGAGTACCGCCTCCATCATGTAGATCAGCAGTTCCTCCTTGCCGGCCACGTGGCGGTACAGCGACATCGTGGCCACGCCCAGGTCGGTGGCGATGCGCCGCATCGACACCTGGGCCAGGCCCTCGGTGTCCGCGATGGCGACGGCCGAGGCGACGATGCGGTCCCGGCTGAGCTCCACGTCGCCGCGCCGGCCGCGGCCGGGGGTACCGGTCGACGGGGCCGGCGCGACCACGGTGGCTACGCCCGGTACCGACCGGGTCAGCCCCTCGGCGTTCAGGGTCGCGAGCGCCCTGGTCGCCGTCGCCAGCGCCACGTTCCAGTCCTGGGTGATGCGGCGGGCCGACGGCACCGGGTCGCCCGGTCGCAGGTCGCCGGACGCGATCCGGCGCCGGATGTCCTCGACGATCCGCAGGTAGGACGGCTGCTCTCGGCTCAACGGGCTCCTCGCCTTCCGTACTAGTACACCGGTGTGACGCGGTTCACTCCGCCGGGCGGCCGGCCATGCCGCCTGACCCGCGCGCTGTTCTAGGACAGCGCTCGCCGGCGCTCGGGCCTACCAAGCGCATGTACCGTGTACGCATCACGCGTACAGCGTACGCCCAACGGGAGGAGCACACCATGCGCAACCGGACGGTACTGATCTCGGGCGCGGGCATCGGCGGCCCGGCGCTCGCCTTCTGGCTGAGCCGGCGCGGCTTCGCGCCGACCGTCGTGGAGGTCGCGCCCGCACCCCGGCCGGGCGGGCACGCGGTGGACCTGCGCGGCGCCGGCCGCGAGGTGGTCGAGCGGATGGGCCTGATGCCGGCGGTACGGGCGGCGAGCGTCGACGAGCGCGGCTTCGCCTATGTCAACCGCGACGGTCGGTGGACCACCAGGATGCCGGCCGACCTGTTCGGTGGCGAGGGGATCGTCGCGGAGATCGAGATCATGCGGGGTGAGCTGACCCGGATCCTCCACGAGACCACCCGCGCCGACACCGAGTACCTGTTCGGCGACCGCGTCACCGCACTGTCCGAGGGCGAGGACGGCGTGAAGGTGACGTTTGCCGGGGGTACCGTGCGGACCTTCGATCTGGTCGTCGGCGCGGACGGCGTGCACTCGGGGGTACGCCGGCTCGCCTTCGGCCCGGAGTCCGAGTTCGTCCGGTACCTCGGCGGGTACACGGCGTACTTCACCGTGCCCGACCCGGGCAACCTGCAGAACTGGTTCCTGATGCACAACGCGCCGGGCGGGCGGGTCGCCGGGGTACGGCCGGAGCGCGGCGGCACCGCCAAGGCGATGCTCAGCTTCCTCTCCCCGCCGCTGGACTACGACCGGCGCGACGTGCCCGCGCAGCAGGAGATCCTCCGGCAGAAGTTCACCGGGATGGGCTGGCTGGTGCCGGCGATCCTGGACGCGATGCCGGGCGCCGACGACTTCTACTTCGACTCGTTCTGCCAGGTGCACCTGGACCGGTGGTACCGGGGGCGGACCGTGCTGCTCGGCGACGCCGGGTACTGCGGCTCCCCGCTGGTCGGGCTCGGTACCGCGATGGCGCTCGTCGGCGCCTACGTGCTGGCGGGCGAGCTGGCCGCGAGCCCGGACGACCACACGGCGGCGTTCGAGGCGTACCAGCGGGAGATGGGTTCCTACGTCAAGCAGTGCCAGCAGTTGCCGCCCGGCGGGCTGAAGGGCTTCGCACCCGCCAACTCGGTGCTGATCGCGCTGCGCGACCTGTCGATGCGGATGATGACCCGCTGGCCGATGCGCTCGGTGGTAGCCAGGCAGTTCCAGAAGGCCGACGCGATCGCTCTCAAGGACTACCGGTGACGCACAACAGCGAAGGTGATCTATTGACAAGCGAGCCACCACGCGCGCTCAATAGACGAACAAAGTTCCACCTTTTCCCACGCGCCCGTCCAGCGTTTCTGGCGGAAAGGGGTAGGTTGTGTTCACTCGTGCGCGATCCGGGAGCCGGATCGCCCTCACTGTCGCCGCCCTTCTGCTCGCCAGCGGGGCCGCCGTCGCGGTCCGGGCGGCTCCGGCGGCCGCCGCTGATTCGATAACCATCAATGGCACCGGTACCGGTCGGGTCTTCGACGGCATCGGTGCGATCAGCGGCGGCGGCGGCAACTCCCGCCTGCTGATCGACTACCCGGAGCCCTACCGCGGCCAGATCCTCGACTACCTGTTCAAGCCCGGGTACGGCGCCTCGCTGCAGATCCTCAAGGTGGAGATCGGCGGCGACACGAACTCCACGGACG
Source organism: uncultured Micromonosporaceae bacterium (assembly GCA_964645345.1). Classification (GTDB taxonomy): domain Bacteria; phylum Actinomycetota; class Actinomycetes; order Mycobacteriales; family Micromonosporaceae; genus Rugosimonospora. Next base: position 7,969 of record CAZYCD010000011.1, read on the forward strand.
GCGCCGAGTCGAGCCATGAGCACCAGCGCGGCGACCTCAACTGCGACCGTGGCTACGAGTGGTGGCTCATGCAGCAGGCCAAGGCGCGCAACCCGAACATCAAGCTGTACGGCCTGGCCTGGGGCGCGCCCGGCTTCCTCGGCGGCGGCAACTTCTGGTCCATCGACACGGTCAACTACCTGCTGGACTGGGTGGGTTGCGCGGCCGGCAAGGGGTTGACGATCGACTACCTCGGCGGCTGGAACGAAAAGGGCTACAACAAGACATTCTATGAGAACCTCCACAGTGGACTGCGCTCGCACGGGTACCCGACGCTGGTCGTCGGCGCGGACTCCGGGTGGGACGTGGCGGACGCGATGGTCACCGACCCGACCTTCGCCGCCTCCATCGACATCATCGGCACCCACTACCCGTGCACCTACGTGTCCCAGATGACCTCCTGCTCGACGACCCAGAACGCGCTCAACACCGGCAAGCAGCTGTGGGCGAGCGAGAACGGCTCGGAAGACTACAACGCCGGCGGGGCGCCCATGGCGCGGGCCATCAACCGCGGGTACCTGGACGCGAAGATGTCCTCGTTCATCAACTGGCCACTGGTCGCGTCGATCTACCCGAACCTGCCGTTCGCGACCACCGCGCTGATGGTCGCCAACCAGCCGTGGTCGGGCTGGTTCGACGTCGGCAAGCAGCTCTGGGCGACCGCGCACACCACGCAGGTGACCCAGCCGGGCTGGCAGTACATCGACTCGGCGTCCGGGTACTTCGGCGGGGACCGCAACAACGGCTCGTACGTCAGCTACCAGGCGGCCAACCACTCCGCCTACAGCGTGGTCGCGGAGACCATCGACGCCACCGCGGCGCGTACCGTCACGTTCACGGTCACCGGCGGCCTGCCCTCGGGCGCGGCGGTGCACGTGTGGGCGAGCAACTTCCGGTCGGACAACCTCGCCGACTACTTCGTCCGGCAGTCCGACGTGACCCCGTCGGGTGGCCAGTTCACGCTGACGCTGCAGCCAGGCTACGTCTACTCGGTCACCACCACGTCGGGTCAGGGCCGGGCCACCACGGCCAGCCCGCCGCAGGCCGCGCTCGGCCTGCCCTACTCGGACACCTTCGACGCGGGCGTGGCCGGCCGCGAACCGACCTACCTGTCCCAGCAGCAGGGCGCGTTCGAGGCCGCGGCGTGCGGCGGCGGCCGGTCCGGACTCTGCGTGCGGCAGATGGCTCCGACCACCCCGATCACCTGGGACACCGTGGCCAACCCGTACACCCTGCTGGGCAGCCTCGGCTGGACCGACTACACCGTCGCCGTCGACGCGCTGTTCGAACAGGCGGGCGCGGTCCAGGTGATGGGGCGGGTCGGCACCCAGCGCGGGTTCAACGTGTCCGGCATCAACGCGGACTACCTTCAGCTGTCCGACACCGGGGCGTGGTCGCTGGTGCGCAACACCAGCGGCGGTACCTTGACCACGCTCGCCTCGGGCAGCGTGGCGGCGCCCGGGCAGAACACGTGGCACCGCCTGGCGGTCACGTTTCAGGGATCGACCGTCACCGCCGCCATCGACGGTACGACCGTGGGGCAGGCGACCGACGCGTCCTATGTGGCCGGTCAGGTCGGGCTGGGCACCAACGGGTACCAGACGCAGGAGTTCGACAACCTCTCCATCACCCCGGTCGGCTCTCCCCCGATTGCCAACGCCTACGAACTCGTCAACAAGGGCAGTGGCCGGGCGCTGTCGGTGGACGCCAACGGGTTCACCGTCCAGTCGGCGTACACGGCGGCCACGTCGCAGCAGTGGCAGCTCAGCGTCGGCGCCGGTGGCCCGGGCTGGCTGACGGTCACCAACGTCGGCTCCGGCAAGGTACTCGACGTGCCGGGCGGGTCGACCGCCACCGGGGTGCAGCTGGAGCAGTGGACGGCCAACGGGGGGACCAACCAACAGTGGCAACTGCGCCCGAACGGCGACGGCACCTACCAGATCGTCGGTCGCAAGGCGGGCCTGGCCGTCGGCGTGAGCGGCGGGTCCACCGCCGAAGGGGCGGCGGTCATCCAGTGGACCCCGCTGTCGGTACCCGACCAGGCGTGGTCGCTGGTACCCGTCGTCGTCTCCGGCGGCACCTACGCGCTGTTCAACCACAACAGCGGCATGGCGCTCGACGTGAACGGCGAGTCCACATCGGACGGTGCGGCGGTAATCCAGTGGCCGTACCACGGCGGAGCCAACCAGCAGTGGCGCTTCGTGTCGGTGGGCTCCGGCTGGTACGAGGTGGTCAACCGCAACAGCGGCAAGGCGCTGGAGTCCCCGAACACGAGCCAGGGTACCCAGCTCGACCAGCGCACCTACACCGGCGCGACGACCCAACAGTGGCAGATCCTCTCCGCGCCCGGCGGCTACTACACGCTGGCCAACCGGGCCACCGGGTTCCTGGCCGACGTCACCGGCGCCTCCACCACCCAGGGCGCCGCGGTCATCGGCTGGCCGGCCACCGGCGGCGCCAACCAGCAGTGGCAACTCCAGTTCGTCTCCTGAGGGGCATGGCGATGCGCAGACTCACCCACCTGTTCGCGGCCGCAGCGCTGTGTGCCGCATCCGTACCGCTGGTCGTCCTGGCCACGCAGTCCCCAGCCCTGGCACTGAACAACGGCCTGGCGCTGACCCCGCCGATGGGCTGGAACGACTGGAACTCCTTCGGCTGCAACGTCAACGAACAGCTCGTCGAGCAGACCGCTGACCTCATCGTCAGCTCCGGCATGAAGGCCGCCGGGTACCAGTACGTCAACATCGACGACTGCTGGATGGCGTCGGCACGCGACTCCGGCGGGCACCTGGTACCCGACCCGGTCAAGTTCCCGCACGGCATCAGCGGGGTGGCCAGCTACGTGCACGGCAAGGGACTCAAGCTCGGCATCTACGAGAGCGCGGGTACCGCCACGTGCGCCGGGTACCCGGGCAGCCTGAACCACGAGCAGACCGACGCCAACTCCTTCGCCTCCTGGGGCGTGGACTACCTCAAGTACGACAACTGCAACAACCAGGGCGTGCCGTGGCAGACGCGGTACAACGCGATGCGCGACGCGCTGGCCAACACGGGCCGGCCGATCGTCTACAGCCTCTGCGAATGGGGCGAGGACAGCGTGTGGACATGGGGTGCCGGTACCGGCAACCTGTGGCGCACCACGGGCGACATCAACGCCTCGTTCGGCAGCATGCTGTCCATCTTCCACAGCAACGTCGGGCTGGCGCAGTACGCCGGCCCGGGTGGCTGGAACGACCCGGACATGCTGGAGGTCGGCAACGGCATGTCGTTCACCGAGGACCGGGCCGAGTTCAGCCTGTGGGCGGAGATGGCCGCGCCGCTCATCTCGGGTACCGACCTGCGGTCGGCGACCCCGGCGACGATGTCGTTGTACACCAACACGGACGTCATCGCGGTCGACCAGGACTCCCTCGGTCGCCAGGGCCGGCAGGTCTCCTCGTCGGGCGGGCTGGACGTGCTCGCCAAGCCACTGTCCAACGGGGACGTCGCGGTGGTCCTGTTCAACGAGAACTCCGGCTCGGCGACCATCTCCACGTCCGCGTCGGCGGTCGGCGCCGCGTCGTCCTCGTCGTACAAGCTGACCAACCTGTGGTCAAAGGTGGTCACCTCGACCAGCGGGACCATCAGCGCGACGGTACCGGGGCACGGCGTCGTCATGTACCGGGTGGCGGCCGGCTCGGGAACCAGCGTCGGCACCACCGGTACCCTGGTCGGCGCCTCCTCGGGCCGGTGCCTGGATGTCTACGGTGGACAGACGGCACCGGGTACGAAAGTGGAGATCTGGGACTGCCACGGCGGAACCAACCAGCAGTGGACGCCGACGGCCGCCGGGGAACTGCGCGTCTACGGCGGCACCCAGTGCCTCGACGCGTACAACAACCAGACCTCGCCGGGTACCAAGGTGGAGCTGTGGACGTGTAACGGCGGAGCGAACCAGCAGTGGCGCCTGAACGCCGACGGGACGATCACCGGCGTGCAGTCCGGGCTGTGCCTCGACGTCACCGGGGGCAACGTACCGGCGGGGAACGTCAACGGTACCCAGATCGAAATCTGGACCTGCAACGGCGGCGCCAACCAGCAGTGGGCGCTGCGGGTCTGAGTGGACGGGCTGAGCCGGCCCGGTGGGACCGGGCCGGCTCAGCCGCCGATGTTCAGCGCGATCACGCCCGCGATGATGAGCCCGATGCCCGACACCTTCAGCCAGCTCACCGGCTCGCCGAGAACGGTGAACCCGATCGCCGCCACCGCGGCCGTGCCGATGCCGGACCAGACCGCGTACACGAAGCTCACCGGCAGCGTCCTGAGTACCTGGCCGAGCAGCACAAAGGACAGCACGTACCCGGTGGCCACGCCGACCGACGGCCACAGCCGGGTGAAGCCGTTCGCGAACTTCAGCGCCAGGGTGGCGGCGACCTCGCTGGCGATGGCCAGCGACAACAGCAGGTAGCCCATCCGCATAGTGGAGCATATGAACCGTTTGGCCGGTCGCGTGCGGCGCACTGGTCGGGCACGCTGGTGCGGTGGGGTCAACGGGTGTGGATGTCTCCAGGGACAGCGCCGGAGCCGGGACGGTGAAGGCGCTCGGTCCCGCCGATCCCTCGGTCATCGCGTCGTACCAGTTGCTCGGGGTGCTGGGCAGCGGCGGCATGGCGCGGGTCTACCTGGCCCGCTCCCCCGCCGGTCGGAAGCTCGCCATCAAGGTGATCCGCGCCGACCTGGCCGAGCACCCGCTGCTGCGGCAGCGGTTCGCCCACGAGGTCGCCGCGCTGCGCCGGGTCAACCCGCTGTTCACCGCGCCCATCGTCGACGCCGACCCCGACGCGCCCGAACCCTGGCTGGCCACCACGTTGATCGACGGGCCGAGCCTGGACGCGTGGGTCACCGGGCACGGGCCGCTCGAACCGGCCGCCGTGTTCACGCTGGCCGCCGGGCTCGCCGAGGCGCTGGCCTCCATCCACCAGGTCGGGCTCGTGCACCGCGACCTCAAGCCGGGCAACGTCCTGCTCGACGACTCGGGGCCGCACATCATCGACTTCGGCGTCGCGCTGCTCGACGACGCCACCCGGCTGACCGTCAGCCTCGTCGGTACCCCCGCCTACATGGCGCCCGAGCGGCTGCGCGGCGAGGACGGCACGCCCGAGGCCGACGTGTTTTCCCTCGGCGCGACCCTCGCCTACGCCGCCACGGGCCGCGGCCTGGTCGGCGACGGCACCGTCTACGCGCAGGTCATGCAGATCGCCGAGGGACGCATCGACCTGTCGGCGGTTCCGGGGCAGCTCCGGTCGCTGATCGCCTGGTGCCTCAGCCGCCGCCCCCGGGACCGCCCTTCGGCGGCGCAGCTGACCCGGCTGCTCGCCGACTCCGGCGTGCGGGCACCCGTCCCGGGCTGGTACCGCGCGGGTACCGCCGGATCGGCGCCCGCCGTGCGGCGGCCGCGCCGCGCCGTCCTGACCCGCCGCCGGCTGCTGCTCGCCGGTGGTCTGTGCGTCGCCGCGGCCAGCGCCGGCCTCGGGGTCACCACCAACCTGTTCGCCGGGCAGCCCAGCAACGCGAGCACCGGCCGGCCGGTCGGACGCGGCGGACCGGGCACCGTCCTGTGGCAACTGCGCTCGGGCGCGCGCCCGGCCGGCAGCGAACCGCGGCCGGGCGAGCGCATCCTGGTCTTCCCGCCGGCCCGGGTGGTCGCGGTCGGCCCCACCCAGGTCTCCGGCCTCGACACGCACGGCAACCAGGCGTGGCACCGCCCGGTGTCGAGCGGGGTGGTCGTCAGCTGGCGATGGGGGGACGAGGTGCTGGTCGCCGACGGTACCAACCTGACGCTGCTCGACGCGCAGGGCGGTGCCGTGCGCTTCTCCCGCGGGGTACCGGCGGACGTGCAGTCGGTCGCCGTGCTCGCCGACCGGGCGGTCCTGGACGCGGGTACCGTCCTGCTCGCCGTCGACCGCGGCGGCCGGACGCTCTGGCAGAAGCCCACGCTCGGGACAGCGCTGCGGATGGCGGGGCCGCGGGACGGCGTCACGCTGACCGTCGACACGGGTCACCTGCTCATCCAGGAGCGGTACGGCGACGAGATCCGGGTGGGCCTCGCCGACCCGGACAGCGGGGAACTGCGCTGGACGACCGGCTTCCGCGTTCCGCCGCCGACCCCGCCGCCCGGCCCGCCGGGCGGCGGTCCCCCGGGCGACGGTTCTCCGGACGGCGCCGGTGGCCAAGGCGGGCCGGGCGACCCGCCACCGCCCCCGCCGGTCGAGGCCCGGTCGCGGATCGAGGCGCGGTTGACGTCCGGGCTGGCGCTGCTGCGCTCGGTACAGGACCTGCGGGCGGTGCGCCTGTCCAGCCAGGAGCTGGTCTGGCAGCAGGTCGTGGAGAAGCCGGTGGCCAGCATCGAACTCGCCGGCGGCGCGCTGGTCGTCGCCGCGGACGAGGTGACCGCGCGCGAGGTGGACACCGGTCGGCAGGCCTGGGGCAGGGCGCTGCGGGGCGCCCGGGTCGCGGTGACACCCGACGCCCGCGCGATCCTCGCCGCCACCGACCGCGCCCTGACCCTGCTGGACGGTACCGGCGGCATCCGCTGGCAGGTACCGTTCCCGTCCGCGGTCGGCGACGCGGTACCGGACCGGCTGACCACCGACGGTACGGCGGCCTACCTCACGTTCCGCGACCGCTTTGCGGGCGACGTGGCCACTGTGGACGTTGTCGCCGTCAGCCTGGACGGCGGCGCCGACTGAGTCTGCGCCCGGTGTCGCATCCGCCGCCGACTCAGACGCGAAGCCGGCCGCACGCGCCGGCCGGCCACCGGTACACAGAGCCACGGCACCGACTGACACAGCCTCCCCCGTGTGGAAGATGCGCTGGCTCGACGCGCTCTGGGTGCTCACGTACCCGATCTACCAGACCATCGGCACGATCCGGCACGAAGGCAGCCACGCCCTGGCCGGCGCCGCCGAGGGCGCCACCATCACCAAGTTCGTCATCTACCCGCAGCACGACCTCGGCCGATTCACCTGGGGGAATACGGAGTGGACCGGCAACACGGGCTGGTTCACCGACGCCGCCCCGTACCTGTGCGACCTGATCTGGCCCGTGGGCTTCTTCCTCATCGTTACGCGGCTGCGGATACCCAACCATCCACTGTGGATCAATTTGGTCAGCTTCGGTCTCATCTCGCCGTTGCTGAACTCGGGCGTGCAGTGGATCGCCGGATTCAGCTCACCGGCCAGCGACGTCGGCAAGCTGCGCACCGAACCGCCCGAGGCCCTGGCGCAGCTGTACTTCCTGCTCACCCTCGCGGTCTACGTGGTCGGTCTCGTCGCGGTGTTCCTCCGCGTACCGCGCCGGCTCCTGCTGCCCGATCCCGATCCCGATCCCGCGTCGGCTCCCGCCGCGGCGTAGCGGGCGCGCCTACCAGAGGTTGCGGGCGATGGCCGCCAGGGTGCGCCCGCTGAGCCGGCCGTCGCCCAGCCCCAGGTCGACGATCGCGTCGAATACACGCTGGTCCCGGCCGGCCGCCCGGATGGTCGCGTCGACCACCCGGGCACGGCTGGTCAGCCGGGCCGCGACCTTGCTGTGCCGCAGGTGCCGGCCCAGCCGGCGGCGCAGCGCGGAGGCGTACAGCCGCCCCGCGTCGGTACCGGACGTACCGGCCGCGGCGGCGGCGGTACCGGCGAGCGCCCCTGACAGTACGGCGTAGAAGATGCCCTCCCCGGTGAACGGGTTCACCAGCGAGTACGCGTCGCCGGCCAGCAGCAGCCGGCCCCGCCCCGGTACCGGCCGGTGGGTGGACAGCGGCAGGTGGTGTGCCCGCAGCGACTCGACGGCCTGACTGTCCACAGTGGGCAATAGCCGGGCCAGCCGGTCGAGCAGGTGCTCGCGGGACAGCGGTTCGCCGCGCAGCACTTCGCCGTACCCGACGTTTGCGCGCCCGTCGCCGATCGGGAAGTGCCAGGCGTACGCCGGCCACCGGGTCGCGGGCGCGGTGACGATGAGCTGCTCCGGCCAGCCGGCGGCCGGCGCGTACCCGCGGATCGCCAGCGCGAGGCAGCCGTCCGGGTTGCCGGCCTGGCCCAGTACCCGCCGTACGAGCGAGTACGCGCCGTCCGCGCCGATGACGGTACCGGCGCTGATGCTGCCGTCGAGTACCACCGCGCCGTCGCGCTCCTCGATGTCGCGCACGGTGTGCTTCGCAAGAGTCGCGCCGGCCGCGACGGCGGCGTCGACGAGCCGCGCGTCGAACACCACCCGCGGGATGGTGTAGTCCGGCCGGGCCAGCGGCCGCGCCACGGCCGCACCGCTGGGACCGACGAGGCGCAGCCCCGGCACGGGTGAGTAGCCCTCCTCCACACCGGTTACACCGAGGTCCCTCAGCACCTCCAGCGCGTGTGGCGCGATGCCGTCGCCGCACGCCTTGTCGCGGGGGAAGGCCGCCTTGTCCAGCAGCAGCACGCTCGCCCCGCGCCGCCGGGCGGCGATCGCCGCGCTCGACCCGGCCGGCCCGGCCCCGATCACCACCACGTCGTACCGATCCATCCGGCAACTCTGCCATAGTCTTGGCGCTCGCTCCGCTGGCCCGGTCGAGTGGCGCCGCCCGCAGCGGCCCGGAGCGAGGGAGCGAAGCGACCGAATCGGAGGGTCGGCTACAGGGCGGGTACAGCCACTCGACCCGCGCGAGCGGAGCGAGCGCCAATCGAACAGGCAGGCCCGCCTGACCGACCGGTCAGGCGGGCCCGGAGGTGGTAACCGGTCAGTGCTGGGCGCGGTCGTACGCCTGGCTCAGCATCGAACCGGTCGTGGCCGTTGTCTGTACGCAGGCCCAGCCGAACGGGTACAGCGGGTTGTAGGTGGGGTCGCCGACGTTGATCGGCAACTGGCTCTCGGCCAGCATCCACGTCTCCGGCAGCCGCCCGGTGAACGGCTTGTCGCCGAACAGCACGTCGGCCAGGCCGGCGCCCTCGGTACCCGGAAGCCACGAGGCCACCACGCCCGCCGCCTCCGGTACGACGCCGGTGATGTCCAGCGGCCGGCCGGAGACGGTCAGCACCAGGCATTTCATCGCCACGCAGACCGTGTCCATGGCCGCTCTGTCTACAATGGACAGCTGAAAGGTGTGGCCGTTGCCGATGTCGCCCACGCCCTCGGCGTACGGCGTCTCGCCGACCACCACGACGCCGATGCTGTATCCGGCCATCGGCGCCGACGCGTCCGTACCCTAGGAGTCGAATGCGATCTATGTCAACGATGCCCCCGATATGCGGCCGCACCCGCCTGCCGGCCGGTGCGGCCCCGCGGGCGTCAGCTCGCGACCGGGGAGAGCGCGTCGGCGGTCAGCACCTCGCCGCAGTGGTGGCAGACCAGGTCCGCCCGCAACGACCGCCCGCAGTCGTGGCGCAGCACCACGGCCGGCCGGTCGACGGCCCACTTGTCGCCCCACTGCGCCAGTGACACCAGCACCGGCAGCAGTTCGCGGCCGGCCTCCGTCAGGTGGTACTCGAAGCGCGGCGGGTGCTCCGAATAGCGCCGCCGCGCCACGATACCCTCGGCCTCCAGGCGCCGCAGCCGGTTGGCCAGGATGTCCCGAGGCGCGCCGGTGAAGCTCACGATCTGGTCGAACCGGTGCACGCCGTAGCCCAGCTCCCGCACGGCGAGCAGGGACCAGCGTTCGCCGAGGATGCCCAGCGCCGCCGCGATCGAGCACGCGCGGGGGCCCGGCGGGTACTCCGCGAGGACGGACAGCCCCCGGGGCGGTTCGGTCGCGCTCATCACTCACCGTCCGAGTCAGTTGTTGTTTCCAACCCTTTGATGGTACCGTCCGCCGAGTCAGTTGGACAGTCAAACTTACGGACGACAGGAGAGCAAGCCATGGATCTCGCAGGATCGACCGCGCTGGTCACCGGCGCCAACCGGGGCCTGGGTGCGGCCTTCGCCCGCGGCCTGCTGGCCGCCGGCGCCCGGACCGTCTACGCCGGCGCCCGCAACCCGGTCGACTCGGGCGTGCCCGGGCTGGTCCCGGTGCGCCTGGACATCACCGATCCCGGGCAGGTCGCGCAGGCCGCGCGGCGGCTGACCGACGTGACGCTCGTCGTCAACAACGCCGGGGTGTTCCACGGCAGCGACGCGCTCGCCGAAGGCGTCGAGGGGGCGCTGCGCGCGGACCTGGAAACCAATGTCTTCGGTACCCTCGCGGTGTCCCGCGCCTTCGCTCCGGTACTCGCGGCGAACGGCGGCGGCGCACTGGTCAACGTGCTGTCCGTGGCCTCCTGGCGCAGCCTGCCCACGTTCGCCGCGTACGGCGCCTCCAAGGCGGCCGCCTGGTCCATCACCAACAGCCTCCGACTGGAGCTGCGCCCGCGGGGCACCCAGGTGGTCGCCGTGCACGCCGGGTACCTCGACACCGACATGGCCGCCTCGGTGACCGCGCCGAAGACCGCACCCGACGAGGTGGTCGCCAAGGTGCTCGACGCGCTGCGGGACGGCCTCGAGGAGGTACTCGTCGACGAGGTGAGCCACCGGGTCAAGGCGAGCCTCGCGGCCGGCGTCGCCGACCAGTACCCGGTCGTCGCCGCCTGATTCGTCGCCGCCTGACCCACCACGGCTTCGCCGCGCATTGTCGACAGTGGACGGTGTGTCGGGGCGTCGCACCGGAGAGGTGACACGGCTCTGTGCCACGGTCTCTGTCGGCCACTCGACACACCCGAAAGCCAACCGGCACCACGGTGGTTCGGGCGTACCGCGTCATCCGACCAGGTACCTTGAGATTGGCCAGCAATGCCAGAATAGCGGACACACTCTTGGGTTATTGTGACATGCGCAGTAACCATGAGAGCAATCGATGGGCCTGGAGCTGTACACCACCGCACGGTAAAGCGTCCGGTCGATCGATCCCGGTTTTCCCTTGTCGCCGGCTCAACCAGCGGGATGGCCGGCGTCCATACCGGCCACGGTCGAGAACATCAGCGCGCCGCCGTCCCGGCCGGGCCCCACGCGTACCGGGGCCAGTAGCAGCCCCTCGTGGTCGCCGAGGTCCAGTCGGGCCTCTACGCGACCGACGAACCGGGCCGGGCAACGGGACAGCAGCGGTACCCCCTCGGGGCCGGGCAACCATTCGCACCGCTCGAACTTGTCGACCTCGTCGCCCGTCTCGGTACCGAAGAGGGCGGCGAGGTCCCGGTCCCCGGCGCCGAGCAGGTGCACGGCGGCGACCCCGGCGGTGGCCGCGCACCGGTAGGTGTGGTTGGCCTTCGACAGGCAGACGAGGAACCTGGGCGGCGCGATGCTGCACTGGGTGGCGAACCCGACCAGGCAGCCCGACGGCCGGCCGTCGCCGGACGGCACCGCCGCAACGGTCAGCACGTACATCGGGTAGTCCAGCGGCCCGGTGAACCGGTCGAAGTCGGCGTCGATCACCATAGTCGGGTACCCGCGAGCCGACCGGCGCAACCCATAGGCTGCAAGCCATGTGCACCGTGCTGCTGAGGTTCGACCCGGACGGCGCCTGGCCGCTGCTGCTGGCCGCCGTGCGGGACGAGTTCGTCGACCGCGCCTGGGATCCGCCCGGGAAGCACTGGGGCGACGGGCTGGTCGGCGGCCGCGACCGGGCGGCCGGCGGCACCTGGCTCGCGGTGGATCCGGCGCGCCGGGCCGTGGCCGCCATCCTCAACGGCGTCCGCCTGCCGCCGCCGGAGGCCGGATCGCGGCCGACGCGGGGCACCTTGCCGCTGGAGGTGCTGCGCGGTACACCGCCCGAGGGCGGCGGCCACGACGGCTACCACCTACTCGCCGGTACCGGCGAAGAGGTGCGGGTGTGGTCCTGGGACGGCGTGGCGATGGTGGAGCGGTCGCTGGGGCCGGGCGACCACATCGTGGTCAACCGCGGCGTCGGCATGACCGAGGAGCCGATGGTGGCCCACTTCCTGCCGATGCTGCGCACGGCGGCCGCACCGCCCGCCGGGGCCGCGACCCACGCCGGGGCCGCCTTCGGTGCCCGTGCAGATCCGTCCACAATGGACTTCTGGGGCGACTGGGTGACGCTGCTCCGCGGGGACGGGCTCGACCCGACCGACCCGCGAGCCCTGCTCGTGCGCCGTACCCTGCCCGGCCGCACCTATGGGTCGACGTCGGCGAGCCTGGTCGCGCTGGGGCCGGAATCGGTGCGGTACGACTTCTGCCCGGTACCTGCCGATCCGTCGACCTGGTACCGCGTGACGGGCTGAGCACGGCGGCGATACGTCCAGCATGCCGGAGGTAACGGTCAAACCCAGGCGCCAGTACCTCCACAGGCCGGCCCGGGGCTGAACCTTACCCGCCTCCCTGACCGTCCACAGTAGACTCGCGGAGGTCCAGCGCCTCGCGGGCGTGCCGGGCCGAGTCGCGCGCCCGGCCGGCGGCCAGCTCGGCGGCGGCCAGCGCCGCCAGCGCGTCCGCCTCGATCAACCGGTACCCGCCGGACCGCGCCAGGTCCAGCGCGGCGCGGCTCGCCTCCAGGGCACCGACCGGCCCGCCGGTACCCGACTCGGCCAGGCCGATCAGCGCGAGCGCCTCGCCCCGCCGGTACCCGCCGGACCGCGCGACGGCCAGTGCCCGCCCGTCGAACTCCGCGCCGGTACCGCCGGCCCGACGCTCCAGTGTGGCCAGCGTGTGGCAGGCATCCGCCTCGACCCGCCGGTCCCCGGCATCCACCGCGATGGCCAGGCTGTCCGCGGCCAGCCCGCGCGCCACCTCCGGCCGGCCGGCCGTCAGGTGCACCTCGGCCAGGTTGTTCAGGGTGTCCGCCTCACCCTCCCGGCTGCCGGCGGCGCGGTGCAGGGCGAGCGCCTGCTCCAGGTGGTCGATCGCCGCCTCCGGCCGGCCCTGCAAGTGGTAGGCGCAGCCGAGGCTGTTGAGCACGTGCGCCTGCGCGTTGTGCGCGCCGATACTACGGTAGATGGACAGCGCTTCGGCCAGGTTCACGGCCGCCTCGGCGAGTAGGCCGGAGTCGACCTGCACGTTGCCGAGGTTCGTCAGGCTCACCGCCTCACCGCCCGGCTCGCCGGTCTCCCGGAAGATGTCGCCGGCCCGGCGGTGGTACGCGGCCGCCTCGGCCAGCCGGCCCTGGTCCCGGTACAGGTTGGCGATGCTTCCGGTGGCCGCCGCCTCGCCCTGCCGCCACCCGGCGCGGCCGGCCTGCGCCACCGCCTCGGCGAAGTGGGCCTCGGCCGCGCCGTGGTCGGACAGGAACCGGCGCGCCTGTGCCAGGCACAGGTGCGCGGCGGCCAGGCCCGCGAGCTCGCCCGCCGCGCCCGCCGCCGCCAGCGCCGCCCCGCCGGCCGCCAGCCAGTCGGCGGTGTGCCGGCGCATCCAGAAGTACCCGCGCAGCGCGTCCACGAGCAGCCAGGCGACCGGCCGCGCATCCGCGGCGGCCCGCTCCACGGCCGCGACGAGGTTGGCCCGCTCCGCCTCCAGCCAGGCCAGCGCCGCGCCGGGGTCGGCGAACCCCTCGACCGGTACCGGCGGCGCCGGCAGCGGCAGCCGCTGCATCTGCGGGTACAGCAGCCGAGCGGCCGCGTCCGTGGTGTGCAGGTAGAAGTCGTACAGCCGGCGCAGCGCGCCGTCCCGTTCGGCCGGCCCGTCCTCGGCCGCGCTCAGCGCCTGCGCGTACAGCCGCAGCAGGTCGTGCAGCAGGTACCGGCCGGGTGCCGGCTCGTCGAACAGGTGCGCGTCGGCGAGCTGGGCCAGCGCCCGTTCGGCGGTCGGGCCGGCGAGCGCTGACGCCGCCGGCGCGGTCAGGTCCGCCCCGGGCACCAGCCCGGCGAGCCGGAACAGCCGCCGCGCCTCGGGCTTGAGCGCGACGTAGGACAGGTCGAAGGCGGCCCGCACCGCGGACTGCTCGTCCCCCTCGATCTCCAGTACCGCGAGCCGGTCCCCGGTGCGCAGCCGGTCGACCAGGTCGGCGACCGGCCGGTCCGGGTGCCGGGCGAGCTGCGCGGCCGCGATGCGCAGCGCCAGCGGCAGGTACCCGCACAGCCGCGCCAGCTCCGCGGACGCCTCGGGCTCCGCGCCGACCCGCTCCGCGCCCAGCAGCCGCGCCAGTACCAGACCGGCCTCGTGCGGGTCCAGGGTGTCCAGGCGCAGCAGGCGCGCTCCGTCCCGTACCGCCAGGCCGGCCAGCCGGTCGCGGCTGGTGACCAGGGCCAGGCAGCCGGTACCGGCGGGCAGCAGCGGCCGCACCTGGTCAACGCCCTCGGCGTTGTCCAGCAGCACGAGCATCCGTCGGTCGGCGAGCAGCGTCCGGTACAGGGCGGCCGCCTCGTCGAGGTCTAGCGGTATCCGTTCGGCCGGGGTACCCAGCGCCCGCAGGAAGGCACCGAGCGCCTGCTCGGGACGGACCGGGGTACCCGGGCCCCGGCCGCGCAGGTTCACGTAGAGCTGACCGTCCGGGTACCGGTCGCGGTGCCGCTGCGCCCAGTGCACGGCGAGGGTTGTCTTGCCCACCCCGGCGGTACCCCCGATGACCGCGACCGCCGCCGGTCCGGTCAGCGCGTCGAGTGCGGCGAGCTCGGCGGCCCGCCCCGCGAAGCCGGCCACGGCGGGCGGCAGCTGCGCCGGCACCGCGACCACCGCGGCGGTGGGCGCGGCGACGGCCAGGGCGGCGGGCGGCGGCGCCGGTAGGGGGTCCTCGTCCCGCAGGATCGCCACCTCCAGCCGCTGCAGCGCGGCGTCCGGGTCGAGACCGAGCTGCTCGGCGAGGTCGGCGCGCAGCCGGCGGTAGGCGGCCAGCGCGTCGCCGGCGCGTCCGGACCGGTACAGCGCGAGCATCTGCTGCCCGGCCAGCCGCTCCCGCAGCGGGTACCGCGACACCAGGTCGGCCAGCTCGTCCACCTGCTCGCGGTGCCGGCCTAGGCGCAGCAGGGCGTCCAGCCGGTCCTCCACCGCGGTCAGCCGCGCCTCCTCCAGACCGGCGCACAGCCGTTGCGCGGTCGCCGGCGGCGCGGCGCCGGCCAGCGGCTGGCCCGTCCACAGCGCCAGCGCGCCGTCCAGCAGTGCCACCCGATCCGCGTCGCCCGGCGCGTCGCGCGCCTGCGACAGCAGCGAACGGAAACGATGAGCGTCCACAGTGGATGGATCGGCGGCGAGCAGGTAGCCGGTGCCCCGCGTCACGATGTCCACCCCCGCCCCGGCGCCGGCCAGCACGGCGCGCAGCCCGGACACGCAGACCCGTACGGCATGCGTGGCGGTGCGCGGTGGCCCGTCAGGCCACACCAGGTCCACCAGCCGCTCCATCGGTACCTGCCGGTTCGCCTCCAGGGCGAGGATGGCGAGCACCAGGCGCTGCTTGCGGGTACCGAGCGGGACCGGCCGGCCGTCGACGCGGGCCTCCACCGGGCCCAGCAGCCGCAACTCCAGTTCCGCCATCGTCGTGATCGTAACCCTGCGGCGCCCGACGAGCGCCCGCGGCGGCCGGGCGGTCAGCGGCGGTTCGTGGTCGGGTCATGCCCGGCCGAACGTCTCCGTACCGACGACCCGCAGCAGCGCCAGATGGTCCACATTGGACGTTCCGGGCGGCGCGGTGAACAGCAGCAGTCGCTGCTGGTCGCCTGGCGTCTGCAGCACCTCGAAGTCCAGCTCGATGAGCCCGATTGTCGGATGCTGTACCCGGATGCGGCTGCGCCGCCGCACCGCGACCTCGTGCCGGTCCCAGAGCGCGGCGAACTCCTGGCTGCTCTCGCGCAACCTGGCGACCAGCCCGGCCGCCGCCGCGTCGTTGCCCCGCCGGGCGACCGCGGCCCGCAGGTCCGCCACGTGCTGCCGGCTGTAGTGGTCGTGCTCCTCCGCCGGGTAGGCCGCGCGCAGGGTCGGGTCGTTGAACCAGCGCCACACGATGTTGTGGTCCTGGTCGTGGTCGTGCTTCAGGACCGCGCAGACGCTGCCGAACAGCGCCTCGGCCATCGGGTTCTGGGCCAGCACGTCGCCCAGGTCGCTGAGTACCTGCGCCGGTACGGTGGTGAGCTGGTCGAGCAGGTACAGCAGGCCGGGCCGGACATGGGTACCGGCCAGCCGCCCGGCCGGCGGCCGGTGCCCGGCCAGCACGTACAGGTGATCGCGCTCGTCGTCGTCCAGCCGCAGCGCCCGGGCCAGCGCGCCCAGCAACTGCGCCGACGGCTGTGGGCTCCGGCCCTGCTCCAGCCGCATCAGGTAGTCGGCGGACATCCCGGCCAGCAGCGCGACCTCCTCGCGGCGCAGCCCTGGGGTGCGCCGGCGCGGCCCGGCCGAGAAACCGACCTCCTGGGGACGCAGCCGTTCGCGGCAGCGGCGGAGGAAGTCGGCGAGCTCGGGTCGGTCCACCACCCAAGCATGACCGGTACCGGCGGAGACCAGCCTAGGACCGCCTGTCCTAGTCAGAACTGTCCGCTGCTGTCCGGCCGCGTTTGCGGGCAGTCTGGGTGCCGTCAGGGTTTTCGAGGGCATCGCGAGGAAAGGAACAGGGCCATGAAGGCGGTCAGGTTCGACGGGTACGGCGGGGTCGACGTGCTGCGCGTGGCGGACGTGGAGCGGCCGGTCCCGGGTTCCGGGCAGGTACTGGTCGAGGTGCGCGCGGCCGCGGTCAACCCGGGCGAGGCGGCCATCCGGGAGGGCGTCTTCGCGCAGCGGTGGCCGGCGACGTTCCCGTCCGGGCAGGGCAGCGACCTGGCCGGGGTGGTGGCCGAGGTCGGCCCGGGGGTCGACGGGTGGGCGGCCGGCGACGAGGTCATCGGGTACACCGACAACCGGGCGAGCCAGGCGGAGTACGCGCTCGTCGAGGCGGCCCACCTGACGCCCCGGCCGGCCGGGGTGCCCTGGGAGGTGGCCGGTTCGCTGTACGTCGCCGGTACCACGGCGTGGGCGGCGGTACGGGCGGTGTCGCTCGAGGACGGCGACACGGTCGTGGTGTCCGGTGCGGCGGGCGGGGTCGGTTCGCTCGCGGTACAGCTCGCCCGGCTGGCGGGCGCCCGGGTGATCGGCCTGGCCAGCGAGCCGAACCACGCATGGCTGCGGGACCACGCCGTGGTTCCGGTGACCTACGGCCCCGGAGTCGAGGACCGCATCCGGGAAGCCGCCGGGGACGGTGGGGTCGACGCGTTCATCGACACGTTCGGCGGCGGGTACGTGGATCTGGCGGTGGGGCTGGGTGTGGCGCCGGACCGGATCGACACCATCATCGACTGGGAGGCGGCCGGGCGGCACCACACGAAGACCGACGGAAACCTGGTCGGCGCGGCCTCGGGGGCGCTGCCCGAACTGGCGGCGCTAGTGGATAAGGGCGCCCTGGAGGTACCGATCGCCCGGGTGTACCCGCTGAGCGAGGTCCGCGAGGCGTACCGGGAGCTGGCCCGCCGCCACACCCGGGGCAAGATCGTGCTGCGCCCCGGCGCCTGACGGCTACGCCGCCGGCGGCCGCCGTGCCGTCGGCGGCCGCCCGGGACGGCGCGCGGCCGGCGCTACAGGCGGTGCAGGACGACGTCGGTCAGCCCGCCCGCGGCGACCGTCGCGGTAAGGAAGGTGGCGTGCGGCTGGGCGCGCCGGTCCGTCGGGGAGCCCGGGTTCAACAGCCGCAGGCCGCCCGGTGCCGTGGTGTCCCACGGGATGTGCGAATGGCCGAAGACCAGCACGTCGCAGTCTGGGAACCGGGCCGAGCACCGCCGCTCCCGGCCGTCCTTGCCGCCCGTCTCGTGTACCACCGCCAGCCGCAGCCCCGCCAGGTCGGCCCGGGCGACCTCGGGCAGCCTGGCGCGCAGGGCGGGCCCGTCGTTGTTACCGTAGACGCCGATCAGCCGGCGGCCGCGGGCCAGCACGCGGTCGAGCAGGTCCTCGTCGACCCAGTCCCCGGCGTGTACCACCACATCCGCCGCCCCGATCGCGTCCCACAGCGGTACCGGCAGGTCCCGGGCACGCTTCGGTACGTGGGTGTCGGCGGTCAGTACGAGACGCACGGGTACATCCTCCCCGACCGCCGATCTGGTTCCGTTCGGCGGTATTCGCCCGGCCCATAATAGGCAACCTTGTTTATCGTCCTGCTCATCGACAACTAGCGATGAGGAGGACGGATGGCACGCTGGAGGCTCCCGCTCGTGGGCGCCGCCGTGGTGGCACTGCTCGGCGGGGTCGCGGTCACGGCGCTGCCCGCGCAGGCCGCGGTCACCATTCGGGTCGCGCCGTACGTCGACATGGGCTCCTGGCCCACGCCGGCACTGTCCACATTGTCCAAAGCGTCCGGCGTCAAGTCGTACACCCTCGGCTTCGTTACCGGCGCCGGCTGCAGGGCATCCTGGTTCAACGCGTACGACCCACGCGCCGGGTGGCAGCTCAGCGAGATCAAGAAGATCCGGTCGGCGGGCGGTGACGTGAAGGTGTCCTTCGGCGGCGCCAGCGGCATCGACCTTGCCCAGGCGTGCGGCTCGGTGTCCAGCCTGGCCGCCGAGTACCAGGCGGTCATCAAGGCGTACTCGCTCGGCTACATCGACATGGACGTGGAGGGTGCGGCGGTCGCCGATCCCGCCTCGATCGACCGGCGGTCGAAGGCGCTCGCCCAGGTGCAGAAGGCGACCGGCGTCAGGGTGTCGCTGACCCTGCCGGTACTGCCGACCGGGCTGACCTCCGACGGGCTCAACGTCGTGAAGTCCGCGAAGAAGGCCGGGGTCGCACTGGACCTGGTGAACATCATGGCGATGGACTACTACCAGTCCGGCGACTATGGCACGTTCGCGCAGCGGGCCGCGGACGCCACCTACAGCCAGGTGAGGGCGGTCTACGGCAGCTCGGTGTCGTACCGGACGATCGGCGTCACGCCGATGATCGGCAAGAACGACGACGGCCACGTCTTCACCCAGTCGGCGGCCAGGAGCCTGGTCGGCTACGCCAAGGGCAGGCACCTGGGAATGCTGTCCTTCTGGGAGACCACCCGGGACCGCAACGCCTGTAACGGCGCGCTGTACCAGTGCACGAACGTGCCTCAGAAGCCGTACGAGTTCAGCAGGATATTCGTCGCCTTCACCGGCTGAGACCCGCGGGCGCTGAGGGTCCATGCGCGAACCGGGGTGCCCCATGGCGGGCACCCCGGATCGCGTCCCCCGATTCAGGAACGGGCGTGCTCCTTCAGGAACGGCAGGATGAGATCGGCGACCCGGTCCGGGTACTGGACGTGCGGGTAGTGGCCGGCGCCGTCGATCATCTCGACCGTCGCGGTACCGGCGGGCATGCCGGCCGCGATCCCCTCCGCCTCGGCCCTGGGGTCCGCCCAGTCGGGGTCGAGGCTCCCGTTGACGATCAGCGCCGGGCAGCGCACCTGCGCCAGGAGCGCTCCCGCGTCGGTGGGCGCGGAGCGGCCCATCGCCCGCAGGACCTTCATCCGGGCCGGTTCACCCAGGTTCGCGCGCATCGAGGCCAGCTGCTGGCTCCAGTCGGCCGGCTTCACCGCCGGGTACGCGTGGTTCAGGTACCGCTCCCACAGGCTGACGCTGCCGAGCATGCCTGCGGACAGCAGCAGCACCATGCCCCGGCGGTGGTGGCCGTTGCGGATCAGGCCGCCGGCGCTCGGCTTCTGCGCCCGGCTGAATGAGTCCAGCTCGACGATCGCGCTGACCAGTTCCGGTGCCTTGGCGGCGGCGATGGTGGCCGCGCCGCCGGAGTACGAGTGGCCGACGATGACGGCCGGTCCGCCCAGGTGCCGGATCAGCGCGAGCAGGTCGTTCGCGGTCTCGGTGCGGCTGTAGGCGGGGAACCCGACGCTCGACTCGCCCAGGCCGCGCAAATCCGGCGCCGCGACGCGGTAGCCGGCCGCGACCAGGCGCGGGGCGAGGAAGCGGAACGCGGTGCGGGTGTCGCCCATGCCGTGCGACAGCACGACTAGCGGACCGGAGCCGGTCACGTCGTACGCGATCCGGCCACCGTCGACATCGAGGTACTCGGTCATTTACCTGCCTCCTGGCTACTGTTGTTAGCTATGAGGCTAACGCCGTTAGGCGGCCACGTCAAGCGGCTCCGTCCCGTACCGTCGGGCACATGCCCCGAACCCTGTACCGCGATGCCGCCCTCGCCGACGGGACCGGCCCCGACCTGCGCATCGGCGTCAGTGTCCTGGTCGAGGACGAGCGGGTCGCCTGGATCCGGCCGGCCGGCGACGAGCCCGACCACGGACCGGGCGCGGAGGTCGTGGACGCCTCCGGCTGCACGATCGTGCCCGGCCTCGTGGACAGCCACAGCCACCTGACCCTGCCCGGCGGCGCGCACTGGATCGACCGCGGCTTCGACCCGGCCGAGGACCTGCTGCGGGCGGCCGAGCACAACGCGCGGCTGCAGCGCTCCGCGGGCGTGCGCTGGGCCCGGGACGTCGGCTCGCCCGTGCGGACCGACCCGACCGACGGCCGTACCCGTGCGCTGGCGCTCGGGCTGCGCGACCGCTGGTCCGGCCACCGCGAGTACCCGTATGTGCGCGCCGCCGGCTCCTGGGTGGTACGCGCCGGTGCCCTGCCGCACGGGCTCGGCGTCGAGGTACCCGACGGCGACGGGTTGCTAGCGGCCGCCACGGGTCAACTGGACGACGGCGCGGACTTCGTGAAGCTGTACCTGGACGGCCCGGACCGGGAGACCTCGCCGTTCACGGCCGGGGAGGTGCGCGCGGTGGTCGAGGCGGCGCACGCGCGCGGCGCCCGGGTCACCGCCCATTCCGGCCTGTTGCCCGGCGCGCGGGTCGGCGCCGAGGCCGGGGTCGACTCGCTGGAGCACGGCTTCCAGCTCGACGCGGACGTGGCCCGGCTGATGTGCGACAACGGCGTGGCGCTCGTCTCGACGCTGGCCGTACTGGAGTCCTGGCGCTCGTTCGCGCACACCACGACGCTGCCGCGCTTCGCCGAACCGGCGGGCCGGGCGCAGCTCGCCGCGCGGCGCGAGTGGGCGCACGAGAGCGTGCGGCTGGCGGCGCGCGCCGGGGTGCTCATCGCGGCGGGTACCGACTTCGGTGGCGGTTCCCTGCGCGCCAACCAGCTCGCGTGGGAGATCGAGTGCCTGGTGACCGCCGGCCTCGAACCCTGGCAGGCGCTGGCCGCGGCGACCCGCAACGGCGGCACGCTGCTCGGCGAGCCGGACGCGGGCGTACTGCGCGAGGGCGGTCCCGCGGATCTCGTGCTGGTACACGGCGATCCGCTCAGCGACCCCTCCGCGATGTGGCGGGTGTGGCTGGTCCCGTGAACGTTAACGGGTTGACCGGATTGATCACCGGTCCGTACCGTTCTTCGCGGCCCACCGATCCGAGGAGACACCGTGAAAGCCAGTAGCACCGCCCGAACCCGGCTACGGCCGGCGCTGGGCGCTGCGCTGTCGCATGTGGACGGTGTAGGAGGGTGGGCCGGCGAACGCTGACGGCAGCCGGCTCGGCAGGCGTCGCCAGCTAGACGCTCACGCAGACGAAGCCGCCCGCCTCCGCGCCCGGAGCCGGGCGGCTTTCGTTGTGTCGTCACGTTCAGAAGGGAACGGGCAAGTGACGTACCAGATGCTCGCGGGTACCCGCGCACCCGTACGGGTCTGGACCGACCCGTGGTCGATCGAGCCCGACGCCGCCCGGCAGCTGCGCAACATCGGTGCGCTGCCCTGGGTGGAGGGCGTCGCCGTGATGCCCGACGTGCACTTCGGCAAGGGCGCCACGGTCGGCTCCGTCATCGCGATGCGGCAGGCACTCGCGCCGGCCGCGGTCGGCGTGGACATCGGCTGCGGCATGTCGGCCGTGCGTACCAACCTGCGCGGCAGCGACCTGCCCGACGACCTCGGCGCACTGCGCCGGGCCATCGAGAACGCGGTACCGGTCGGCTTCGCGGCGCACGACGAGGCGGTCAACCCGCACCGGGTCCACGGCCTGGCCACGGCGGGCTGGGACGCCTTCTGGGCCGGCTTCCGGCACCTGCACGCCGACGTGGCGGCGCTGGAGACCCGGGCCGGGCGGCAGCTCGGTACCCTCGGCGGCGGCAACCATTTCATCGAGGTGTGCATCGAGGATGACGGTTCCGGCGACGGCCGGGTCTGGCTGATGCTGCACTCGGGGTCGCGCAACATCGGCAAGGAGCTGGCCGAGCGGCACATCGGGGTGGCGCGGCGGCTGCCGCACAACGAGGACCTGCCCGACCGGGACCTCGCGGTGTTCCTGGCCGGTACCCCGGAGATGGACGCGTACCGGCGCGACCTCGCCTGGGCACAGGAGTACGCGGCGCGCAACCGGGCCGTCATGCTCGGCCTGCTGCGCACGGTGCTGCGGGCGGCGGTACCGCACATCGCGTTCGACGAGCCGATCTCGTGTCACCACAACTACGTGGCCGAGGAGAACTACGGCGGCGTGGAAGTGCTGGTGACCCGCAAGGGCGCGATCCGGGCCGGCGCCGGGGACCTGGGCATCATCCCGGGTTCGATGGGCACCGGCTCGTACATCGTGCGCGGCCTGGGCAACGCGGACGCCTACTGCTCGGCCTCGCACGGCGCCGGGCGGCGGATGTCGCGCAGCAAGGCCCGCAAGACGTTCAGCGTGACCGACCTGGCCGAGCAGACCAGCGGCGTGGAGTGCCGCAAGGACGTGGGCGTCGTGGACGAGATCCCGGGCGCCTACAAGGATCTCGACGAGGTGATCCACGCCCAGTCCGACCTTGTCGAGGTAGTGGCGCACCTCAAGCAGGTGGTCTGCGTCAAGGGTTGAGGCGGGTCGGGCCGGTGGTAGCGCCGGCCCGACCGCTTCACCGGCCCAGATCACCCGATGGAGCGGAGCAGGCGCAGGAGCAGCGCGCCGGGCAGGAAGGTGGCCAGCGCAGCCACCGGTACCCCCAGCGGCTCGGTGTGCGTCGGCGACGCGATGTTGTTGATCAGGAGGCCGGCGACGGTCGCCGCGAAACCGGTGACGGCGAGCAGCGCCCGTACCCGGGCCGGCAGCCGCCAACGCGGCGGCTTCTCGCGGCGCAGGGCGCGGGGGCGGCGCACCTCGACCGGCCCGAACACCGCGACCAGGCCGGCGAGCACCACCGACAGCAGCAGCAGCCAGGGCACCCGCCACAGCCACCAGGCGGCGGTACCCACCGCGGGCGTGGGCAGCAGGTGCGCCCACCACAACGCGCCGACGAGGATCAGCACCGCGCTCATGTGCCACAGGAAGACCGTCAGCACCACGCCGTTGCCGGCGACCACCACCCGCCACGGCCGGCGGCGGCGCAGCCAGCGCTCGGCCGGCCCGTGCAGGAGCACGATGAGGCCGATCTGGGCGGTGGCGGTCGCCATCATGGCCAGGGACGGGGGCGAGGCGTTCTTAAACCGCTCGCCGCTGACATCGATCATTGTGACCGGGTACGGCCCGACGACGGTCAGCAGCACGAGCGCGACCAGGCCACCGGCCAGCGGGGGCAGCCACGCCAGCCTGGTGAACCGGAGGTGCCCGTCCCACCAGAGGAACCCGACCTGGTGGATGGCGAGCCAGCCGAACAGGTAACCGCCGTACGCCAGGGCCGGTACCCCGGCGAACCGGGCCGCGTCGCCCAGGCTCACCAGCACCACCAGGACCGCCGGTACCGCCGGGCCGAAGCGCTCGTGCAGCCGGTACATGACCGGGGCGAGGAGGACCAGGACCAGGTACGCGGCCAGGAACCACAACGGGATCGAGGCCGTCCAGACCGCCTCGCGTACCAGCCGGGCGTCGGCCCCGGCCAACCGCGCCGCCACCGCGCCGGCGGTGAGTACCACCAGCAGCAGGGCGGTGGGGCGTACCAGCCGTACCGCCCGTTCCTCCAGCCACCCGACCGCGTCCCCGCCGTGCCGGCGGAAAGCGGCCAGCGACGCGGCATTGGCGTACCCGCCCACCACGAAGAACACGGGTACCACCTGGAACAGCCAGGTGAGCGGGTACGCCCAGGTGAGCGAGGTGAGCGCGGAGTGCCCGCTGGGCCGGCGGCCGGCGGTCCAGGTGATGACCGTGATCAGCCAGTGCCCGAGTACCACCAGTGCGATGGCCGCCACGCGCAGCGCGTCCACGTACCGGTCCCGGCTCGGCGGTGTGTCGTCGGCCGTACGGGCAAGCTCGCGCAGCGGGCGCACAGCCCCAAGCTAGCCCGCGTCGAGGATCACCACGTCGAGTTCCCGAAGCCGCGCGGGATCGGCGATCGCGTGGAGACCGCTGATCCTGCCCGCCTCGACGATCGCGGTGACCGCGATGCGCACCTCGCCGCCGAAGATCACCACGAGGCCGGTCGCGCCGTCGATTAAGGCGGTCCGGGCGCCTCGCGCGCGGCCGGAGAAGAACGCCGCCACGGCCTCCGCCCCGCGCAGTTCCTGGGAGCCGCCCAGCCGGACGGCGGCGGCGTCGGCCCGCAGCGCCACGTCCGGGTCCAGGAGCCGCAGCAGCGCCCCGAACTCGCCCTCCCGGGCGGCGGCGAAAGGCGTCCACGATCTCCTGGCTGTGCGACCCGCCGGCCGGCACGGTGGCCTCGCCGGCCGGTAGCCGGCTCCGCAGGCGTCGCCGGCTGGACAATCGCTGGCAGGTAGCCGGCTCCGCAGGCTCGGCTACCCGACCACCGGGCTCGGCAGTTTGCGGCGCCCCAGCAGTCGGGCGGTCACCGGCTGGCCGAGCAGGATCCCGCACAGGACCAGGACGAGGCCGCAAACCTGTTGCCCGGCAAGGCCTTCGCCGGCCACCGCGGTACCGAGCAGAACGCCCGTGATCGGATTGAGCAGCCCGACCAGTCCGACGGTACCGGCGCCCAGGTGGCGCAGCCCGGTGAACCAGGCGACGAAGGCGAGCGCGGTCGCGACCACGGTCACGTACCCGAAGCCGAGCAGCGCGCGTCCGTCCACAGTGGGCGGTGCGCCTTCCACCAGTACCGCGGCCGGCGCGAGGATCAGCCCGCCCGCGACCAGTTGCCATGACGTGAGCGAGACGACGTCCACGCCACCGCCCCAGCGCTTGGCCAGCACGTAGCCGAACGAGGACATCGTCATCGCGCCGACCGACGCGAGTACCCCGGTCGCGTGCACCGTGCCGCTGCGGCCGGCGAGCATGAGGGAGACGCCGGCGATGCCCAGCGCCGCGCCCGCCACCTGCGCGATCCGCGGCCGTTCGGACAGGGCCGCCCACGCGAACAACATCATCACCACCGGCGAGGTGGCCATGATCGTCGATGCCGCGCTGGTCGGCAGGGCCTGCGCGGCTAGGTAGACCAGCGCGAAGAACGCACCCATGTTCAAGGTGCCGAGGACCAGCGACCGCCACCACCACGACCCGTGCGGCAGCCGGCGGCACAGCAGCAGGAGCAGCAGGCCGGCCGGCAGCGCCCGGATCGCCCCGCCGTAGAGCGGGTACCCGGCCGGCAGGTACCGGTGCGTGACGAAGTAGGTGGTACCCCAGGTGACCGGCGCGATCGCAGTGAAGGGTACCCACCTCAAACTCGCTTCCATGGAAGCTACTATAGCTTCCTGGGAAGGTATATTGGCAACATGCCCGAGTACCTCGACCACGTGGCCCGGATCCAGCGGGCCTGGGAACGCGAGCGGCCCGACCTCGACGTCCGGCCGCAGGGCGTGATCGGCCGCCTGCACCGGCTCGCCGGCCGGCTGACCGAGCAGCTCACCGTCGTGTACCGGCGGCACGGGCTCGGCGAGGGCGAGTTCGACGTGCTGGCCTCGCTGCGGCGCGCCGGTGCCCCGTTCGAGCGCGCCCCCGGCGAGCTGGCCGAGCACACCATGGTCACCACCGGTGCGATGACCAAGCGGCTGGACCGCCTGGAGCGCGACGGCCTGGTCGCCCGCCGGCCGAGCGCGGTCGACGGCCGGGGCCGTGTGGTCGCGCTGACGCCGGCCGGCCGCCGGCTGATCGACCGCGCGTTCACCGATCACATGGCCAACGAGCGACGCCTGCTCGACCGGCTCACCCCGCAGGAGGCGGACGAGTTGGAGCGGCTGCTCGCCAAGTGGCTCGCCGGCTTCGAGACACCCCAGCCGGCCGGCGAGTGAGTGCGGGGCCGGCCGGGGAGTGCCGGCCGGCCCCGCCGCGTCGGCCGCTGCTCAGCTGGCGAACACCTGGAACTCCCACAGCGAGTACCCGTACTGGGTCGCGCGGGCCGTGCCGTACATCCGGATGTACCGGCCGCTGCCCGTGACGGTCAGGGTCTGGGTGCCGCCGGTACCGGTCGTGGTGCTGAAGATGGACGTCCAGTTCGTGGCGTCCGGGGATGTCTGGAGCTGGAACGCCGTGCCGTACGCCGCCTCCCACTGCAGGACGACCTTGCAGATGGACTGGGTCGAGCCCAGGTCCACCTGCAGCCACTGCGGGTCGGAGAAGGCGCTGGACCAGCGGGTACCGGCGTTGCCGTCCACCGCGTTCGGCGCCGGGAACGAGGCGTTCTCCTGCGAGGACGCGGTCGCCGGCTTGCCCTGCGCGATGTTCGTCGTACCGCAGGTGCCGCCGGTACCGGAGGTCAGCGCGTAGACCTCGAACTCCCACAGCGAGTACCCGTACTGGGTGGCTCGCTGGGTGCCGTACATCCGGATGTAGCGCCCGGTGCCCGAGACGTTCAGGGTCTGGATGCCGCCGGTACCGGTGGTCGTCGAGTAGATCGACGTCCAGTTGACGTTGTCCGTCGACACCTGGAGCTGGAACGCCTTCGCGTACGCCGCCTCCCAGTTCAGCACGACCTTGCAGAGCTGGTAGGTCTGCCCGAGGTCGACGGTCAGCGCCTGCGGATCCGAGAAGGCACTGGACCACCGGGTGTTGGGGTTGCCGTCGACCGCGAGGTTGGGCGACGTCCCCGCGTTCTCCTGCGAGCCGGTCGCCGGCTTGTTCAGCGCGACGTTGGTGGTACCGCAGGTGCCGCCGGTACCGCCGCTGACGGTCCAGGTGAACGACGCCGAACCGGACGCGCCGGTAGTGTCCCGTGCCGTCACCGTCACGTTCGAGGTACCGGCGGCGGACGGGGTACCGGAGATGAGACCGGTGGACGCGTTGAGCTGCAGGCCCGCGGGCAGCCCGCTGGCGCTGTAGGTCAACGTCTGGCCGGAGGCCGAGTCGGTCGCGCTGATCTGCAGGCTGGCCGCCGTGCCGACGGTACCGGTCTGGTTGCCCGGGTTGGTCACGGTGACCGTGTTACCGGTACCGCCGCCGGGCAGGGTCCAGAGCTGCTGTGCCGAGCCGGTACACGTCTCGATGTCCAGCCGGGAACCGGTGTTGCCGGCGGGCACCGTGAGGCACAGCCCCGAGGCCGGGTTCACCAGGGTGCCGTTGGCCTGCCTGGTCCAGCCCTGCGCGGCGGTCGCGTTGCACGGGTACCAGTCGACGTTGGTGCCGCTGGTCTTCCCGGCCGATACCACGTCGAGGCAGCCGCCCTGGGTACGCAGCGTGCCGTCGGTGTACGGCGACCAGGTCTGGCCGGCGGCGCCGTTGCAGGCGACCACGTTGATCGGGTTGCTCGCCACGTTCAGCGAGTTCTGGTTGGCCAGGCACAGCCCGTTGAGCCCCTTGACCTGACCGGTCGCCGTCGGGGTACCGGTCGGGGTCGAGTTGCCGCCCTGCTCGTACACCGCGACCCAGGCCGCGCTCAGCGTGCCGCCGGACGTGGTGGCCGCGGTCGGGGTGGTCGAGCCCTGGATGCCGTCCGGGTAGTTGCCGCCCATCGCCAGGTCCCAGATGATGAAGAACCCGTGGTCGATGGCCGCCTGCCAGGCCGCGACGCCCACCGACGCCTCGGTGATGGTGCTCTCCACCACGCCGTCCATGAGGAACTGCAGGGTCTCGGCGCTGGTGTTGGTGCGGTCGATGATGACCGCGTAGGTGTGGTACCCGGTCTGGCAGGTGGAGCCCGCGCCCGGGCACGGGATCAGCGCGTGGCCAGGGCTCGGTCCGCTGGTGTGCAACGTCTGGGACGCCTCGTTGAGCGCGTTGACGTCCTCCATCATGTCGATCTCACCGGACTGCGGCCAGCCGCCGCCGGTACGCATCGGCGAACCGAGCGCCCAGAACGCCGGCCAGTACCCGAGACCGTTGGCCGGGTTCGGCTGCTGGATGGAGGCGACCATCTCCAGCTTGCCGCCGGCCGGGGCCTGGAAGTCGCTGCGGGTACTCTCGATGCGACCCGACGTCCAGGTACCCCCGTTGTTGATGGCCTTCAGCACCAGGTGGCCGTTGCCGTCGAGGTACACGTTGTTGGTCGAGTTGGTGGTCTGCTCCTTCTCGCCGGTACCGAAGCCGGTGCCGATGTCGTAGAACCAGTTCGCCGAAGACGGCGCGGTACCGGCCGCACCCGCGAAGTCGTCGCTGAACACGGTGGTCCAGCCCGCGGGCGGCGGCGGCGGTGTGTCGGCGAACGCCTGCGGGCTGTTGACCAGGGACGTGGTGACGGTGGCGAGGACGCCGCCGGCGACCAGAGCGAGGGCCGTCAGGGCGGAGCGTGCCCTGCCTGCTCTGCGCCGGTGGCCGGGGCTGCGGCCGATACCCGGAATGACGAACACGGTGCCTTCCCTTCAGCGCGGGGACGCGCGCTCGTGGCTCCGGCGGTAAGCGCAGGATGACCGCGGGGCGGCGGTGCCGCTACGCGGTCGGTGCTCGAACCCGGATGCCGTTGTGGGGTGTGAGAGAGCGCTCTCTACCTCTCGATGTGTACGGGCGCCTCCCGGCCATGTCAAGGATTTGCATACCTGTGCCATGTTGACCAACATCTATGCAGGTCACGGGGGGTGCGGCCACCCCCTGGAAGCGTGGCAGAGTGGTGGCCATGCGGTTGGTCATCTTCATCGAGCCCCAGAACGGCGCCAGCTACGCCGAACAGCTCCGGATCGCCCGGCACGCCGAGGACCTCGGCTTCGACGGGTTCTTCCGGTCCGACCACTTCCTGGCCATGGGCGACACCGACGGGCTGCCTGGCCCGACCGACGCGTGGACCACGCTGTCCGCGATCGGCGACCGCACGTCACGGATCCGGCTCGGTACCCTCGTCAGCTCCGCGACCTTCCGGCTGCCCGGGCCGCTGGCCATCGCGGTGGCGCAGGCGGACCAGATGAGCGGCGGGCGGGTCGAGCTGGGGCTGGGCGCCGGCTGGTACGAGGAGGAGCACACCGCGTACGGCATCCCCTTCCCGCCGGTCGCCGAGCGCTTCGACCGGCTCACCGAGCAGCTCGCCATCGTGACCGGCCTGTGGCGGACGCCGGCGGGCGAGCGGTTCGGCTTCGACGGGAAGCACTACCGGCTCGCCGACTCGCCCGCGCTGCCCAAGCCGGTACAGGTGCCGGGGCCGCCGGTGATCGTGGGTGGTGCCGGCCCGCGCCGTACCCCCGAGCTTGCCGCCCGGTACGCCGACGAGTTCAACGTGCCGTTCCGCTCGCTGGAACAGACCGCGGGGATGTACCGGAGGGTGACGGCCGCGTGTGAGCGGCTGGGCCGAGCCGACCTGCCGGTCTGGTCGGCCGCCCAGACTGTCGCATGTGGGCGGACGGAGGCGGAGGCCCGTACCCGCGCCGACAACATCGGCGGTACGCCTCCCCTGTTCGGTACCCCGGCCCAGGTGGTCGAACGGATCGGCGCCTTCGCCGAGGCCGGCGCCGCACGGATGTTCCTGCAGGTGCTCGACATCGCCGACCTGGACCACCTGGACGTCATCGCCGCCGAGGTGCTGCCCCAGTTGGGCTGACCATGGCGGACGGGCAGCCGCCGGCCCGTGCACCTCGCCCGCTGATCAGCGGCCGCGGGTGAGCTGGGCGACCTCCTCCGGGCTCAGCTCGATCGAGGCGGCGGCCACGTTGTGGTCCAGGTGCGAGGCCGAGCCGGTACCGGGGATCGGCAGGATCGACGGCGACCGGGCCAGCAGCCAGGCGAGCACCACCTGCCGCGCGGAGACCTCGTGCCGCCGGGCGATGTCCTGCACCAGCGTGTTGTTGTTGAGGTCCTGGATCGGCGCCCAGGGCAGGAAGGCGATCTGCTCCTGCTCGCACAGGTCGACCAGGGTCTCCGAACCGCGGTCGTCCACGTTGTACCGGTTCTGGATAGACACGACCGGGGTGACCCGCTGCGCACGGCGCAGCTGCTCTTCGTCCACATTGGACAGACCGATGTGCCGGATCTTGCCCTGCTCCTTGAGGGTCACCAGGGCGGCGAGCGAATCCTCGAGGGGCACCCGCGGGTCGGGCCGGTGGAGCTGGTACAGCGGGATCTGCTCCAGCCGCAGCCGGCGCAGGCTGCCCTCGCACGCCTCGATCAGGTGCTCGGGCCGGCCGTTGGGCGTCCACTGGAAGGGCCCCGGCCGGTCCAGGCCGCCCTTCGTTGCGATGACGAGGTCGTCCGGGTACGGGTACAGAGCATCGGCGATGAGCTCCTCGCTGACGTTCGGCCCGTAGGAGTCGGCCGTGTCGATGAAGTTGACGCCCAGTTCGACCGTGCGCCGCAGCACGTCCTTTGCCACGGCGCGGTCGGCCGGGTCGCCCCAGATCCCTTCGCCGGTGACGCGCATCGCGCCGAACCCAAGTCGGTTGACGGTCAGATCGCCGCCGACGTCAATGGTGCCGGCCGCACCGGCGCTGCTCTGCTCAGGCATGTACCCGAGCCTAGCCCGTGACAATCGGTCGCCCGCTTGCATCCCCGAGCCGCCGCCACTAACGTACAACCACATGGTTGTACGTGAGCTGGACGAGGCGGAGGTCGACCGCATCTTCCAGGCCCTGGCAGACGCCACCCGCCGCGACATCCTGGCCCGGGTGATCCGCGACGAGCAGTCCGTGTCGGGCCTGTCCCGGCACTACCCGATGAGCTTCGCCGCGGTGCAGAAGCACGTGGCGGTGCTGGAGAGGGCGGCGCTCGTGAGCAAGCAGCGACGCGGGCGGGAGCAGGTCGTGAGCGCGGAGGTGAGCGCGCTGCGGCGCGCCGCCCGGATGCTGGACGCCTACGAGCAGTTGTGGCGCCACCGCGCCCGGGGCATCGCACGGATCCTGGCCGAAGACCGGGACAGCTGAGGAGCGAGAGAGGTAGGCCCATGACCGTGGTCAGTACGCACAAGGACGTGGAGGCGCTGACCCTCACGTTCGTCGCCGAGTTCGACGCCGCCGTCGAGCGCGTGTGGCGGGTGTGGGAGGACGCGCGGCAGCTCGAGCGGTGGTGGGGACCGCCGACCTGGCCGGCCACCTTCGAACGGCACGACTTCGTGGCCGGCGGCTGGTCCCGGTACTACATGACCGGGCCCGAGGGCGAGAAGGCGCACGGCTGGTGGACCATCACGGCGATCGACCCGCCGCACCGGCTGGAGTTTGAGGACGGCTTCGCCGACGAGAGCGGCGAGCCCGACGACAGCATGCCGAGGACCCAGGTGGTGGTGACGCTCGAACCGGCGGGTACCGGCACCCGTATGACGACGGTTACTCAATTCCCCGACGCCGACGCCTTGGACAAGCTGATCGCCATGGGAATGGAGGAGGGGATGCGCGAGGCGATGGGCCAGATCGACGGCGTCCTCAAGGAAGGGGAGCAGGCATGAGGCGACTGACCGCGAACACGTTCCTCACGCTCGACGGCGTGATGCAAGCGCCGGGCGGGCCGAACGAGGACACCGACGGCGGTTTCGCACACGGCGGCTGGTCGGTGAACTACTGGGACGACCGGATGGGCGAAATGATGGGCGAGGTCATGGGCGAGCCGTTCGCGCTGGTACTCGGCCGCCGGACCTACGACATCTTTGCCGGGCACTGGCCGCACGCCGGGGACGACCCGGCCGCCAAGCCGCTGAACGAGGCCACCAAGTACGTGGCGTCCCGCGGCGCCCCGGCGCTTGCCTGGAGCAACTCGCGGCTTATCGAGGGCGACGCGGCCGAGGGCGTCGCGGCGCTCAAGCGGGAGGACGGGCCGGAGCTGCAGGTACACGGCAGCGCCAGCCTGCTGCAGACGCTGATCCGGCACAACCTCGTCGACGTGTACCGGCTGTGGGTGTTCCCGGTCGTCGTCGGCTCGGGCAAGCGGCTCTTCGCCGAAGGTACCGTCCCGGCGGGGCTGCGCCTGGTGGACAGCACGGTCTCCACCACCGGGGTCGTGATCGGCACCTATGAGCCGGCCGGCGAGCTGGTCACCGGGTCGTTCGAACTGCACTGAGCAGCGGCGGGCGAGCGGGGCGGCGCGCGGAGGTCCCCGCCGGACCGTGGACCTTCGTCCGACCCGACGACGGCGAGCCGCTCATCTAACCTGGCCAGGGTGAGCTGGTTTGACGCCGTCGGATGGACGGGCTCGGCACTGCTGGTCTGGTCGCTGCTGCAGACCCGGATCCTCCGGCTGCGCGCCATCAACCTCGTCGGCAGCCTGGTGCTCGTCGCCTACAACGCGGGCATCGAGGTCTGGCCAATGGTCGGGCTCAACACGGTACTGACCGTCATCAACGTCTGGTACCTCGTCCGGCTGCTCGTCACCCGGCACGACGAGCGGACCTACCAGGTGGTGGAGCTGGGTGCCGGGGACGGCGTGCTGGACTACGTGCTGCGCTCCCACGCGGCCGACATCGCGCGGTTCAACCCCGGGTTCCAGTGGGACGGCGGCGATCCGGCGCGGTCGGCGTTCCTCATCGTGCGCGGCGACGACATCGTGGGGGTGATTCTCGTACGGCCGGTGGGCGACGGCGTGGCCCAGGTCGAACTGGACTACGTGACGCAACGGTTCCGCGACTTCACGCCCGGCGAGTTCGTGTACCGGCGCAGCCCGCTGTTCACCAGTCGCGGCTTCCGGAGAGTCGTGACCCCGGCCGGCATGGTCGCGCCCTACTACGAGCGGCTCGGGTTCCGCCGGTACGGCGACTCCTACGCGCTGGACCTCGCGCCTGGACAGGCACTTAGCTCGGGGTGAGCCAACCGACCTGCGGCGCACACCTCAAGGTGCTCAGCCGCGCCGTGCCGGTACGCGGCAAGAAGATCAAACAGCGGGTGTTTCTACCACGCGCTACGCCCTGGCCGTGGTAGCGGGGGACGCGCGGCTGGACCTGGACGCGCACCGCGGCTGGAGCCCATCGCCGTGCGCACCTGGGTCCACCGTGGACGTCAACGGGCCGCGTCGCGCCAGCCGAAGCGTGACGCGACGCGGCCTGGGGGTTGTCCAGCTCCTCGTTACAGCAGCGCGAGGATCCGGTTGAGCAGGGCTACCACACCGTTGAGGCTGGCGCCGTTGCCGTCCAGCAGGTGGGCCACCGCGCACAGCAGGTTGCCGAGCAAATTGCCTGGCGCCTGCTGGGCAGTGATGTCCAGTACGACCTCGTTCAGATGGACATTCAACCCCAACAGGTTGAGATCGAGCGGCCCGAGATCCAGGTGCAGGATCGCGCAGCTACCCGTGACCTGAAGCGGGGCGGTCACCGTCTGGGTGACAGTACCGAGCGCGGCACCGGTTGAAGACGTCAGTGTGCCGCTGAGAGTACCCACGGCGGCAAGGCTTCCGCCCTGGTTGACGACGCGACTCGGGGTGAAGGTACCGGCGAAGGTTCCGGTGCCGTTCAGCGCATCGGTGAAGGTACCGGTGACCGGTACGCTGGGCGCGGCGGCCGCGGGAGCCTGGGCAGCCGCCTGCGGGGTGGCCGGCGCGGCCTGCGCGGTACCCGCGAACCCGAGTGCCAGGCCGGCGGCCGTCAGTAGCCCGACGAGGCTTGTGGCCAGTCGACTTCTGCTCACTCTTTCTCTCCTTCCGTTGGCGTACTGGCCGCCTACCCGCGAAGGGTTGGACTGAACCTGTCCCACTGAGATCAACAGTGGAGAACCTCGATCTGGTCGGCGATTTGCGCCCACCGACTACGCACTGTGGACGTTCGATACCGGGCTGCTACGGACCGGCGGGCACGGGCACGGGGCTCGGGCGGTTCCACCACTGGGACAGGCCGACCGCCGCGAGGACGAGCAGCGCTCCCGCGAGGGCGAACCACACCGTGAGCTCCACATGCTTGCGCTGCAGCACGATCGAGTCGGGCAGGTGCATCAGCGCCTTGTTGAGCTCCTTGGCGTCCTTGGCCTGGAAGTACCTGCCGCCGGTCATGGTGGCGACCTGTGTCGTCGTACGGGTCAGGCCGAGGGGGTTGCCGATGGCGATCACCCCGTCGCCGACCGCGAGCCGCCCGCCGCCGAGAACCGCCGGAACCACGACCGAGGGCAGGGTGGCCGGCGCCAGGGTGGCGACTAGGCCGGGCCGGATGCGGTGACGGTCGCGCTGGACTGGGTACCGTCGGCGAAGGTCAGGTGCACGGTACCGGCGCCCTTGACCACGTGCAGCGCGGTCAGCACGGTGCCATCCGCGTTGACGACCACGCCGGTACCGGCGTCGACCGCGCCGTTGCCCGCGCTGGCCTCGATGGTGACCACCGACGGCGCCAGCGCCGTGTAGACCTCGGCTGTGGTCGGTGCCCTGGTGGCCGACGGGCTGGCGCCCGGCCCGGCCGGCGGGGCGCTCGGCGGGGCCGAACCCCAGCGGTAGAACAGGAACGCGGTGAGGGCGAGCACCACGACGGCGGCCACGGCGACCCTGGCGACCGGCAGGCCCCGCCGCCCAGGGGTGGCCCCGGGTGACCGGCGCGCCCGGGTCCACCGCGACTGCGCCGGGCGCGGTCACCCGGGGCCGACCCACGGTGTTCTCCAGGCTCCGCTGAGCTCACCGGGCCAACGTTGCCGAGTTCGCTAGGAGTTCGGCAAGGGTCGCGGTACCGGTCCCGGCGACGCGGCGCAGCCGCCTGAAACCCCTACGTCACGCGATATTCATCCGGAAAGGCCGGCACCGGCATGCCGCACAAACTGGTGCCGCGCGCCGCGCCCGCAACCGCTACGATCCCCGGCAACCGGCTGCGATTCACGGCAAAGCCGGAAACCCTGGGTGGTTCGGCGCATCGCGACGCGTCACTGAGGCGGTCCTATCGAGTCGTGCTGGCGGGAGCCGAGTTGCTGTACCTCTACGCCCTCGTGGTCACTGGTTGCCTGGCGCTCGCCGTCGCCGGGGTGGTCGAGCAGGCCCGCCACGACCGGAATCTGGACTCGATACCGATCCGGGTGCTGGTCAACGGCACCCGGGGCAAGAGCAGCATCACCCGGCTGATCGCCGGGGCGCTGCGCGGCGGCGGGCTGACGACCGTCGCCAAGACGACCGGTACCGCCG
Organism: uncultured Micromonosporaceae bacterium; assembly: GCA_964645345.1. GTDB lineage: Bacteria > Actinomycetota > Actinomycetes > Mycobacteriales > Micromonosporaceae > Rugosimonospora. The sequence continues at coordinate 43,109 of CAZYCD010000011.1, forward strand.
CCCGCTTCATCCACCCGGACGCCAGCGAGGATCCGGTACCGCGCCGGTTCGGGGTACCGGACGTCGCCGAGCAGGTCGGCGTGGTGACCCGGGCCGCCGGGTACCGGCCGGACGCCCTGGTCGTGGAGTGCATGGCGGTGCGGCCGGCGCTGCAGGAGATCCTGCAGACCAAGCTGATCCGCTCGTCCATCGGCGTGCTGTCCAACGTCCGCCCGGACCACCTCGACGAGATGGGTCCGACCCTGGACGACGTCGCCCGGTCGCTGTCCCGCTCCATGCCGCGCGGCGGGGTCTGCGTGACCGCCGAGCGCGACCGGCTGCCCCTGCTCGCGGCCGAGGCGGCCCGTCGCGGCTGCCGCCTGGTACCCGTCGACCCGGACTCGGTGACCGACGCGGAACTGTCCGGGTTCAGTTGGCTGACCTTCCGGGAGAACGTGGCCATCGCGCTGACAGTCGCCGACCTGCTCGGGGTGCGCCGGGGCCTCGCGCTGCGCGGCATGTGGTCCGCGCCGCCCGACCCGGGCGCGCTGACCGTCACCCGGTACCGGCACCGCCGCGGCCTGCTGCGGTTCGCCAACATCTTCGCCGCCAACGACCCGGAGTCCACCCTGCTCAACATCGCGGAGCTGGGCCGGCGCCGGCTGATCTGCCCGCCCGTCTACGGCGTCATCAACTGCCGCCCGGACCGGCTGGAGCGCAACGCGCAGATGGGCGAGATCGTCCCGTCGCTCGGGGTCACCGAGGTCTTCCTGATCGGCCAGGCGACCCGCAGCGCCCGGCGCGCGATCCCGGCCGGCTGGCCCGGCGAGGTGGTCGACCTCGGCGACGGCAACGAGATCACCCAGCTCATCCTCGACCGGGTCGCGTCGGACGCCTCGCTGGTCGCGGTCGGCAACATCCACGGCGCGGGTACCCAGCTCATGCGGCAGCTGGCCGAGACCTGTACGCCGGAACCCAGCTTCCTTGCCCTGCCGGAGGTCGCGGCCTGATGTCCACCACATCCCTCAACCCGCAGGCCGCCGTGCTCGGCCTGGCCATCGGGATCCTCTGCGCGCTGCTGTTCTACCTGCGCACCCGGCTGTCCCCGGGCGGCCTGCTGACCCCGGGGTGGCTGGCGGTCGCGGCGATCTGGGACCTGCGCGCGGCGCTGGTCGTGCTCGTCTCGAGCGTGCTGACCTACCTCGGCGTGGTGCTCGCCCGCCGCTACATCATCCTGTACGGCGACCGGTTGCTGGCCGCGTCGATGCTGCTCGGGATCGTCCTGGAATCCGGTTGGTACCTGGCGACCGGGGACCGGTTCCCGCCGCTGTACTCGTTCGCGGCGCTGGGGCTGATCGTGCCGGGCTGGCTGTGCTACCAGCTCACCAGCCAGCCGCTGCGACCGACCCTGGTCACCACGGGCCTGGCGACGGTAATGAGCGCCACCGTCCTCGGCGCGGTGGTGATGATCAGCTAGCCGGCCGGACTGATGCGGCCGGTACGCCCGGGACTACCGCGCCCCCGGGCGTGACAGGCGCCGGTCGGTCTCGGGGTCGGGTACCCCGTCGAAGTAGCGCTCCAGAACCCCGGCGAACACCGGCTCGGCCGGGTCCGCCCGGTGGAACAGGGTCATCGACGAGCGCAGCTTCTGGGCGTCGATGCCACCGAAGATGTCCTCGGCGCCGGGCGCCGCGGACGCCGCGACGATCCCGGCGCACTCCCGCAGCCGCGGGCCGAGCACACCGTGGCCCAGGTAGGCGCGGGCCTCGTCCAGCGAGGAGATCGCGTACCGCCGCGACATCTCGCTGAACCCGAGACCGGCGATCTGCGGGAAAACGAACCACATCCAGTGGCCGGTCTTGCGCCCCGCGCGCAATTCGGCCACCGCGCGCGGGTAGACGCCGCCGGAGTCCTGCGCCGCGGCGAACCGCGCGAGGTCGAACGGGTCGCCCATGCCGGGATGGTACCGGCGACGCGTCACCTGGCGACGCCCACGGTCTTCCCGACGGTCTCGGGCTCGTCGAGCATGCGGAGCATGTGGTGGGCGACGTCGGCGCGGGAGATCGAGAAGCCCCCCCGGAGGTTGCGGCCGAAGGCGACGCGGTACACGCCGGTCAGCGGCTTGTCCGTCAGCTTGGGCGGGCGGGACACGGTCCAGTCAAGCCCGCTGTCGCGCAGGATGTCCTCCATCAGCGCGAGGTCGGCGTAGTGGGCGCGGAACATCGCGCCCGCGAGCGGCGCACCGAGGTGCCGCATGAAGAAGCCGTCCCCCGGGTCGTGCTTCGGCGGGTTCGGGCGGCCGGGCGACGGCACGGTACCCACCGGCGCGGCGCTGACCACCACGATCCGCCGCACGCCGGTCGCCCGCATCGCGGCCACGATGGCCCGGGTGCCCTTCGAGGCGATGCCGGCGTCGGCCCGCGCGTTGCGTGGACCGAGCCCGGACAGCACCGCGTCGGCGCCCTCGACCGCGGCGGCGAGCACGGCCGGGTCGGGGTTGGCCAGGTCCGCCGCGACCGCCCGGAACCGGCCGCCGGCGGGCAGGTTCCTCGGGCTGCGGGCCACCGCGGTGACGTCGTGACCGGCCGCGACGGCCTGGTCGAGAAGGTGGCGCCCGATGCCGCCGGTCGCCGCGAAGATGGTGAGTTTCATCTGCCGTCCCTTCGAGATGATCTCGGATCCATACGATACGAGACTCATACTATCTTGAAGACGATTGGATGGCGGATGGCGCCGGTCACAGTCGGGCGGGCGGGCTCAGCGGGTGCGCCGGCAACCCGTTCCACACCGCACGCCGCTCCACATTGGACAGTCGCACGGCCCCGTACCCTCCGCCGGCGGTACCCGTCCGGGTCAGACCGGTACGGCGAGCGTGGCGCTCCCCCCTTGCCCGGCGGTACCCGTGACGCTCCCGGCGCCGACGGGATGCCGGCAGGCGTGTGGCGGGGGTACCGTCGATGTCGTGGCCGAGCAGTGGCGCACCGAGGCCGACGACGAGTGGCTGTCCACCCGCCGCTCAGACACGATGGCCAGGGTGCGGCGGATGGTCCCCGGTTTCGGCTGGATGGCCGACGCCGTGTCACAGGCGGAGCTGGGACCCCTCGGCGGTGCGCCCCGCAAGCCGAAGCTGAAGAACGAGGACAAGGAGTACTCGGTCGTCAAGCCGGTCGAGCAGCTCGTCTCGTACACCACCGTGCACCTGGTCGACCCACAGGTGTGCCACCGCTGCGGCCGGCCCGTCGAGACCCTGGGCCTCGCCCAGGTCAGCCAGGACGGCGAGCGCACCACGGCCGGCTCGGTGCGGCAGTGCCGGCACTGCGGCGCCGACTCCTGGATGCTCCGCTCGCGGATGCCGGCGGTCGAGCGGGCCCGCCGGACCGCCCGCAAGACCGTCCTCTAGGCCCCCGTCCGGCGGTCGGGCGCGGCGGCCGCGAGCCGGCCGCCCGGGCAACCGCCCGACACCCGCGCCGCCTAACCTTGGCTGGTGGCCGCCGACCTGATCCTGCTCCCCCGGGTGTCGTACCGGGGCCAGGAGGTCACCGCGCCCCGGCTGCGCGGCCTACTCGCGCTGCTGGCGGCCGACCACCGCACCGGGTGCAGCACGGCCAGGCTGGTGGACGGGCTGTGGCCGGACCAGCAGCCGGAGAATCCGGCCAAGGCGGTGCAAATCCTGGTGTCCCGCGCGCGTACCCTGCTCGGCGCCGACGTCATCGCCAGTACGCCGACGGGCTACCGGCTGGCGCTGGACGAGGAGCAGGTCGACGCGGCCGCCGTGCTGGTACGCGCGTCGGCCAGCGTCCAGCGCGCCCGGGCCGGTGACCACGCGGCCAGCCTCGCCGAGGCAGAGGCCGGCCTGGCCCTGTGGGAGGGCACCCCGGAGCCCGACGAGGTACCCGACGATCCCGTTGCCGCGCTGCGCGCCGAGCGGGCACCGGCGCACGGCTCCCTGCTCCGCTCCCGGGCGCTGGCCCTGTCCCGGCTCGGCCGCTGGGCCGAGGCCGCCGAGGCGCTGGCCGGCCTGTACCGGCGACGGCCGATGGACGAGGAGGTCCTCCTCGAACTGCTGCGTGCCGAGGCGGCCACGTCCGGACCCTCGGCGGCACTCGCCCGGTACGAGGAGTACCGGCGCGCGCTGCGCGACGACCTGGGTAGCGATCCCGGACCCGCCCTGCAGTCGCTGCACCGCGACCTGCTCGGCGGCTCGGCGCCGCAGGTACGCGACGGTGTGCTGTACGAGCCGAACCAGCTCCTCGGCCGGGACGCCGACATCGCCGCCGTCACCGCGCTGCTGCGCAGTTCCCGGGTCACCTCGATCGTCGGTCCGGGCGGGCTGGGCAAGACCCGGCTGGCGCACGCGGTCAGCCGGGACGCGCCGTACCGGGTGGTCCACGTGGTACCCCTGGCGGGGGTCGGCGACGACGCGGACGTGGTGGGCGAGGTCGCCTCGGTGCTCGGCGTGGGCGACGCGCTGCGCGGGCCGGTGGCGCACGCCGGCCCGGCGGACGGCGTGCTGTCCGGCATCGTGAACGCCCTCGGGCCCGGCCCGGCCCTGCTGGTACTCGACAACTGCGAGCAGATCATCAAGGGCGCGGCGGCGCTGGTACAGGATCTGGTCGCGGCGACCCGGGACCTTCGGATCCTGACCACCAGCCGGGCGCCGCTCGACCTGTCCTCGGAGTCGGTGTACCCGCTGGCCGAACTGGACGCGGCGACCGCCGCGGAGCTGTTCGCCCAGCGCGCCCGCGCCGCCCGGCCGGGCGTCGACCTCCCGGCCGACACGGTCGCCGAGGTGGTCCGGCACCTGGACGGGCTGCCGCTGGCCATCGAGCTGGCCGCCGCGCGGGTGCGGGTGATGTCCGTGGCCGACATCGCCCGGCGGCTGACCGACCGGTTCGCCCTGCTGCGCGGCGGCCCCCGCGACGCGCCCGAGCGGCACCGCACTCTGCAGGCCGTGGTCGACTGGAGCTGGAACCTGCTCGGCCAGCAGGAGCAGGCGGCCATGCGGGCACTGTCGGTCTTTCCCGGCGGCTTCACCGCCGAGGCGGCGGAGGCGGTGATCGGCGGGGACATCCTGGGGGTACTGGAGCACCTGCTCGACCAGTCGCTTCTGCGCGCCACGGCGACCGCCGCCGGTACCCGGTTCGGCATGCTGGAAACGGTGCGCGAGTTCAGCGCCGCCCGCCGCAGCGCAGGCGAGACCGAACGGGTCGCCGACGCCTTCCTCGCCTGGGCCCGGGGCCTCGGGCTGCGTGAGCACGAGTCGCTGTTCGGTCCCGACCCTTTCTCCACAGTGGACATTCTGCGGGCCGAGCAGGACAACCTGGTGCAGGCGCTGCGCATGGCACTGGGCCGGGGCGACGGCCCGAGCGTCGCGGCGGTCGCCGCGATCCTGCAGAGCCTGTGGACAGTGGAGTCCAACTACACCCGGATGGCCCAGCTGGCCGACGAGATGGGCCACCTGCTGTCGCACTACCGGCCGGAGCCGGATTACGTCGAGGTCACCCGCTCGGCGCTGGCCATCTCCGCCGCCTACACCTTCCTGATCCAGGGCCCGCGCGCGGTGCGATCGCTGGTCGCGCTGCGCCGCCTGCCGCCGTCGCGGCCGACGACGCTGGCCCGCGCCGCCGCGGTGATCATCACGACGGCCATCGAAGACCCGGCCGCGTTCCTCGCGCTGTGCGACTCTGACGAGCCGATGGTGGCGGGGGCGGCCAACGGTGTCGCGGGGTACCTGTGGGAGAACGAGGGCGACCTGGAACGGGCCGTCGCCGGGGCCTGGCGGCTGCTGGACGCGGTCGTCGACAAGCCATGGTTGGCCACCATGGCCCGCGCCCGGATCGCGGAGCTGTGCATGCAGTTGGAGCGCCCGGACGAGGCGTTGCGCCAGATCGCGGCCGTTCAGCCGGTACTGCGGCGGCTCGACGCCGGTTCCGACGTGATCGGCCTGTACTGGTGGATGGTGCTCGCCAACCTTCAGCTCGGCGCCGTTGACGAGGCCGAGCGCCTGCTCAGTGAGACGACCGGCGACCGCAGGGAGGATGCCGCCGCGTACACCTACGGCCTCGGCGTGCGGGCCGAGATCCTGCTGGCCCGCGGTCAGGTCGACGCCGGCCTGGCGCTGTGGCGACGGGCCGTCGACACCCTGCACGCCGTCGACGACCCGGCGGTCCGCCGCTTCGCGCCCGGCCTCGACCCGTGGACGCTGGAGGCGATGGCGGTCGCCGTCGTGGCGCATGCCCGGCAGGGCCGGCTCGACCAGGTGGCGGACATCGTCGACCAACTTCCCGGGTACCTGTCGGAGATCCTCACCCATCCGGTCCCCCATCCGCCGCCGTACCTGCTGGAGTTCTCGGCCTGCGGCACGCTGCTGCTCGCACTGTCCACAGTGGATCTGGCGACCGGCGGGGCGGCCGATCCGGCCCGCGCCGCGAACGCCGCGCGGATGACCGCGCTCGCCGAACGGTTCCGGTACCTGCGCACCTTCCAGCCCACCATGGCCTCCTCCCAGGCCAGGGCGGCCGCCACGGAGGCCGACCGGTCGGCGTACGACGACGCGGTGTCGTCCTACGCCGACCTCGACCGGCCGGGCCTGCGGGCCGCCGCACTGTCCCTTGTGGACTCCTGGCTCGCGGCGGCCCGGTAGCGCCGTCACCTCACCGGGTCGCGGGCGTAGAGCTTCTTGGCCCACAGGTACCCGAGCAGTGCGATGCCCGCGCACCAGGCGACCGCTTCGATCCCCGAGTGGCCGATGCCGGTACCGTCCGCCAGCCCGCGGATCGTCTCGGTGATCGGCGTGAACGGCTGGTACTCGGCGAACCAGCGCAGCCCGACCGGCATCGAGTCGACGGGTACGAACCCGCTGCCCAGGAACGGCAGGAACACCAGCGGCATGGGCAGGTTGCTGGCCGCCTCCACGCTCTTGGTCACCAAGCCCAGCGCCACGCACAGCCAGGTGAGCGCGAAGCCGATCATGGCCACCACGCCCGCCAGCGCCAGGTACTCGACCGGGGTGGCGTTGGGCCGGTACCCGAGGGCGACCGCCACCCCGAACACCACGGCCACCACCAGCATCGTCTGGAGCATCGCACCGACCACGTGCCCGGTGAGCACGGAGACCCTGGCGATGGCCATGGTGCGGAACCGGGCGATGATGCCCTCGGTCATGTCCATGGCGACCGAGATCGCGGTGCCCTGGGCGACCGAGGCCGCGGCCATCAGCAGGATGCCGGGCACCACATACTCCAAGTAGGCGGAGCGCCCGCCGGTGGTGTGGCCCAGGCCGTTGCCAAGGGTACCGCCGAAGACGTAGACGAACAGCAACAGGAACACGATCGGCATGCCGATCAGGAGCAGGGTCATCGACGGGTACCGCACCATGCGGCGCAGGTTGCGGCGCAGCATTGTCGCCGAGTCGGTCAGGGCGGCGGTCATGGTGGTCATCGCACGGTCTCCATCTCGTGGTCGGTCTCGTCGTCCCGGTGGCCGGCGCTGCCGGCGCTGCCGGCGGTGTCGGCGATGCCCGCGGCCTCGGAGCGGCCGGTCAGGGCGAAGAACACGTCGTCCAGATCGGGCGTGTGCACGGTCAGGCTCTCCACCTCGACGGCGCGCTCGTCCAGCCGGTCGAGTACCGACCGGAGCGCTGCGAGGCTGCCGTCGCTCGGGATCCTCAGGGTCAGCGCGTCGTCGTCGGGTACCGCGCCGGCCAGCAGCCCCGCTGCCAGCGACAGCCCGCCCGGCTCGGCGAACCGCAGCGCGATGTGCCCGCCGGGAATCCGGCGCTTGAGCTCGTCCGGGCTGCCCTCGGCGACCAGCACGCCCTTGTCGAGAACGGCGACCCGGTCGGCCAGCTCGTCGGCCTCCTCCAGGTACTGGGTGGTCAGCAGGATGGCCACGCCGCCCGCGGCCAGGCCCCGGATGATCTGCCACATCTGCCGCCGGCTGCGCGGGTCCAGCCCGGTTGTCGGCTCGTCGAGGAAGATCACCTTCGGCTCGCCGACCAGGCCCATGGCCAGGTCGAGGCGGCGCCGCATGCCGCCGGAGTAGGTGCTGACCGGCTTGCGGCGCGCCTCGATGAGGTCGAAACGCTCGAGCAGGTCGGCCGCCCGGCGGCGCCCCGCCGACCGGCCCAGGTGGTGCAGGTCGGCCATGAGGATCAGGTTCTCCTCGCCGGTGAGCAGGTTGTCCACGGCCGAGAACTGGCCGGTCACGCCGATGCTCGCCCGGACGCCCTGCGGGTCGCGGGCCAGGTCGTGGCCGGCGACGCGGACCTGGCCCGCGTCCGGCCTGATCAACGTGGACAGGATGTGCACCGTGGTGGTCTTGCCGGCCCCGTTCGGGCCGAGCAGGGCGAACACCGAGCCGGGCTGCACGCTCAGGTCGATGCCGTCGAGTACGAGGTGGCTGCCGAAGGACTTGCGCAGCCCGACCGCGGAGATCGCGGGTACCGGTGGGGTCGTCGTCATGCCGGCAACCATGCGCGCCCGCGGGTTCAACCCGGTTTCAGCGCGGCTTCGCCCTGACCGGCGGGGTGAAACCGGGCTCAGCGGCGCGCACTCCGGTACCCGTTGACGGTGCTGTCATCCATGCCTATCGTGGCCGAAAGTAGTCGGCAGGATTATCGGAACGTTTCGGAGACGCACACACCTCGATGTCCAGCAACCGGCCCATGCCGACTCCGGTCACCCGCCTGCCCGACCTGGGCTTCCCGGTCGGGCAGGTGGCGCTGACCTTCGACGACGGACCGGAGCCGCCGTGGACGGACCGGCTGCTGGACCTGCTGGAGGAGACCGGTACCCCGGCGACCTTCTTCGTGCTGGGTTCGCGGATCGCCGGCCGGGAGGCGACGCTGCGCCGGATGGTCGCGGCCGGCTGCGCGGTCGAGGTGCACTCCTGGGAGCACGTCCGGATGACCGACCAGGACCGCGGCCAGCGCCTGAGCGACATCGACCGTACCCGCTGCCTCATCCGCGATGTCACCGGGTACGAGCCGCGCGCCCTGCGGACACCGGACGGCTATGTGAGCCTCGACGTGCTGGACACCATCGCGGAGGCCGGGCTTACGCCGGTCTTCTGGAGCGTGCACGCGGCCGACTGGACCCGGCCCGGGGTGCGCGCCATCGAGGACGCGATCCTGGCCGGCCTCCAGGACGGGGCGATCGTGCTCCTGCACGACGGGGGCGGTGACCGGTCGCAGACCATCGCCGCCACCCGCACCGTCATCGCCGCCGCCCGCGACCGTGGCCTGGTACCCGTGAGCCTGGCGCCGCGTAGCTCCACTGTGGACGGTACCGGCGCGGGGAGTACCTGAGGGCCTGTCCCCCGGCTACGGCGCCAGCAGCTCGGTCCGGGTCCACCGCGGCGAGTTAACAAACCAGTTCGGCTGCGACGCGAGACATCGCATCGAAGAGTCTGCGCGTGCGGGGAGGCCGATGTCAATCGTTGTTGATAGCGTTATCGACGATCGGCGGTGGCTCCGGCGGCGGAAGAGCCCGGGCGGGCGGTCGCGGTAGGCCGATGGCCGGGATGAGTTGCCCGAGGGGCCGGCGCGCCACCGGAAGCCCCGTGGTCCTCCGCGCCGGCGTTTCCCGTGGACTGACGGTCCGACCAGGGGCAGCGGCGAGACCATCCGGGTGTACCCACCCCGATCGCCGCGGCCGAGGAGGTACGACGCCGCGGCGGCTGTGTCGGCGGCGCCCGGGTGGACCCGCGGCCGGGGTCCCCACGCGGCCGCCCGGGCTGTCCAGGACCGGACCGCGGCACCGTCGGGTGCGACCGTATGATGCAGCCGGAGATCACGATCTGCCGCGGCATACCACACCCCAGCCGAGACAGAGCCGTGACCCGATCGTTGTCGATAACGGTTTCAAAGGATATTGTCACAGGCCGTGGAACCGAGCCCCCGCGTCACGATCAAAGATGTCGCCGTCCAGGCCGGCGTCTCGGTCGCGACGGTGTCCAAGGTCCTCAACCGCCGGTACGGCGTCGCCGCGGCCACCGTCGCGCGCGTCCAGTCCGTCATCGAGGAGCTGGGGTACGAGGCGAGTCTGGTCGCGCAGAGCCTGCGCAACCACCGCACCAACGTGCTCGGCATCCTGGTGGCCGACCTGGAGCCGTTCAGCACCGAACTGCTCAAGGGTGCCGCGGATGGCATCCGGGGCACCGGGTACGAACTGGTCATCTACTCGGCCGGCGGGCGTACCTCCGACCACCAGGGCTGGGAGCGCCGGTACCTCTCCCGGCTGTCAGGCACCCTCATCGACGGCGCCGTACTGGTGACCCCGACGGTGGTCGACGTCAACTACGGCGCGCCGATCGTCGCGGTCGACCCGCACACCGGCTCCGGTGACCTTCCGACCATCGACTCGGACAACCTCAAGGGCGCCCAGGTCGCCGTCGAGCACCTCATTGCGCTCGGGCACACCCGCATTGCCATGCTGACCGGCCGGCCGGACCTGCAGTCGGCGCAGTTGCGCGAGGACGGGTACCGCCGGGCGATGCGCGCGGCGAAGCTGCGGGTGAAGACCGGCATGGTGGCCGAGGGCGACTACGACGCCGAGCTGTCGGCCCTCGCGGCGCGGCGGATTCTCACCAGCGCCGACCGGCCCACCGCCATCTTCGCGGCGAACGACGTCACCGCCATCGCCACCATCACCGTCGCCGGCGAACTCGGCCTGCGGGTACCGGAGGACCTGTCGGTGGTGGGCTTCGACAACATCCCCGAGTCGGCGCTCTGCACGCCGGCATTGACCACTGTGGAGCAGCCGATCCAGGCGATGGGCCGCACCGCGGTGCAGATGCTGGTGAAGCTGATCCGCGGCGAGGTGGTCGATCCGACGCACGTCACCCTGGCCACCCGGCTGGTGATCCGCGGCTCGACCGGCCGGCCCTGGGGCCCCTAGGTTTCACCACGGCGAGGGCTCCGCGGGCGGTCGGCCGCGGCGCCACCGTCACATCGAGTGTCCTTTATGGACTGTCACTGGCAGGTGAGCCCGGCGGGCGTGCCGTTCGTGCCACCCCCGGTGAAGCCGAAGGTGGTCGAGGCGTTGGCCGCCAGGGTGCCGTTGTAAATGAGGTTCCGGGCGGTAACCGTCGACCCGCTCACGGTGTAGCTGGCGTTCCACAGCTGGGTGATGGTCTGCCCGCTGGGCAGCGTCCAGGACACCTGCCATGAGGTGCGCGGCGAGGAGCCGCTCTGGACGGTGACGTTGGCCTGGAACCCGCCCGGCCAGGAGTTGACGAGCGCGTAGGTGGCCGTGCAGCCGCCGGGCGGCGGGGGCGGGCCGGTGACGGTCAGGGTCGGCGACGGGCTGCTCGTGGTCGGCGATGCGGACGGGGAGCGGCTCGGCGACGGCGAACCGGTCGACCCGCCGCCGCTGTTGAGCCCGAGGAAGGCGACGGCGTAGGCGACCATGCCCGAGCGGGGCAGTTCGTGCCCGGCGCCGGCGACGCTGATGCCCTCGACGGCCGGTTGGGTACCGCTGCTGCCGTACCTGGTGCGGGTCCAGCCGGACTGCGGCGAGTCAGTCAGGACCGGGGTCTGGCTCACCCCGTTGAGATTGGTCCACTGCTTGATCTCCTCGCCGAAATTTACATAGTTCAGGGTCGTGTCGGCGGTACCGTGCCACAGCTGCATCCGCGGGTACGGGCCGGAGTACCCCGGGTCCATCGCCCGGGCAGCGTCGCCCCATTGCTGCGCGGTCTTGGTGATCTGGCCGTTGGCGCACTGGCTGTTCCAGGTGTTGCTGGCGCTGCCGGTGGCGAAGCAGGTCGCCGGTACCCCCATGAAGGCGGCGCCCGCCTTGAAGACCTCCGGGTACTCCGCGGCCATCACGTTCGTCATCATGGCACCCGAGGAAACCCCGCTGACGTAGACGCGGTTGGGGTCGACGTTGTAGTGGGACTTGGCGTAGTTGACCATCGACATGATGCCGACCGGGTCGCTGCCGCCACCACGGGTCAGCGCCTGCGGCGAGTAGACGTCGAAGCACTGGCCGCTGCGGGTGGCCTCGGGGAACACGATGATGTAGCCGTACTGGTCGGCCGCCGTGACGTAGTCGTGGAAGTAGCCGCTGTACAGTGCCGAGGCGGTACCCGTGCAGTAGTGGATGGCGACCAGCAGGGCGGGCCTGGGCGCGACGTTGTTGGGTACGTAGATGTACATGTTGAGGTTGCTGGGGTTGCTGCCGAAGCCGGTGACCGGGGTCAACGACGCCGCTGCCGCGGGTTTCGCGCCGACCAGCACGGCCGCCGCCACCAGCGGCAGCACCGCGGCCGCCAGCAGGGCCTTGAGGGATCTCTTCATGGGGTGTGTGGTCCTTCCGGGCGGGATCGGACTGTCTACTGTGGAATGTCCGATGTGGATGGACGTACCGGCCGGGGCGTGCGGCCGGCTGATTCAGTGACCGTAGTCGATGTCGAAACGTTTCGTCAATGACTCGGAAACATTCCTGGACTGATCTTGACGGTGTCGTACACTGCATCGGTGACGGCGGAGCCTGGGGCGGAACGGCGGGGGCGTCGCCGGGGTGAGCTGACGGTCGCGGCCGTGGCCGCGCTGGCCGGGGTGTCCGCGCCGACCGTGTCGAAGGTCCTCAACGGCCGGGCCGGCGTCGCGGTCGACACCCGCCGCCGGGTGCAGGAGGTCCTCCGCGAGCACGGGTACCAGCGGCCCGAAGCCGTACCGCCCGCGGCAATGGTCGAGGTGGCCTTCCACGAGCTGGAGAGCCACCTGGCGGTGGAGATCATGCGGGGTGTCGAGCGGGTCGCCCGCGGGCAGGGGCTGGCCGTGGGGTTCACCGAGACCAGCGGACGGGACGAGCCGGACCGGGCCTGGACCGAGCAGGTACTGGCCCGCCGTCCGGTCGGTGTCATCGTCGTCTACTCCGACCACACCCTCGAACAGCAGGAGCAGCTCGCGGTCAGCGGGATCCCGCTGGTCGCGCTCGACCCGACCGGCCAGCCGTCGCACTCGACACCCTCGGTGGGCGCGACGAACTGGAGCGGCGGGATGACCGCGACCCAGCACCTGCTGGCCCTCGGGCACCGGCGCATCGCGGTGATCAGCGGCCCCGCCGGATACCTGTGCGCACGCGCCCGCCTGGACGGGTACCGGGCGGCGATGGACGCCGCCGGGGTGGGCGTCGACGAAGACCTGGTGCGCGTCGGGCAGTTCCGCGTGGAGGACGGGCTCGGCTTCGGCACCGAGCTGCTCGACCGGCCCAAGCGGCCCACCGCGATCGTCGCCGGCAACGACCTGCAGGCGATCGGCGTCTACGAGGCGGCGCGCCGCGCCGGTGTCGACATCCCCGGCGAGCTCAGCGTGGTCGGCTTCGACGACATGGAGTACGCGCGGTGGTGCGGACCGCCGCTGACCACGGTCCGGCAGCCGCTGGTGGAGATGGGCGCGACAGCGGCCGAGCTGGTACTGACGCTGGCGGCCGGGAAGCGGCCTCCGCACACCCGCATCGAGCTGGCCACCACGCTGGTCGTCCGGAGCAGCACGGCCCCGCCCGCGCGTTGAAGCCTAGGCTGGGCAGCATGGCGCGGGCGAACGACGCAGTCGCGGAGCTGTTCCAGGAGTACGCCGACCTCATCGCGATCACCGGCGGCGAGGCGTTCCGCGCCCGGGTGTACGAGAAGGCCGCCCGGTCCATCGCCGGCCACCCGGCCGACGTCGCCACCCTGGACCGCAAGGCGCTGGAGCAGATCCCGAACGTCGGCGGCTCCACGGCCGGCAAGATCCAGGAGTACCTGGCCACCGGCCGCGTGGAGGCCGTGGAGAAGCTGCGCGGCCGCATTCCCGCCGGGGTGCGCGAACTGACCCGCATCCCCGGCCTCGGCCCGAAGCGGGCCGTCGCCCTCTACGAGCAGCTCGGCGTCGGCTCGGTCGCCGACCTGGTGACCGCGATCGAGGACGGCCGCGTCGCCGGACTGCGCGGCTTCGGCGCGAAGGGGGTGGCCAACCTCCAGCACGGCATCGAGTTGCTGGCGGCCAGCGGCGGCCGGGTACTCATCTCGGAGGCGACCGCGGTGGCCGACGAGATCATGGCCGCGCTGTCGGCGGTACCGGGCTGCCAGCGTGTCGACGTGGCCGGCTCGCTGCGCCGCATGCGGGAGACCATCGGCGACGTCGACATCCTCGCCGCCGCCGAGGACTCCGGCCCGCTGATGGCCGCGTTCGTGGCGCTGCCGGTGGTCGCCGAGGTGGTCGCGAGCGGGCCGACCAAGACCTCCATCCGGACCGGTACCGGCCTCCAGGTCGACCTCCGCGTGGTGCCGCCGGCCTCCTGGGGCTCCGCGATGCAGTACTTCACCGGGTCGCAGGCGCACAACATCCGCACCCGCGAGATCGCGGTACGCGCCAAGCTCAAGCTGTCCGAGTACGGCCTGTTCCGGGTCGAGGACGACGAGCTGCTGGCATCCCGGTCGGAGGAGGAGGTCTACGCGCGCCTGGGGCTGCCCTGGGTACCGCCGACCCTGCGCGAGGACCGTGGCGAGTTCGCGGCCGGCCTGCGCGGCGCCCTACCCGATCTGGTACAGGTCGCCGACATCCGGGGAGACTTGCACACGCACACCACCCTGACCGACGGTGTGTCCACATTGGAGGACATGCTCGCCGCCGCCCGGGCCCGGGGTTACGAGTACTACGCGGTCACCGACCACGCCAAGGACCTGCCGATGCAGCGGATGACCGACGCGAAGATGCTCGCCCAGCGGGAACGCCTGCGGCAGCTGGCCGCCGACGGGACGATGGCACTACTGCACGGTACCGAGCTGAACGTCGGGCCGGACGGCGGCGTGGACTGGGACGCGGACTTCCTGGCCGGTTTCGACCTCTGCGTGGCCTCGGTACACTCCCTGTTCGGCCAGGACCAGGCCACCATGACGCGGCGGTTCATCCGGGCCTGCGAGAACCCGTACGTCACCATCATCGGTCACCCGACGACCCGGCTCATCAACCGCCGGCCGCCGGTGGACGCGGACTGGGACGCGGTCTTCGAGGCGGCCGCGGCGACGGGTACCGCCATGGAAATCAACGCCTTCCCCGACCGCCTCGACCTGAACGACGAGCTGATCCTGCGCGCCCGCGGCCACGGCGTGCACTTCGCCATCGACACCGACTCGCACTCGACCGTGCACCTGGACCACCTGCGCTACGGCGTGGGTACCGCGCAGCGCGGCTGGCTGACGGCCGGGGACGTCATCAACACGTGGCCGCTGGAGCGGCTGCGCGAGTTCGTCAACGCGAAGCGCCGCAAGGCCTAGCGTGCTGCCGTGCCGACCGCGACGACCGGGTTGCGCAGAGTACCGAGCCCGTGCGCCCGGATGGTGACCACGTCATCCGGCGCCAGGGTCAGGTCGCCCGGCGGCACCAGACTGGTACCGGTCAGCAACACGACGCCGGCCGGGAAGCTGTTCGCCGACAACAGCCACGCAAGCAGCTCCGCCGGGTCGCGCCGCATGGTGGACAGCTCCATCGCGTCGTCGTAGAGCACCACGCCCGCCCGGGTGATCGTCAGCCCGACCCGCAGCCGCGCCCAGTCCGGCGCGGCCTCGACAGGTACCAGGCACGGGCCCAGCGCGCAGCTCCGGTCGTAGATCTTCGCCTGCGGAAGGTAGAGCGGGTTGTCCCCCTCGATGCTGCGCGAGGACATGTCGTTGCCCAGCACCAGGGCCCGCGCCCGGCCGGCCGGGTCGGCGACGACGCCGACCTCGGGCTCCGGTACGTCCCAGGTCGAGTCCCGCCGGATGCCGACCGGCTCGCCCGGCCCGACCACGGCCGCCGGGTCGGCCTTGAAGAACAGCTCCGGCCGCGGCGCGTCGTAGACCCGGTCGTAGACGTCGCCGCCGTCGACGGACTCCTCGATGCGGGCCTGCCGGCTGCGCGGGAACGTCACGCCGGCGGCCCAGACGGGCTGCCCCTCGACGGGTACCAGGACCGCGGCACCGTCGGGTACCGGACCGGCCGCGCGGAGGTCGGCCAGGGTACCCAGCGGCGAGGCGGGGTCCGTCAGCAGGCCGGTCACGGTCAGCCCCGGGTCGAGCAGCTCGGCCGGGCCGTCCTCACTGTCGCCGCGGGCCAGCCGTACCCGGTCCCCGACCCGTACCCGCCACACCGCCAGCGCCATCCGCGACCTCCCTACTCAGCTGCGACCGTAGCAGCGCTCGCGTGGCTGTCCGGTACCTGTGATGCGGGTGAGCGTCGGCCGGCGGGCCGCTGACCTCGGCGGACGGGACGGCGCGGCGCGCCGGGGGGGAACCGGTTTGTCAGACGGTACGGCCCTCGGCTAGAGTTTTCATCCGTTGCCGGTGTGATCCGGCAGGGGTAGTGCGGACGTAGCGCAGTTGGTAGCGCATCACCTTGCCAAGGTGAGGGTCGCGGGTTCGAGTCCCGTCGTCCGCTCGGGGCCGCCAGGGGCGTACCTCCTCGGTGGAGTGGCCGAGAGGCGAGGCAACGGCCTGCAAAGCCGTCTACACGGGTTC
>CAZYCD010000012.1:0-57379 GCA_964645345.1 uncultured Micromonosporaceae bacterium
CACCAGGCCGACCCGCACGCGCTGCTGTTCTACAACGACTTCAACATCGCCGGCGAGGACGGCACCAACGCCAAGGCCGACGCGGTGTACGCGTGGGTCAAGTCGCTGCAGGCCCAGGGCGTACCGATCAACGGCGTCGGCGAGCAGGGCCACCTGGACACCCAGTACGGCTTCAGCGGCGCCAGGATGCAGGCCGACCTGGCCCGCTACGCAACCCTCGGAAAGGTGGCCATCACCGAGGCCGACGTGCGCACCTTCGTGGAGACCACCGACAGCCTGCAGACCCCGACGGACAACCTCGCGCAGTTTGCCCAGCCGTTCGAGTTCGACCAGGAACTCAAGGCGTGCCTCGCGGTGAGCAACTGCATCTCCTTCACCATCTGGGACGTGGACGACGCCGACTCGTGGGTGCCGGGCTTCTTCACCGGTGAGGGGTACGCGACCCTGTACGACACCAACCTCCACCCCAAGACCGCGTACACGACCCTGCAGCAGGACCTGAGGGGCGCCACCGGCGCGCCTCAGCGTCCGGGTACGGACGACTGACGCTAGACAGCACCACCGGGACGGGGCCTCGCATCACGCGGGGTCCCGGCCCGTTTCTCAGTAGTTGTGCGGCTCGCGGGCGTGATTCAGCGGTAGGCGAGGCGGGCCTGCTGCGGTACGGCGCCGAACTTCCCCGAGTGGAAGTCCTGGAATGCCCGGGCGATCTCCGCCTTGGTGTTCATGACGAACGGGCCGCCGAACTCGACGTGCTCGCGAATCGGCTGGCCGCTGTAGACGATCACGACCGACCGCTCATCCCGGTTCTGGTCCGCCTGCAGGTGCAGGGTCGACGTGACCGCCCCGGGTACCGGCTCGAACCAGGCGATCTGCCCGGCGGTGACCGGACGTCCCGCGGCACGTACCGCGCCGGACAGCACGTAGGCGAATGCCCGGTGGCTGGCGGGCAGGGCGTGCTCGATGTCCCGACCGGGTTCCAGGGTGATGAGCGCCCCGCTGACCGGCCAGTGGTTGAGCGCCGGCCCGGTGAGCCCACCGGCGCCGCCGGAGATGAGGTCGACGCGGACGCCGTCGCGTTCCAGCCGTGGGCGGTCCGCCGCGAGGAGATCCTGGTACCGGTTGTCGACCAGTTTCTTGTCGCTGGGCAGGTTCACCCACAATTGCAGGGTGTGGGCCCGCTCGTTGCGGTAGGCCAGCTCGCGGTGGATGATGCCCTTCCCCGCGGTCATCCACTGCACGTCCCCGACGTCGAGGGCGCCGTGGTTGCCAAGGTTGTCCCCGTGCTCCAGGACACCGCCGAGCACCAGGGTGACGGTTTCGAGACCGCGGTGCGGGTGCCACTCGAACCCCGGTGAGGAGAACCAGTCCTCGCTGAGCAGGAGGAACGGATCGGTCCGCAGCGGCTGGTTGGGTACGATGATCACATTGCGGTCGTCGACCTGCGAGTCCGCGCCGAACCGGATCTTGTCCTCGACGCGGTCGACCTTCCGGGCGACGGCGTGGGTTGTCCCCGTCACGATGACCTCCTTCGACGCACATCGGGTTGATGTGTCACCCCAAACGATACACCCTTGAGTTGATACATCAACCCGGGAGAGGTACGGTGTGAGGCATGACGCACGACGGGGGGCTCGACGATCGCCAACAGCGGGCGTGGCGGTCGTTCTACCGGATGCAGGAGGTGCTACGGGGCCGCCTGGAGCAGCAGTTGCAGGCAACCAGCGGCCTGTCGAACGCCGACTACACCGTGTTGGTCGTGCTGTACGACGCGCCCGGGCAACGGCTGCGCCAGTACGAACTGGGCGAGGTGGTCGAGTGGGAGAAGAGCCGACTGCACCATCAGCTCAGCCGGATGTGCCGGCGCGGCCTCGTCGAACGCGGCCCCGACCCGGGCGCACCCCGGTCCAGGGCGGTGTACGTCACGCTCACCCCGGCCGGGCGGCAGGCCCTGCTGGCCGCGGCGCCGGCACACTCACGCGAGGTCCGACGGCTCGTCATCGACCAACTCACCGACCACGAACTCGATCAACTCGGCGCCCTGTCGACCCGCATCCTGGAGGCCCTCGACTCGGAGTCTCATCACGACCCGCGACAGGCGGCCCCTATCCGGCCGTGAGCGCCCCTCCGCGGTTACCAGGCTTTGATGGTCGGTAGGTCCGAGGTGGCGATTCTCCCGGCTTCGGCCGGCGGGACGCCGAGCATGCGGAGAATGGCTTCGGCGAGGTGGTCGGCGGCCGCTTCGCTGATTCTCTTGGGGTGCTGCTGGCGGGCACGGAGGAGTCCGAGGAGGCCGCCCGCGACGGCGCTCAGCGCGATATCGGCGTTGGGCATCGTGAAGCGACCCGCGGCTTGGCCCCTCCTGATGTCCCGCAAGGCGCGCGGTGCCAGGCCACGGGGGGTGTCGAGCGCGTCGAGGCCGAGGCCGGTGAGGAACCGGGCGAGGTCCGGATGGCTCCAGCCCAGGCGGCCGGAGATGCGCAGGGACACCGCGAAGACCTCCGCCGGGTCGTCGATACCGGCGCAGGCGTGGTCGAGCATCTGGCCCCAGCGTTCGAGCGCCTCCTCGGAGGCGGTCTGGAACAGCTGCTCCTTGCTGTCGAAGTGGTTGTAGAAGGAGCCGAACCCGATGTCGGCGGTCTCGGTGATCTCCTGGATGCTGGCCCGGTCGCCCCGGCCATCGGCGATCAGGCGCACCGCGGCGTCGACGAGTGCCTTGCGTGTGCGGGCCTTGCGCCGGTCGAGTCGGGACGGCGCCGGTGCCGTGTTCGCCGCTGCCGTCTGCGCCATTTCGTCCCTCCTGGACCCCTTGCCGGGCACGATACCCGGCCACACCGGTGCGTGCCCGCGAGTCTGTTGATCGTCGCGTAACTCGCTCTTGACGATACCGTCATCGTTTCTGATACTCGATCACAGAAGCGATGACAGCCTCAGTTATCTTGCCCACTGGACGGGAGCCAGCTGTGTTGGGACAGGACCCGCACCGTTCATTGCACAGCCAGACCGGAGCTGTGGCCGGGGAGCATCCCGGGCGCGCAGCCCAGCCGGTGATCAAGGTCGTCGGGCTCGCGTGGTTGGAGTTCGAGAAGCCGGACCTGGCGGGGGCCGAGCGGTTCCTGCTCGACTTCGGCTTCACGGTCGCCGACCGGACCCCCGAGGCTCTGCTACTGCGCGGCCGGTGGGCGGGCACGCCGGGTCTGGTCGTGCGGCGCGGCTCCAACTCCCGGTTCGTCGGGCCCACCTTCGCCGCGGACTCCCGGCCGGACCTCGACCGGCTGGCCCGCGCCACCGGCGGCACGGTCACCGCCCACCGGGGAGGTGACGCCGTCGAGATGATCGACCCCAGCGGATTCCCGGTCCGCGTGGTCTACGGCGTCCCCGAACTGCCGGCCCTTCCGGAGCGAGAGCCGCTGGTACTCAACTTCGGCCCACGGCCGGCCCGCGCCAACAGCACTCAACGCCCGCTCAGGCAGCCGGCCGCCATCGAGCGGCTGGGTCACGTGGTGTTGGCGACGACCCGGTTCCGCGCGGCCCTCGACTGGTACCTGCAGACCCTCGGAATGATCGTCAGCGACTTCCTGTACCTGGACGGGCAGCGCGACCGCGGTCCGTCGATGGCGTTCATCCGCTGCGACCAGGGCAGCGTGCCGACTGACCACCACACGCTCGCGATGGCGCTGCAGCCGTACACCGGCTACCAGCACTCGGCGTACCAATTGGCCGATCTGGACGAGGTCGCCGCCAGCGGGGAGTTCCTGCGCGAACGTGGTTACCAGCACGCCTGGGGCATCGGCCGGCACATCCAGGGCAGCCAGATCTTCGACTACTGGCACGACCCGGACCGGGTGATGTTCGAGCACTACACCGACGGCGACGTGTTCGACTGTTCCGTGGAGCCGGGCTGGTCACCGATGTCCGTCAGCGGGTTGTCCCAGTGGGGCCCGAAGGCGACGGCGAAGTTCACCGGTACCAACAACCCGGCGGTCGTCCTCGAGGCGATCAAAGCACTGACGGACAAGGGCAACGACATTGACTTCGCCAGGCTGCGGGGTCTGATCAAAGCGATGGGATCATGAGCATCAGTATCGGACGTACCGCGGATGGCTGGTGGCTGCTGACGCCCGCCGGCATGGTCCCGCTCGACCTGCCCGCCGGCACCACGACCGGGCAACTGCTCGCCGACCGGGCCACCGTGGACGCGGCCGTCGCCGCCGCGGTGGCCGCGCCGCACCCCGCGGTACCGGCGCAGTCGCTGGACCTGCTCAGCCCGGTGACCGCCCCGGCCCGGGTCGTGGCGCAGATGGTCAACTACCGCTCGCACGCCCAGGACTCCGGCCTGGACCCCGACCGGGTGCCGCCGACCTTCTTCCGCAAGTCCTCCCACTCCATCACCGGCCCGACCGGGGACATCCTGCGTCCGGACGGGGTCGGCTTCCTGGACTACGAGGTCGAACTGGGCCTGGTCATCGGCCGCGACCTACCGGTGGGCACCACCGTCACCGACGCCGACCTGCACCGCTACGTCGCCGGCCTGGTGGTCACCAACGACGTCAGCGCCCGGCAGATCCAGCTGACCCGCACCCAGTTCTACGAGGCCAAGTCCTACCCCACCTTCACCCCGGTCGGGCCGTGGCTGACCCTGGTCGATGCCACGGACCTGGCCCGGCTGGACACGCTGCGGCTGACGCTGTCCGTCAACGGGGAGGTCCGGCAGGACAGCACGGTGGCCGACATGATCGTGCGGCCGGCCCGGGCGCTCACCCTGCTGTCCCGGTTCCAGCCGCTGAGCCCCGGCGACCTGCTGCTGACCGGCACCCCGGGCGGTACCGCGCTCACCGCGCCACCCAAGGTCGTGGAGAAGCTCGCCGCACTGCTGCCCCCGGCGACCAAGTGGCGGCTGTTCTTCAAGCGGCAGGCCGGCAACCCGAAGTACCTGCGCGACGGCGACGTCGTCACCGCCAGCATCGCCGGGGCCGGGCTTGACCTGGGAACCCAGAGCAACGCCGTGGTGGGAAAGCCGTCGTGAACACGGTCCTGCCACTGCCGCCGTCGACGTACCACCTGCTTCTGGACGCCGCCGCGACCTGGCCGCACGCCGCGGCCACCCAGTGGATCCCCGAACCCGGCGACCACACCCGGTGCCTCACCTGGACCTACGCCGACCTCGCCGGGCGGGTGACCCGGATCGCCAACGCGCTGACCGCCGCCGGGGTGCGGCGTGGTGACGCGGTCACCCTGTACGGCGTCAACAATTCGATGCTGTACGCCGCCACGCTGGCCGCCCAGGCGGTCGGCGTCGCCGCCCCGGTCAACCCCGCGCTCAGCGGTGAGCACCTCGCCCAGATCCTCCGCCGCACCGGGTCCCGCGTCGCCGTCGCGGCCGGTCCCGACGTGGACGAGCAACTGTGGCAGCGGCTGCTGCCCGTGTGCCGGGACGCGGGCGTGCACACGATCCTCGTGCTGCGACCCGACGCGGCGCAGGGCACCCCGTCCCCGCTGCCCGCCGAACCCGGCATGGCTATCGCGTACCTCGACGAGGTGACCGCCGGGCAGCCCGCCGACCGCCTGGTCGACGCGCGGCCGCCGGTACCGGAGGACTTCGCCGCGTTCGTTCACACCGGCGGTACCACGGGCGCCCCGAAGATCGCTGTGCACACCCACGCCAACCAGCTGGCCTGCGGCCGGGCCATCGCGGAGAGCACCGGCCTGCAGCCAGGTGAGGCGATCCTGGGCGGTCTGCCGCTGTTCCACGTCAACGCGCTGCTCGTCACCGGCATCGCCCCGCTGTTCGGCGGGCAACGCGTCGTCTGGCCGGGCCCGACCGGTTACCGTGACCCGGCCCTGTACCCGCGATTCTGGAGGATCGTGGAGCACTACCGGATCGCGGCCATGTCCGCCGTACCCACCGTCTACGCCAGCCTGGCCCGGGTACCGGTCGACGCCGACATCGCGTCGCTGCGCCTGCCCATCGTCGGCGCCGCCCCACTGCCGCCCGCGGTACGCGAGGCGTTCGCTGCGCACACCGGCCGGCGCCTGCTCGAGGGGTACGGGCTGACCGAGGCCACCTGCGCCAGTACCGTCACCCCACCCGGTCGGGAGCGGACCGGATCGGTCGGCCAGGTGCTGCCGGGGCAGCGGGTCAAGGCGGTACGCATCGACGACGACGAAAGCTGGACCGACTGCGCGCCCGGGCAGGTCGGCGTCCTCGCGATCAGCGGGCCCACCGTGTTCGCCGGGTACCTCACCGATCCCTCGCAGGGCGGGCCGCGGGTCAGCCGCGGCGGCCTGGTCCGCGACGGCTGGCTCAACACCGGAGACCTGGGCAGCGTCGACGCCGACGGCTACGTGCACCTCGCCGGCCGGGTAAAGGACCTCATCATCCGCGGCGGCCACAACATCGACCCGCGCACCATCGAGGAGACACTCCTGCGGCACCCCGCGGTGCTCGCCGCGGCCGCAGTGGGCCGACCGGACCGGCACGCGGGCGAAGTCCCAGTCGCCTACGTCGTGCCGGCCGACCCGGACCGGTTCGACGAGACCGAGTTGCTCGCGTGGGCGGCGGCCGAGATCGACGAGCCGGCGGCGCGCCCCAAGCGGATCCACCCCATCGCCGCGATCCCCACCACGGCGGTCGGCAAGCCGTACAAGCCGGCCCTCGTCGCCGACGCCGCCGCCCGCGCGGTGAGCGAGGCTGTCGCCCAGGCCACCGGTGCACCCGCCGGTGCCGTCACCGGCGGGCACGAGGACGGCCGGCTCGTCGTCACCGTCACCGGCGCCGACCCGGACCGCGTCCGCGAGGCCGTCGCCGGGTTCGCCCTGACCATCCGGTCCGCACCGGCGGTACCCCGATGACCACACTCCACCCCCACGCCGCGGCCCGCGCCGACGAATCCCCCCGAGTCATCGTCGTCGGCGCGGGCCCGGTCGGCTGCGCTGCGGCGCTGCTGCTCGCCGACCGCGGCATCCCGGTCACCCTGCTGGAACGCCACACCCAACCACACTCGCTGCCCCGCGCCGTCCACCTCGACGACGAGGTCGCCCGGACCCTGCACCGCCTCGGCGTCAGCGAGGCCTTCCTGGCCGGCGCGCGACCCGGCAGCGGGCTGCGTCTTCTCGATGCCCGGCACCGGGTGATGGGCGAGTTCCGCCGCGAACTCGAGGCGGGCGACAACGGCTTCCCCGCGGCGAACATGTTCCACCAGCCCGACCTGGAGGCGTTGCTGTTCGACCGCATCGACCGGCACCCACTGGTCGACCTGCGCCGCGGCTACGACGTGCGCGCGATCGCCGGCGTCCACGACCCACTCGGGCGCACACCGCTGCGGGTACACGCCGACCGCGCCGCCGACGCAACCGCGCACACCTTCACCGGCCAGCTGGTACTCGGCTGCGATGGCGCCAACAGCACGCTGCGGCAACTCCTCGGCGTACCTATGCAGGACCTGCGGTTCACCGAGCGGTGGCTGGTCGTCGACGTCCGCGCCGCGGCCCCGCTGGACACCTGGGACGGTGTCGAGCAGGTCTGCGATCCCGCCCGGGCGGCCACCTTCATGCACGTCACCCGCGAGCGGTACCGGTGGGAGTTCCAGCTGCGCGACGGCGAGACCGAGGCCGACCTCATCCGCCCCGAGGCGCTGGGCCGGCTCCTGCAACCCTGGACCGGACGGCCCGACCTCGACGGGCTCGAGGTGGTACGCAGCACCACCTACACCTTCCGCGCCCGGCTGGCGTCCCGGTTCCAGGTCGGGCGGGCCTTCCTGCTCGGTGACGCCGCCCACCTCACTCCGCCCTTCATCGGGCAGGGCCTGGCCGCCGGGCTGCGCGACGCCGACAACCTCGCCTGGAAGATCGCCCACGTCCTCACCGGGCAGGCAGACCCGGCGCTGCTGGCCACCTACCAGACCGAACGTGGCCCGCACGTCAAGGCCCTGATACGCAAGGCAGTCCTGGTCGGCTGGGCGATGACCGGCGGGCAGGACCGCGCGGCGAGCGTGCGCAAACTCGCCCTCGGCGCCATCATGCGCAGCCCCCGCGTCCAGCAACTGGTCGGCTCCACCACGACGCCACGACTGCGTACCGGCGCCCTGCACCGCACCCCCCCGTTGTCGCGGGTACCGAAGGGCCTACGCCCGGGCCGACTGATGCCGAACCCCGTCTGCACGACCACCGCCGGTGCGCAGGCCCGGCTCGACGATGTCCTCTGTGGACAGACGGCCCTGCTCACCGGGCGGTATCCCGAGGCGCACCTGGTCGACGCCTGCCGCGCACACGGCATCCTCCCGATACGGCTCGTTGGCGAGGTGTCCGGAGGCGGGAGCGACCCGGTCGACGGGGGCTGGGTGACCATCCAGCTCACCGGACCCGGCGGCGGCCTTCGGGTACTGATCGACGACCCGACCCTGACCGTCCTCGTCCGTCCCGACCGGGTCATCGCCGCGGTGACCACCCGCTCCCGGATGCCCCGACCACCCTGGGCGGCCCCGACCACGACCCACCTCGAACCCGCAACAACCTGAACACTCGAAAGGCTCGTCATGTTCATCGCCCTCTCTGTGCTCCTGGTCGCGGTATGCGTCCTCCCCGCCGCCGCCAAGCTGCTGGGACACCCGAAGATGCGCGACTCCGCCAATCGCTTCGGCATCCCCTGGAGCCGCTACCGGCTCATCGGGGTCGCCGAACTGGCCGCCGCCGCCGGGGTCCTCACCGGCCTGGCCTGGCGCCCCGCCGGACTGGCCGCCGCCGCCGGCATGACCCTGCTGCTCCTCGGCGCCCTCGCCACCCACCGCCGGGTACACGACCGCGTCGCCGACGCCGTACCTGCCCTCGTCGCGCTCGCCGTCACCATCGCGTACCAGGTCGCCGCCTACTCCGGTTGACCGCTGGCGGGCGTCGGCGGCCCTGCGGGGATGGGCCGTCCGGCTCGAGCTACGGCTTGGGTGGCGGGCCGCCCACCTGCCGGACCAGTGCGTTGGCCTGGGCGTGCGGGAGCTCGGCGATGCCGAGCAGGTCCGTCGCGGCGGCGCGGATCTGGGCGACCACCGCGCTACCGGAGAAGCCCAGGCCGGCGCGGTACGCCTCGGCGGATTCGGAGACTGCCCGCAGCGCCGCCTCGGCTACCCGGTAGGGACTGTCCGCGGTCCGCACCAGGCGGCGCAACTCCTCGGCCGCGTCCGCGAGCGTCTGTACCGATCGGGGCAGCGGCTCCGGTATCGGCTCCTCGTCGGAGATCATCGTGACCGCGCGCCGGATCAGGACCCAGACGTTGCTGGTCGCCCGGTCGAGGTACTCGGCCCCCTCCGCATACCGTTGCAGCAGTCCCCGCACGCGCCACCGTACCGGCGACAGCAGAGCCGTCTCGGTGCTCTCCGGCAGCGTTTCGCGGAACGCGGCCAGCGCACCGCCGGCATCCCGGACCCGGGTCAGGGCGGAGTCGGCCAACTGCGCGTCGCGCGTGCGCAGCGCCTGCGCGGTCCGGCGCAGCGCGTCGGCGAGGACTTCGCAGGGCGGCCCCGCCTTGCGGGCCACCCTCGCGATCGGATTCGCCGGCAACAGCAGCGCCATCACCACCAAGGCGATGCCGCCGCCGATCAGCGCGTCGAGGAACCGCGGGTAGTAGATGCCCGCCCGGGGAGGCGACAGCGTGGCGATGAGGACGGCGGACGATGCCGCCTGGGATACCACGGCCGGGGTACCGGCGACGAACACGGTGAGCATGATGGCCAGCAGGACGGACAGCGCGAGCTGCCAGGCGCCGGTACCGATCTCGTAGATCAACGCGTCGCCGATGGCGATTCCCAGTGCCACCCCGACAACGAGTTCGGTGGCCCGCCGCAGCCGCTGCCCGGCCGAGATGTCCAGCACGATCACCGCCGCGATCGGAGCGAACACCGGCTGCCGGTGGTGCAGCAGGTCGGCGGCGACGAACCAGGCGAGGCCGCCCGCGACAGCGGACTGGATCGCGAGGACCAGGCTCGCCGTGCTGCGGTGCCACCGCTCCCGCAGCGACGGCTGCCGCAAGGCGCGCAACCGGAGCACCGCCTCGTCGACCGGGGACCCCATCCGGTGCGGTACGTTCTCGCCGCGACGTTCCCTGGCCATGCGTTCAGGCTAGGAGGCCGGCAGCGGGCGACGCGGTGGAACGCTGCTCAAGGAGTTCACGTCCTCGTTTCGTCCCAGGTGGCCGGGGTACCGGCGCCGTGGCGAGAGGAGGTCGCGGTGGCTGATCCGATCAGTCCGCCCCCGGTGACCCAGTGGCGGCCGGACTACCTGCCGGCGTACCTGTCGAACGGTCTCATCGGATTTCGGGTCGGCCATATTCCGCTGCTCTACGGGGTGGGCATGGTCAGTGGCTTCGAGGGTCTGGATCCGGAGACCGGGGTGGAGGCGTTCGCCAGGGTCCCGTACCCGCTCGCCGGTGACGTCCGCATCGGCCGGGCCGCCCTGTCCGACCCGGGCCGGGCGGTGCTGCGGGAGCAGCGCTACGACTTCTCCTGCGGCGAACTGCTGACGAAGGTGGGTTTCGACGCCGATGACGTGCGCGCCGACCTCGAGATCGTCACGTGGTGCAGTCGCACCCAGCCGAGCCTGGTGCTTCAGGAGGTGTCGCTGAGCGTCGACCGCGACTGTGAGGTCACCATCTCGGCCATCGTCGACGCCCGCGACGTACCCGGGCAATGGGGCGCCGACCCACCCGGAGGTCTCGCGGATCGGCGGCCTGAATGGGCGTACGGCCCGTTCTCCTGGCACAGCCTGGGTGGGCTCAGCCAGTGCGGCATCGTTCCCGGCGCCGACCTGGTGGGCGCCGACCGCGTCGAGCGCACCGCCCACCGCTCTACGGACCGGTTGACCATCAGCTTCACCTTCCAAGCCCGGCGCGGCCAGCGGTACCAGCTACAGCACGGAGCCAGCCTGGTCCCACAGGCGGCGCACTCCCAGCCGGCGATGCAGGCCGGCCGGTTGATCGGGGGGGTGCTGGTCCGCGGCTGGGACGCGCTGCGGCAGGACAACCGGGTCGCCTGGGACAGGTTGTGGCAGGGTCGGGTGGTGCTGGAGGGCGCGCCGAGCCGATGGCAGGCCATGGCCGACGCGGCCTTCTTCTACCTGCAGACCTCGGTGCACGCCTCCTCGCCCAGCTCAACCTCGGTGTTCGGCTTGGCATACTGGCCGAACTACCACTACTACCGGGGCCACATGATGTGGGACCTGGAGGCCTTCGCCGTACCCACGCTGCTGCTCACCCAACCGCAAGCGGCCCTGGGCCTGCTGCGTTTCCGGGGGTTCCGGCTACCAGCGGCGCTGGCGAACGCTCGACTCAACGGGCTGCAGGGCGCGCAGTACCCATGGGAGAGCAGCCTGAGCACCGGTCACGAGGCGACCCCGATGGGCACGCTGGGACCGGTCACCGAACATCACGTCGGCATGGACGTGGCGATCGCGTTCGCCCGCTACGTACACGCCACCGGCGACCTGGCCTTCGCCCGTTACGAGGCGGCGGAAGTCCTGGGGGCCGTCGCGGCATGGATCGAAAGCCGGGTCGAGCACACCGCGCGGGGCTATGAGATCCCTGACGCGATCGGGATCGCCGAGACCGGAAGCACGGTCGACAACAGCGCCTTCGTCAACATGGCCGCCGCAATGGCGCTGCGCGAGGCCGCCTCCCTGGCCAGACAAGTCGGGATACCGTACGAGGACTGCTGGGAAGCGATCGCCGACGGCCTCGTGGTCCCCACCGACGGGCCGACCAGGGTCATTCAGAACCACGACGGCTACCACCCCAACGAAGACCAGGGAGCCACCCCGGAAGCTGCGGCCGGACTGTTCCCACTCGAATTCCCGACCGACCCCGACACCGAACGCGCCACCCTGCAGTTCTACGTGGACATCGCCGACCGGTACGCCGGCCAACCCATGCTGTCCGCGATGCTTGGTGTGTACGCCGCCCGTACCGGTGACCGCGCCCGCGCCCTCGACCTGTTCGAGAAGGGGTACGGGGACTTCGTCGTCGAGCCCTACAACATCACCCTCGAGTACAGCCCGACGGTGTTCCCCGACCACGTACGCGCCGGCCCGTTCACGGCGAACCTCGCCGGGTTCCTCACCAGCTGCCTCTACGGCCTGACCGGCCTGCGACTGCACGCCGGCGACCCGGCGTCCTGGTTCGAACGACCCGTCGTCCTGCCGGACGGCTGGGACGCCGTCCACGTCGACCGGATCTGGGCCCACCGGCAGCCCAAGACGATGCACGCCCGCCACGGCGACGACCATGCCCACCTGACCGACACCGCGGCGACCCGCTAGCAGGGGCATTCTCCTGGGGAGATGGAGACGTATGCGCACACTGCAGATCATCATCGCGAGTACCCGGCCGGGCCGCGTCGGATTGCCGGTGGCCGAGTGGATCAACGGTGTTGCCCAGAAGCACGAAGCCTTCGACGACGTACAGGTCGTCGACCTCGCCGAGTGGAACCTGCCGTTCATGGACGAGCCCCACCACCCGCGGCTGCGGCGCTACGAGCACCAGCACACCCGCGACTGGAGCGCGACCATCGACCGGGCGGATGCGTTCGTCATCGTGCTGCCGGAGTACAACTACGGCTTCACCGCTCCGCTGAAGAACGCGATCGACTACCTGCACCACGAGTGGGCGTACAAGCCCGTCGGTCTGGTCTCCTACGGCGGGGTCGCGGCCGGAGCCCGCGCCGCCCAGATGCTCAAGCAGGTGCTCACCACGCTCAAGATGATGCCGGTACCGGAGGCCGTGCAGATCCCGTTCGTCGCCCAGTTCCTCGACGAGGACCGCAGCATCCGACCCAACACCATCATGGAGGCCGCCTCCGTCGCGATGCTCGACGAGTTGGCACAGTGGACCGACGCGCTGGCCGCTCTGCGGGAACAGGCGCGCGCGTGGGAACAGGGCGCCTGACGGTCGATGACCTCAGCGCGGGCGGCGGTACGACTGCGCCGGGCCGAGGCTCCGCAGCGGGCAACATTCCTGGAGCTTTTCTTCGACCTGGCGTTCGTCTTCGCGCTCTTCCAGCTCTCCCACGAACTGCTGCAGCACCTGCGGTGGACCGGTGCCCTGCAGATGCTGATCGTGTTCCTGGCCGTATGGCGGGTCTGGGGCATCACGACCTGGATCACCGACCGGTTCGACCCGCAGTGGCCACCACTGCAGCTGATGGTCATCGTGAGCCTGCTCGGCATCCTGCTGCTCGCCGCCGCACTACCCCAGGCATACGGCGGGTACGGCCTGATCTTCGCGGGCGTCTACGTCGCCATGCAGATCGGCCGCTACCTCGCCCTCGCACTCGTGATGCGCGGCCACAAGCTGCAGGCGGTCACGATCCGGGCGCTGCTGTGGGCCGGGCTGACCGCCGTGCCCTGGATCGCGGGGGCGTTCGTCCACGGCGCCGGGCGCGCGGGGCTCTGGGCCCTCGCCGTGGTCCTCGACTACGCGGTGTTCGTCCTCAACTTCCCCATTCCCGGGGCGGCCCGGGTGGCTCCCGCCTGGGAACCGCCGGTCGCCGCCGAGCACTACGCCGAGCGGTACCAGCAGGTCTTCATCATCGCTCTCGGCGAGTTGGTTCTGGTCAGCGGCCTGGCGCTCACCGCGGGCGGCTTCACAACGACGCGGACCGTGACGTTCGTGGGGTCGGTCGCCACCGCCGCGCTGCTGTGGCGCATCTACATCTACCGCGCCGGCGAGTTCCTCTCCGCGGCCCTCGCCGCCAGCCCCCGGTCGGCCCGTATCGGCCGCCTTACCGTATACGCCCACCTGACCATCGTCTTCACCATCGTCGTCACCGCCGTCGGCAACCAGCTCGTCATCACCCACCCGTCCGGGCGGACGCCACCGGCCTGGGCTGTGGTGGTGCTCGGCGGCCCCGCGCTGTTCCTGCTCGCCCGGGCCGGCTTCGAGTACACCGTCTTCGCCCGGGTGTCCCCGTCCCGGCTGGTCGGGGTACTCCTGTTGGCCGCCCTGACCCCGCTCATGCACCTCGCGTCCCCGATGCTCGCCGCGCTCGCGGCGACCGCCGTCCTGGCCGCAGTCGCCGCCACGGACGCCAGGCGGGCCCGGCGCCACCCGGCCGAGGAGCCGTCGCCCCCGGGCGCGTCATCGTGACGCAACGCCGACCGGGAAGGTGGTACCGGGACGGCCCGGGTCGTTCACACGCGCCGGCGTACCCAGCCGATGATGGCGGTGACCACGAACAGCACGGCCCCGACGACGAACAACCAGAACAGTCCTTTGATGGCCAACCCGAGCACGGCAAGGATCAGCCAGATGATCAGGAGTCCGACAACCAGTCCCACCATGCGGCCACAATTCCCCGCAACATCCCCCGCAAACGGTATTCGGGACGCAAACCCACGCGTTCAGGGGCGTGGTCGCCTGTCCGGGTCGCCGGAAGGCTCGCGGCGTTCGGGCGCCGCCCGGACCCCGGTGACCGCCCCGGTGACCGCGGAAAGGTTGAGCAGTCCGGCCAGATGATCGGTGACCGACACAGTCACGTGCGGCCGGGCCGCGGTGAACGCCTCCCGCGCGTGCAGGCCGGCGACGTCGACGAAGCGCCTCCGGGTCAGATCGAGGTGATCCCGGTCACCGAGGCCGGCCAGTACTGCGCGGAAGGCGCGGGCGTTGTTCAGATCGGTCTCGCCGGACAGTTCCACGGTGCGTCCGCGGCGGCGGTACCTGAGGCGGAGCCCGTCCTCACCGACCGGGTGGGCGACGCAGACCTGCCGGAGGTGTTCCGGGGGAACCGGAGCCGGTCATAACGGCACACAGCGGTCAGGTCCGCGTCGGCGAACAGCGGGTACGCGTCGGCGTCGAACGCGGTCAGGGTTTCCGGATCGACGTCGACGGCCCAGCGCAGGTCGGCGGACACGCACAGGCCGGTGTAGCCGGCGGCGGTCGCGGCCGCGTAGGCGCGGTGCAGGCGGACCGGGTCGAACCGGCCACCGGCGAGTTGGACCTCCCGGCGCAGTATGCTCCCACAATTGGCCAGTCTGCTGCGATGCCTGACCTACGGGTGGTGGAGTCGTGAGATCAGGACCGGCGGCGGGGCACCGGGGCCTGTTCCACGAGGCCGCCTTCTACGGTTCGGATGAGGAGTTCCTCGCCGTCGTGCTGCCGTTCCTGCGCGACGGGGTCGCCGCCGGCGAGCCGACCGTCTCGCTGTTCGGGGAGCGCAACCAGCGGCTGGTACGCGGGGCGCTGGGGTCGGGCAGCGGCGTGGTCTTCATCGACGGCGGCCGGCACTACCTGCGCCCGGCGGCGGCGATCCGTCGGCACCGGGAGATGCTGGCCGGCTATGTCGCCGACGGAGCGGAACAGGTCCGCATCGCCGGCGACGTTCCGCATCCGGGCACGGGGGTGCCGTGGGAGTGGTGGGCGCGGTACGAGGCGGCCGCCAACGAGGTCTACGACGAGTTCCCGATGTACGGGTTGTGCCCGTACGACACGCGTACCGCACCGGCCGAGGTGCTGGACGACGTGCGGCGTACCCACACGCATGTGGTGACGGCCGACGGGCAACGGCTGGCCAGTATCGTCTACCAGAATCCGCGGCAGTTCCTCGCCTCCGCGGTGACACCGTGGGCGGACCCGCTCGAGGCGGCCCCGCCGGCGTTCGAGTTGTCCGACCCCACGGCCGCGCAGGCCCGCACCGCGATCGGCCTCCTCCGGCAGACCACGGCGCTGGCCGAGGAGGACCTCAACGGGCTGCTGCTCGGCGTCAGCGAGGCAGTCACGAACGCCGTCGTTCACGGCCGCCCACCGGTACGGCTGCGCGCCTGGGCGCGGCCCGGCCGGATCGTCGTCACCGTCACCGACGGCGGTACCGGACCCGGCGACCCGGCGGCCGGCCTGATGCCCGCCGCCGGGCGGGACGGACTGGGCGGACTCGGCCTGTGGCTGGCGCACCAACTGTGTGCGTACGTATCCCTCCAGCGCGGCCCCGACGGGTTCACCATCCGCCTGATCGCCGGGACCGCGACGACTGACCGGCCGGTCAGCCACTCGGTACCTCCCCCGTCAGCCGCCGGCCAGCGGTAGCAGTAGCGCCAGGGTGTCGGCCAGCGTGGCGGGCCGTTCGACGCTGGCGGGCAGGTCCGGCCAGCCGGGGCCGGCGGCGATGAGTACCGGGCGGTGCCGCTGCCGGGTACCCGCGTCCAGGTGGTGGGGGTCGCCCGTGGCGTGGGCGTGCGACCAGACGACGACGGCGGTCGGGCGAGTACGGCGGATGGCGGCGGCGAGGGCCGCGGCGGGTACCCGGGCGCCGAGCATGCGGCTGCTGTGGCCCCGTTCGGCCAGTGCAGCGGCGAGTGCCTCCAGCGGGAGGCTGTGTTGTTCCTCCGCGGCGCAGGCGAGCAGCAGCCGCGGCGGGGATGCGGGGCCCGGCCGCGGGACCGCCGCGAGCACCTCGGAGATGGAGCGGGACAGCAGGTGCTCGACCTCCACGAATTGTCCGGTGGCGCCGTGCCGCTCGCCGATCCCGACCAGGACGGGCCGCAGGATCTGGTCCCACGTGTCGACCACGCCGCGGTCGCGGATCGCCGCCGCGATGGTCTCGATCATGGTCAACGCATCCAGCCGCATGGCGGCGCGGGCCAGGCCACGGGCGGCCGGGTCGGCGCGGCCGACGGGTATCGCGTTGCCGCCGCCGTCGCGGGCGGTACCGGCACGCACGGCGGCCGGGCCGGCGTGGTGGGCCAGGGCGATGCGGGCTGCCTCGGCCGCAGGTAGGCCTTGTGCGGTGAGGCGGGCCATGACGTCGAAGCGGGCGAGGTCGTCGTCGGTGTAGCGGCGGTGCTCGCCGGGGGCGTGTCGGGTGGGTCCGAGGCCGTAACGCTGGTGCCAGGTACGCAGGGTGGTGACCGCGACGCCCAGGCGGCGCGCGACCTCACCCGCGCTGTACCCGGCGCCCATGGTCATGCGTGCCTGTCTACCGCATCCGCCGCAATCAGCACGCGGTGCTCCCGGTGATGCGGGCGGCGGCGAGTTTCCCCGAGATCAGGACCATCGGTACCCCGACGCCGGGCTGGGTACCCGAACCGACGAACACCACGTT
This sequence comes from uncultured Micromonosporaceae bacterium, assembly GCA_964645345.1. GTDB lineage: Bacteria > Actinomycetota > Actinomycetes > Mycobacteriales > Micromonosporaceae > Rugosimonospora. Next base: position 17,070 of record CAZYCD010000012.1, read on the forward strand.
GCTCAGCGCGGGGTGCAGGTTGCCCGGGCGGAACGGGCCGGTCTGGGTCAGCGTGTGCGCCGCGGCGAACGGGGTACCCGCGGCGAGCCCGTCGCCGGCCCAGTCGGCCGGGGTGACCACCCGGCGCACCTCGGTACCCGCGGCAAGGTCGCGGTACCCGCGCTCCTCCAGCACGCCGACCAGTTCGTCGGCGTACCGCCGGGCCAGTGCGCCGCGCCACGGCAACGGTCCGGTCCGCAGGTTCGGTACCGGGGCCAGCACGTAGTAGGTGTGCCGCCCGGCCGGAGCGAGATCGGGGTCGCTGCGGCTCGGGTTGGTCACCAGCAGGGACGGGTCGCTCATCAGCCGGCCGCGCCGGATCACCTCGTCGAACGTCGAGCGCCACGACCGTCCAAAGTGGATGTTGTGGTGCGCCGCCTGCCGGTAGTGCCGGGCGGCGCCGAGGTGGAGTACCACGCAGGATGGCGAGTACCGCAGCCGCCGCCGCGGCCCGCGGCCGGGCAGCAGGTCGTGGGCGGCGGCCAGGTCCGGGTTGAGCACCACGACGTCGGCGGGTACCCGCTCGCCGGTCGCGGTGATGGCCGCGACCGCGCGCCCGCCCCGCACCTGCACCCCGGTGACCTGGGTGTCGTAGCGCAGTTCGACGCCGTGGCGGGCCGCGGCGTCGGCCAGTGCCCGGGGTACCGCGTGGATGCCGCCGCGCGGGTGGTGGACGCCGGCGACCGCGTCGAGGTAGGCGATGACGGTGTAGAGCGCCAGGGCCCGGTGCGGGGCCAGCCCGGCGTACATCGCCTGGAAGGAGAAGACCCGGCGGGTGCGCGGGTCGCGGAAGAACCGGTCGATACGGTGTTGCAGCCGGCCGAAGCCGCCGGCCGCGAGCAGCCGCAGCAGGTTGGCGGTGAGCAGGTCGCGTGGGGTGTCGAGGTTGCGTTCGATGAAGTCGCCGCGCTGCAGCTGCCACAGCCGCCGCGCGTACGCGACGAACCGGCGGTAGCCGTCGGCCTCCGCGGGGCCGCAGACTCTGGTGATCTCGGTGGCCATCCGGTCGGGGTCGGTGATGACGTCCAGCCGGGATCCGTCGGGGTACCAGGCCCGGTAGGCCGGATCGAGCCGGTCCAGCGTCAGCCAGTCGTCCAGGTTCTCGCCGACCGCCCCGAGCGCCTCCGCGATCAGCTCGGGCATGGTGAGCACGGTCGGGCCGGTGTCGAACCGGTACCCGTCGACGGTGAGCCGGCCGGCCCGGCCGCCCGGCTGCGACGCCCGTTCCAGCACCGTCACCTGGCGGCCGGCGCCGGCCAGGTGCAGCGCGCAGGCCAGCCCGCCCAGTCCGGCGCCGACGACGACCACCCGGTCGGTCCGGCCCGGTACCGTCCGCGCGCCGGTCACGACTCGCGCCAGGCGGCGGTCGAGGCGAGCTGGGCGAGCGCGTCCCGGGTCCACGCGTCGATCGGCGCGTCGTCCAAAGTGGACAGCGCGGAGGCGATCCGCTCGGCGATCATGTCGCCGAGCCTTGCCGGTGCGCCGGTGTCCCGCAGGAGCGCGGCCAGCCGCAGCAGGTCTTCGGGCCCGCGGCGCTCGAGCAGCGTGGCCAGCTCGGCGGCCTGGGTACCGGTGGCCATGGTGCGCCCGAGTTCAACCAGCACGGTCGGTTTGCCGCGGGCGAGGTCCTCGCCGACCGGTTTGCCGGTGACCAACGGGTCGCCGTAGACGCCGAGCAGGTCGTCGCGGAGCTGGAATGCTTCGCCGACGGCGTACCCGTACCGGGCGTAGGCATGCGTCAGCGGCCCGTCACCGGTGGAGTCGCCGAGCGCGGCGCCGTAGGCGAGCGGCCGTACCACCGTGTAGCTCGCGGTCTTCAGCCGGGCCGTGCGTAGCGCGCGCTCGACCGACCAGGCCGGTGCTGACTCGCCGAGCAGGTCGAGGAACTGCCCGGCGATCGCCTCGACGCGCATCCGGTCGTACCCGCGCCGGGCCGCGACGTACGTCGCCGCCGGTAGGTGCGCGCGGCCGGCCAACCGGTCGGCCCAGACCAGGCACAGGTCGCCGACCAGGATCGCCGCGCAGGTGCCGAAGTGACGCGGGTCGCCGGTCAGGCTCCGGCTGTCGTGCCAGCAGGCCAGGGCGCGATGCGCGGTGGGCAGGCCGCGGCGGGTGGGCGAGCCGTCCATTATGTCGTCGTGCACGAGCGCGAACGCGTGCAGCAGTTCGAGTGCGGCCAGCGCCGGTAGCACCGGTTCCACCGCCGGTCCCGGCCCGACGGCGCCACGCCAGCCCCAGTAGGCGAAGGTCGGCCGCAGCCGCTTGCCGCCGCCGAGTACCGCGTGCCGCGCGGCGTCAACCAGCGGCGCGAGACCCCGGTCCAGCGCGGTCAGCGACGAGGCCTCCGCATCGAGGAAGTCGGTCAGCACGCGGTCCACCGTGGCGATGATGTCGGTAGGAGGTGCGGGTACCGGCCATCCCGTGACGTCGGTGATCATGCTGGCGAAGGTGTCGTTGGCCACCGGGCCAGCATAGGCTACGATCCCAGTTGCGTCGATTGTTGCGTCGGACAAGCCTCCGGGAGGAGTGGGTACCGTGCACCCGGACCTCGCCGCCGCCTACGAACGGTGCCGGGCGCTGCACCGACGGCACGGCCGCACCTACTACCTGGCCACCCGGCTGCTGCCGGCCTGGAAGCGCCCGCACGTGCACGCGCTGTACGGGTTCACCCGGTACGCGGACGAGATCGTCGACCGTTCCGATGGGTCGACCCCGAAGCAGCGGGCGGCGGCCCTGCGCGATTGGTCGCGACGCTTCGTGGACGGCCTGCACGGGGGCGCGGTGGACGACCCGTTGCTCCCGGCGGTGCTGCACACCATCGAGGTGTTCGATCTGGACCGGGCCGACTTCGCCACGTTCCTGGACAGCATGGCGATGGACCTGGAGGTCACCGGCTACGAGGACTACCCGGCACTACTGTCCTATATGGAGGGTTCGGCGGCGGCGATCGGCACGATGATGCTGCCCCTGCTGCAGCCGAGTGACCGCGGGCTGGCCCGGGAACCGGCACGGCAACTCGGGTTCGCCTTCCAGCTCACCAACTTCATCCGCGACGTGGCCGAGGACCTGGACCGGGGCCGCGTGTACCTGCCGGTTGCCGACCTGCGCCGGTTCGGCGTCACGCGCGCCGACCTGCGGGCCGCCGCCGACCGCCGGGCGGCCACACCGGCCATCCGCGAGCTGATCCGGTTCGAGATGGGGCGCGCGCGGGAACACTACGCCGCCGCCGCGCCCGGCATCCCGATGCTCGCGCCGAACTCCCAGGCCTGCATCAGGGCCGCGTTCCACCTGTACGCAGGGATCCTCAACGAAGTGCGGCAGGCCCGGTACGACGTGTTCGTCCGGCGCGCGGTCGTGCCCAACCGGCGACGGCTGTCAACGGTCGCCCGGTGCCTGCTCACCCCCGCCGGTACCCCGGTCAACGCCGCCACCGGCCGGTATCGCCGGTGAGCACCGCGGTCGTGCTGTTCACCCGGGACCTGCGCGTGCACGACAACCCTGACCCACCGCGACCCCGACCTGTGGCCCGACCCGACCGCTTTCCGCCCGGACCGCTTCTGCGAGGGCCGACCGGCCTGGGGCTTCATCCCGTTCAGCGCCGGCCGCCGCACCTGCCTCGGTCCGCACCTGGCCCGGCTCATGCTGCGCACCGCCGTGACGTCCTTCGGCACCGCCGACAGCCAGCTGCGCGGTGACCCCTCGATCCGCTCCAGCATCACCCTGCGCCCCGCCGGTCCACTGGGGATAGACCGGGGCACCGGAACGAACCCACGTGGCCTCGCCCGGAACAGCGGGGTGCCCGCCGTCGGATGACGGCGGGCACCCACAGGCGGGGATCAGGCGCGTTCGCGTCCGGTGACCAGGCGACCGAGGAAGATCAGCACGACGGCGCCGACGATGGCGGTGATCCAGGTCCGCAGCTCGAAGAACGAGCCAAGGCCGTTGACATGGAAGATGACCTTCCCGAGCCAGCCGCCGAGCAGAGCGCCGACGATGCCGATGATGATGGACAGCAGGACGCCGGAGCGCCCGCCCATCAGTCGGTCAGCGATGAATCCGGCAAGCCCACCGAGAACGATCCAGCCGATGATGCCCACGAGTAACTCCTCAGTCAGGTACGCGTTGAAGGGGTCCGCGTGTCGCCACAATTGGTTCCCACGGCGTCGAAGGTCAAAACGCGGCTTCGATGTCGCCCACCGGGTTGCGATGGGCACGGACGCCGGTCACCGGGTCGCAGCACCGGGGGCCGCGGGATCAGGCCGGCGTGGCGAAGAAGATGACCTGTTCGGACTCGATCCTGCCCTCGTCGTCGAACAGGTACAGGCGCGACCCGGGCAGCGTCATCGGTCCGGTGCCGAAGTCCGCCTCGACGGTCAGGGTGAGCAGAGCGTTGCGGTCGTCGCCGATGCTGGCGAGGATGCGGGCGCTGCCCGGCGTGATGGCCCGGGCGAACTCGATCAGGCCGGTCATGTAGTCGTCCACGCCGGTCAGGTCGGTGGGCTTCATGATCGGCTGGGTTGTGATCGCGATGACTTTCACGTCGCCGGCCAGGCCGGCGCGGGCGGCGTCGAAGTCGTGGTTGCTCCAGGCCTCGACGTGGGCGATGGCGGCGGCGACAGCGGAGGATTCGCGGTTGACAGGCACGGTGGGACTCCATTAATCGTCGGTGGGAGCGTTCGGCTCCAGGTCAACGGGACAGACGTGCGCCGGACGCGGAAGTGGGCAGGGCGGGCGTGCCCACTTTGCCGGCGGCCGCACGTCTGTACCTTGGGACGGCGGTGGCCTCTGGGCGGGCGGGAGGTGGGGCGGTGACGGACGACCTGTTGACCCGGGCACGGGCGGGCGACGACGGGGCGTTCGGCCGGCTGGTCGAGCCGCACCGGCGCGAGCTGCTGGTGCACTGCTACCGGTTCCTCGGCTCGTTGGACGACGCCGAAGACGCCGTGCAGGAGACGCTGCTGTCGGCGTGGCAGGCGCTGGCGGGCTTCGAGGGCCGCGCCTCGGTGCGCACGTGGCTGTACCGCGTCGCCACCAGCCGCTGCCTCGACGCGCTGCGCGCGAGGCGCCGCCGGGTGCCCGCCCAGCCGGTGGCACCTGACCCGGCCATGGCCCACCTCCAGGTGCCCGAACCGACCGGGACCGGCCAGGTGCTGTGGCTGGAGCCCTACCCGGACACGCTGCTGGACGGGGTCGCGGACGGCGCGCCGGGACCCGAGGGCCGCTACGAGCTGACCGAATCGATCTCCCTCGCCTTCGTCACCGCCCTGCAGCTGCTGCCACCACGGCAGCGCGCCGCCCTGATCCTGCGTGACGTTCTCGGCTTCCGCGCCTGGGAGGCGGCCGAGATTCTGGACACCACCGAGGAGTCGGTGACCAGCGCGCTGCGGCACGCGCGCGCCGCGGTGCAGCGACAGCGCGGCGACGACGGCCACCGGCAGCCCGCGCCGGCTCCCCAGTCCGCGGACGAGCGGCGGCTCGTCGACCGGCTGACGGAGGCCTTCGACAGGGCCGACATCGACGGCATCCTCGCCCTGCTCACCGACGACGTGCGGTTCACCATGCCGCCGCTCCCGCTGGAGTACCGCGGACCCGACATGGCCGGCCGATTCCTACGGGCGACGGCGCTGCGGCCCGGCTGCACCGCCATCCTGATCCCCACCAGGGCCAACCGGCAGCCGGCGTTCGGCTTCTACGTCCGTGACCCCTACCTCGGGCAGACGGCGACCATCGGTCTGCTGACCATCGACCTGCGCGGCGACCGGATCAGCGCGATGACCCGGTTCGACAAGACCGTCCTGCCCCGGTTCGGACTACCGAGCGCACTGCGCCCGTGAAACACCTCGGCGGCGTACCCGCACCTCGACGCCACACCGGTCATCGGGTACGCGGCAAAGTCGGCTGCCCAGTCCCGGCGTTGTGACGGCATCCAGGCCCACCAACCTGCCCGGGACGGGGTCGGCCGGCGAATTGAACGGCACGGCCCATCGCCGACAACGAAGTCGGGATCGGCGTGTCGTGTCAATCCGTTTCCTGGCAACAGTGGTGGGGACGGCGATGCCCGCCGTCCCCACTGCCCTTGCCGCTGTGGAACCTAGTCGCCGGCCACGTCGTGGACAGCGTCCTTCAGGTGCTCCCCGGCCTGCTTTACCCGGCCGGAAGCCTGATCCTCGACACCCTCGGTCTCGAGCCGTTCGTTGTCGGTCTTGTCGCCGACCCACTCCTTGGCCTTGCCCTTGAGCTGTTCGGCCTCGTTGCCGGCCTTGTCCTCGAAACCCACCGCGTACCTCCTCGATGCGACCGTGACGTCCAATGCCCCCGGGTGGCTTGCACGAAACCGCGCGGGCGGGCCGCTAGGTCAGGCCGGCCAGCGACCCGTCATCCGCCGGACACCGGTGGCGCCCGCCCGGTCCACCGCCGCCCGCACCAACGCGAAGATCGCGCCCTGCAACGCGGCAGCGGCGAGGATCTCCGCCCAGCCCCGCTGTTCGTCCGTGGCACTGGGTGCCTCGTCCTCACCGGACAGTTGCTTCCATAACTGCCGGAAGACCAGTCCCGCGGCAGCGCCCGCCACCGCACCCAGCACCAGACCGACCGGCTTGTACGCCACCTTCCCCAGCATGCTCATCGGCTCCTCCGCCGCCAGATCCGCCACCCGCCGACGGAGGCCGCCGCGCTACCGAGGAAGGCCAGCGGCGGGAACCGGCGGGTCCTGGCCGCCGCCCGCCTCGCCCCGACCACGGCCGCCTCGCCGGCGTCCCTCACCCGCTGCACGGCGTGGCCCGCGGCGTCCTTGGCGCGGGCGCTGACATGGGTCCTGGCGGCCAACTCCTCAACCGTGGCGGCCAGCTCAGTGCGGGTCTCGTCGATCTCCGCACGCAGTGCCTCCTCGTCGGGTGTCCCGTGCTCGGTCATTGCTGCCGTCCCTCCCGCACCGCCTCGGTCACGGTCGTGACATCCGCGGCGATGCTGGCGGCCGCCTGTGTCGGTACCGGCGGCACCGCCTGCCGCACCCGCGCCCGCCCGGCCAGTCCCGCGGCGGCGGCCGCCGCGAGCACCACCGCCGTCACCACGAGCACGGCCAGCCAGGCCGGCCACACGAGGTGCAGCAGCAGCACGGCCAGCGCCAGGAGCAGCCCGAGGCCGTACAGCAGCAGGGCGGCCGCCGCACCGAACAGGCCGCCGCCCACAGCGGCCTGCCTGCCCTTCGCAGCCAACTCCGCGCGAGCCAACTCCACCTCGTCACGCACCAATGTGGACAGCTGGTCGCCGACACGGCTGATCAGGTCCGCCGTCGACACCCCGGTCAGGTCATTCCCGTCCGCCGCATCCATAACCGTGCATGTGCCCACAAGTACCCGTCGGCAAACGACCGCCCCGGCCCGGCGATGCGGGCGGGCTAGCGCCGGTTCCGGTTGGCCAGAACCTGTCGAGGCCCTGCTCGTCCTGATTGGCGATGAACACGCCCCGGGCACCGATGAGCACCTCCTCGGCATGGGGCAGGCAGGCCCACACCGTGTCGCCCCACGAGTCGGCGAGCTTGACCTCGGCCTCCCGGGTGCAGGCCACTCCGCGGCCGTCACCGACCTGGCAGGTCGTCCCGGGCGCGGGCCCGCGCCAGCACGGCCGCCTCCCCCAGCAGGGAGAACCGTTGCGCGGGATCGTCCGACGCGGCGGGGGGGCTGATCGGGCGTGGGTTCGGCCTGACCGAGCCGAACCGTGTTGCCGTCGGGATCCTCCACCCTGGCTTCGCCGCCCCAGGCGTGCGGCGGGTACCCGACGTGTGTCACCCCGAACCCGGCCTCGTGCCGCGCGTTGGTAGCGGCGACCAGATCGTCAACGTAGAAGTAGAACAGCAGCGGCAGCGGCGGGATGTCCGGCGCAGGAGTGCTGGTCACCAACACGATCGAGTGACCGGCGAGGCGCAACGACGACCACGCCGAGAGGTCGTTGCTGCCCGTAAACTGCTCGGCGAAGCCCGGCGTGTGATAAGAGCCGCGCGACGCCGGAAGGTCACGCACGTACCGGCAGCAACGAAGGGGGTCACCCGAGGCCGGGACACGGCGGCGATCTACGGTGCTCCCCCGGCGAACTCCAGCGGCCCCTGCCCGATCCGCCGTTTCCCGGAACTTCACGCGGGGAACGACACGGCCACAACAGGCAGGTGGGGGTGGCATGGACGAGACGACGGCGCCGGCACGTAGCCAACCGGGCAGGCAACCCGCGCCGGCAGACGACGATCCGGTCGAGGAGACGATCGCCGCCGAGGTTGTCGAGGCGGTCCAGGCGGCCCGGCAGGAGGCCGCCGACCTGACCCAGGACCCGCCGCTCTACGGCTCCCCCGGCCGCCCGCTCAACCGCCGCTCACCGTTCACTGTCGGACTGTTCGGCGCGTTCGGGGTGGCCGCGGCCTATCTGCTGGTGCGGATGCTGCTGGACGCCAGCTCCGTGCTGGTACTCATCGGGCTGGCGCTGTTCCTGGCCATCGGGCTGGACCCCGCGGTGCAGTGGTTGATGCGCCGGCATCTGCCGCGGTGGGCCGCCGTCACGGTCATCGGCGTGCTGACCGTGGCCGTCGTCGGCGGCTTCCTCGCCGCGGCGATCCCGCCGCTGGCGGCGCAGGCAGCCCAGTTCGCCAGAGAACTGCCCCATTACACGAGCCAGCTACGCGACCACAGCACCACGCTCGGGCACCTCGACGCCCGCTTCCACCTGCAGGACCGCATCGACAAGGCCATGTCGTCGGTGAACGCCGGAGACGTGTTCGGCGGTCTGCTCGGCGCCGGCAAGGTGGTCCTGTCGGCCACCACCTCCGCCCTGACGGTGCTGGTGCTGACCGTGTACCTGCTGGCCGACCTGCCCCGCATCCGACGCCTCATCTACCGCCTGGTGCCGGCCAGCCGCCGACCACGCGCCATCCTGCTCGGCGACGAGATGTTCACCCGGGTGGGCGGGTTCGTGCTCGGAAACCTCCTCACGTCGCTGATCGCCGGCGCCGGTACCTTCGTCTGGCTGGAAATCTTCCGGGTGCCGTACCCGATCCTGCTGGCCATCGCCGTGGCCATCCTCGACCTCATCCCGGTCGTCGGGTCGACCATCGGCGGCATCGTGGTCAGCCTGGTCGCGCTCACCGTTTCGCTGCCGGTCGCGCTGGCCACCCTCGCGTTCTACGTCGCCTACCGGCTGGCCGAGGACTACCTGATCGTCCCGAAGATCATCGGGCGTACCGTGCAGGTGCCCGCCACCACCACCCTGCTCGCGGTGCTCGTCGGCGGCGCCGTGCTCGGCTTCGTCGGCGCCCTGATCGCCATTCCGGTCGCCGCCGCCGTCGGAATCCTGCTGCGCGAGGTCGCCTTTCCCCGTCTGGACAGCACCTGACCCGGTATCCAACGTCCTGCCCGGGGCGGTGGTTGTCCAGCTCGGGTACCAGAGGCGGGTCCGACGCGCGGCCGAAGGCGCGCCTCCGCCCGCAGCCCGTCGAAGGACTCCGCCCCGGACGCGGGAACTGTTCGGTGTGGGATGCACCCGTACCGGGTGCCTGCCTGGAACCTGCGCGGCCTCGCTGTGAACCGCCCCGGAGTTTGGACGGCCCCTGCCGGTCCGGGGCGGTTCACCCGCGTGCACGCGCGGGCTCGTGCCCGTCGCGATCGGGTTTGCGGTTGGTGTTAGTAGCCGACGGTGAATCGGCGTTGGACGAACCGCGGCAGCTCGGCCTCGTCGATCAAGGCGACGGCCGCGTCTTCGACGGAGATCCGGCTGCGTCCGTCGGCGTCCAAAACCGGCCGCTGGTCACTGCCTACGCGGAAGCGGCCGGTGCGTTCACCGGGGGCGATCTCGATGGCCGGGCTGAAGTAGGTCCAGAGCCGGTTGGAGGTTCGGTAGGTGTTTAGCGCGTCCCCGTGACCGCGCATTGCGGCGAGGTACTCCCGCGGCAGCCCGAGCTGGTCAAGTGCGCCATTGATGAGTTCACCGGACTCGGTAAAGACGAGCCCGGGCTTCACCTCGAGGCTGGCTGCGCCGCCGATGACGATGAGGCGGAGCCTCGGATAGCTGTCCAGACCCGTCAGCAGGGCAGTGGCGGCCTTGACGAAAAGGGCGGGGTCGGCGATGGAGCGCGCTACGCTGTCGGGCGCGTCCTTGGCTGCGTTGCCAGGCCCGAATCCGCTGATGAGCACGTCCAGTCCGGGCAGGACCGCCCCGATCGCGACCGCATCCAGGACATCGAGGCTCTTCCAGGTGATATTCGGCCGGCCTTCCTCGATCGCTGAGACGTCGCGGCTGAAGGCCGTGACCCGGTGGTCGCGGCTGAGCGCCTCGCTGACCACCCGGCTCCCGATCGTACCGGTGGCCCCAATAACTCCAATGTGCATGACACTCCCCCCTCATATTCCGGTGCCGGTCGGTACCGCCGTCGGAACGTCCGCTCGGCCTTCCAGTGGCCCGTTGAGTGCGGGTTTCGCTTGGGCAAGGTCCGCCATCGCCGCCGTTCTCGACGGACCGAGCAGCGCGGGGATCACAGCGACCAAGGCCACCGCGGCCGCCACGAGCAGCGCGGCCCGGATCCCGTGCATGAAGGTTGCCGGCGAGGCGTAGCTGCCGTTGGCGGCGAAGACCGCCGCCATCACCGCGACCCCGAACAAGCCGCCCGACTGCTGCATCGTGTTGTTGGAGCCGGCCGCCACGCCCGAGTCGGCGACCGGTACCGAGGCGTACCTTCTGCAACGGCCGCCGACAACGGACTTGCGGGTGCAGCAGCGCCCGTGCGGCGGGGTCGTTCGTGCACACGGGCTAGTCGGCGGTGGAGCCGCCGCTCATGTTGACGACGGTCCCGGTCAGGATGCTGGCCTGATCGGACGCCAGGAACGCCGCCACACTTGCGACCTCTGCCAGCGTTCCGGCCCGCTTACGGTGAGTCAGACCGTCGATCATCACCTGATACTCGTCCATGGTGACACCCATAGTGTTGGCGTGCTGGGAGTAAACGACATCGATGGTTCCGGTCTCCGGCAGGCCGTCCGGACGCAGGCAAACCACCCGCACCCCGTGCTGCCCGACCTCCGCGGACAGGATGCGGGTCAGCGCCTCGATCCCGGCCCAGGACGGCGCCATCCCCCCGACCAGCGGAGCAGACAACTTCCCCGGAAGGGCGGTGAGGGTAAGGATCACCCCCGAGTTCTGCGGGACCATGCGTCGCGCCGCTGCCCGCATCGTGAGGAAGTGGGACGTAGCATAGGTGTGCACGGGTAGCTGGAAATTCTCCAGCGACAACTGCACCAGCGGGGTGCCCTGGATACCCTGTTGGGGCACGGAGATGGCGTTCAACGAGATGTCGATGGATCCCGCCTTCTGCACGGTCTCGTCGGCGTGGGCCTCGACAGCTCGCTCGTCCAGGGCGTCGACCACCGCCGTCTCCGCCACACCACCGGACGCGGCGATCTCCTTGGCCACCGCGTCGAGTGCGGCAAGGTTCCGCCCGGTGAGGAACACCCGAGCCCCGTCCCGGGCGAACCGCTGCGCCACGGCGGAACCGATCGCGCCGGCGGCGCCGTAGATCACGGCATTCTTGTCTTTCAACAGCATGTCTCGTTCCTCCGAAATGTGTTGCGCGTAGGCCGTGCTGTCGGCCCCGAGATCTAGATCCCGGTGGAAAAGCCAATTCATCGTCGGCAGCACCGGCGGGTCCGTCCTTGTGTGCCGCGTCTCGTCCCTTGCAGAGGACGAACGGGCACAGCCGTCCGGGCCGGCAGGTGTTCCGGAGGCTCACGGCGCCGAGTGCAGCGCAGCGTTGCCGCATTGAACCAGTCGTAGCCCACGACCCGACAGGTAAGACCGACGGCTGGTCGTCGCCACGGGCAGTCCGCACTGTGCATGACGGCGTTGCCGACAAGCAGGGCCGCGCCGCGCCGCATGCCGCCGCCGCGAGCGCGAAGTCGCGCTACCGCAACCAGATCAGGCCCGGCTGCGTCGGCGAGGGTAGGGGGTACGGCCGAGGAAGGCGACGAGTACATCGCTGGGGCTCGCCTGCGACGACACCTCCACAGCGCTCCCGAACAGTCGATGTCGAGTGGTGTTGTCGATGACCAAGGGACAGATCGCATACAATCCCATGGCCAGTGCCGGCGGGATCGGCCGGGCCTGGCCGGATGCCTGGGACACGTCCCAGCCGTGGACCGCGATCTCCAGAGCAACGGTGGCTGCGACCATGGTCGTGGTCAATGACCGGTCGGCAACCGCGATCGCCCGCCGATGGCCACCAAGTCTGCAGCCTTGGCGTACGGCGGCAGCGCGGACGAGGAACGTCGCGGCGGGGTCGTGCTGGCCATCCCCGTCACCGTCGCCGCCCGGCTGCAGCCTGATGCATCCGGTACCGACGCCTTCCCCGAATACGCGGAGAGCCTCATCGAGGTGCTGGAGCAGCGTCCGCAAGTCCCATTCGGAGCATGGCGTGGGGCCGGGCAGCAACGGCGGGCTCACCGTCTGGACTGCGCCGAGAGCGTAGTCGATCGCGTCATCGAGTAACCCGAACGCGCCGACCGGCGCGGCGACGGGGCGTGCGCCGGTCATGACGGCGTGGTCGCCGGGTCGCCGGAGTAGGACAGGGGCAGGCCGAAGATCGGGAACAGACTCTCGTCCAGGAACGCCACAATCCCGGTGATGCCCGAGGAGGCGGCCGACAATACATGAACCGCATGCGCTCGGTACACACCGTCGCCCGCTGCCACGTAGCCGGCGGTGGCCAGCTGGCCGTTCGCGGTAGTGGCAACCATCCGGAACTGTCCCGGCTCGCCGAGCACGTGAGCGCCGAAGAAGCGGCCGACCGCGTCTCTGCCGGCGAACCAGGTCGAAAACGGTGGCATCTCCAGCTCGACATCCTCGCGCAGCAGCTGCTTGAGCGCGGCCGGGTCGGCAGCCTCGAACGCGCTCATGTACCGGTCGAGCAGCGCCCGCCGATGCGGCTCGTCAGGCTCGGACATTTCATCCTCGACCGGACTCGCCGCTGCCAACTGTGTGCGTGCGCGCTGCAGGGCGCTGTTAACCGCCGCTGTCGACGTACCGAGCAGCTCGGCGACCTCACGCGCGGGCCAGGCGAGGACGTCACGCAAGATCAGTACTGCGCGCTGCCGGGCAGGTAGATGCTGCAGGGCCGCGATGAACGCCAGCCTGACACTACCCTGCGAGGTCACGACCGCCGCCGGATCCACCGGCTGCGTGCCCAGCAGCGCACCCGGGATGGGCTGTAGCCACTGCACCTCAGACCCCGCGGCCGCAAGCGACTCATCCGCGTCTTCGGCGGGCCCGCCGAGGCCGGACGGCAACGGACGCCGGCCGCCCTGCTCCAACGCACGCAGGCAGGCGTTGGTGGCGATCCGGTACAGCCACTGCCGCAGTGACGAGCGGCCCTCGAACCGTTCGTAGGCGCGCCACGCTCGCAGATAGGTCTCCTGGACCGCGTCCTCGGCATCATGCACCGAGCCGAGCATGCGGTAACAGTGCGCCAGTAGCTCGCGCCGGAACGGGTCGGCTAGACGCGCGAAATCATCCCTGTCGGCCACTTTCCGCTACCGTCCCCTGTCCTGAGTCGATCCGTTGACGCACGCCCATCCGGTTGGGGGACATCGGCCGATGAACGCCGGCCCCCGGCACGCCTCGACGTACAACCGTGCCCGGATACCCGGCATCCCCGCTTCCCGTCGCCCGCAGAGCGCCTCCGAACTACTGATCCCCGGCGGGCTCGGAAATCATCGCCTGCAAACCCATCAGTTCGGGAAACGGGGCCCAGCGGCGCAGGTGCTCAAGGACCGCACCGGCGCCCGTGCGGGTCGCTATCGAGATGCGTCGCCGGCTCGGCCACCACCGCCCTGCTGCGCGCCCGATAGCGGCGGGGTTCGTCCCGGCGACCGATGTCGATCGCGCTGGTAGGTTCGGCGCATGCTCGATGTCACCCGGCTGCGGGTACTGGCCGCCGTCGCACGGCACGGCTCGATCACGGCCGCTGCGCGAGCTCTGCAGTACGCCCAACCGTCGGTCAGCCACCACATCGCTCGGTTGGAGGCCGAGACCGGTGCCCAGCTCCTGCAACGGGTAGGACGCGGTGTGCGCCTCACCGAGGCCGGCCAGGTTCTGGCCGCCCGGGCCGAGGAGATCCTCGACCGACTGGACGCCGCCGAAGCGGCACTGCGTCCTTACCGCGGGCTGCGGCACAGCCGGTTACGGCTGGCCGCCTTCCCCTCGGCGCTGGGCACATTCGTGCCCCGCGCCGCCGCGGCGTTCGCCGCTGATCACCCGGGGGTCGAGCTACGCCTCACCGAGGCCGAGCCAGCGGACGCTGCCCGGCTGCTGCACGCGGGCGAGGTCGACGTGGCGCTGTTGTTCGCCTACGGACGCACTCCCGCGGCCGAGGACCGCGGAATGCGGCTTACGCCGCTGCTGACCGAGCCGATCTACCTGGTCACGCCGAGCGGCATGAACGGCGACCGGCTGGCCGACCACGCCGGGCGACGGTGGATCGGCGGCTGCGAACGCTGCCGAACGCACCTGACGCGCTACTGCACCGCCGCTGGTTTCACACCGGACATCGCGTTCACCACCGACGACTACCTGGCAACGCAATCGCTGGTGGCGGCCGGGCTCGGTGTCACCACCCTGCCCGCCCTCGCCCTAGCCGCTCACCGGCATCCACACGTCCGGACGATCCGCCTGCCCCACACCGCCCGACTTGTCAGCGCCGCGGTCCCCGGCAGGCCCGGCGACCCGCCGGCCGTCGCAGATTTGCTGGCCCACCTCGCCACCGCCGCCGCCGAAACGATCATCGAACAGGAACGTGTGGATCCTGGCACGGGGCCTCGGAATGCGACGCCATCGTTGAGGCAGTTGAGCTGACCGGTCGAGCGCCATTCCGCGGATAAGACCGCCAGTCGTGATGGCCGCGCAGGCTGCGGGCCTCGCTGCGCCATCCGTAACGACAGCGCCGCCAGTGATCTATAGATTTCGCCGATGGTTTCCACGAAATCCTGCATTGGACCCATGGGAATGGCGACGTCGAGGATGTAACCCATGGACGCTGTGCCGACCTTCGCAGACATCGTCGCGGCCCGCGAGGTCGTGGCCCAACGGCTCCCTCCCACCCCGATGTGGTCCTATCCGGTGCTGAACTCGCTGGCCGGCACGACCCTGTACGTCAAACACGAAAACGTGCAGCCGACCGGAGCATTCAAAGTTCGAGGTGGCCTCACGCTGCTGGCCGGCCTGACACGTGCACAGCGTTCGCGCGGCGTGGTCACCTACTCGACAGGCAGCCATGCCCTTTCGCTGGCATACGCCTGCGCGACGTTCGGCGCGACCTGCACCGTGGTCATGCCGGAGAACGCGAGCGCCTCGAAGGTACGGGCCGTTCGGGCCCTGGGCACCGTCGTGGTGCTTGATGGGCAGGACATGACGGCGGCCCAGGAGCGCGCCGAGAGCCTTGCGGCGGACAACGGGGCGATGCTTGTCAGCCCCGGCGACACACCGGCTCTACTGGCCGGCGTCGGGACGGCTTACCTGGAAATCTTCGAGGCCCGACCCGACCTCGACGCGCTCGTGGTACCGGTCGGCAGCGGCACCGGAGCCGCAGCCGCGGGACTGGTCGCCGCACGGCTCGCGCCGCGGTGCCGGATTGTGGCGGTTCAGTCCTCGGCCGCTCCGGCCGGCCATGACTCATGGCGAAGTGCAACCTGCGTGCGACGGCCAAACCACACCGCCATCGACGGGTTGGCCACCGGACGCGGGTTCGAACTGCCCCAACACCTCATGCGAACCGGTCTGGCGGACTTCCACCTCGTTTCCGACGCCCAAATCCTCGCCGCCCAGCAACTTCTCGCCCACGACGCGCACACCCTCAGCGAAGGCGCCGGAGCCGCGGCACTGGCCGCCGTCCTGGCCCGACCCGACGCTTTCGACAGCCAGCGCATTGCCGTGGTATGCACTGGAGGCAACGCCTCGGAAGCCGAGATAGCGGCTCTGGCGACCGCTGCCTGATGCCCTCCCGCTGCATGCCACCCCGTCCGACGGGCACGAATGCCTTCCGCCGTTGCCTGTGTCCTCTACCAGGCATTCGTCACGGGACCGATTCAAGTCTCTGAGAAGGAGTTGGATGAACGAGCCGAACCTCGTGCGCTACGGGCTCGTCGGTGAGGGTCGAAGGTGGGGGCAGCCGCCAGCAACGCCCGGGTGTACGGGTGGCTGGGCTGGTCAGTGACCTGGCCGGTCGGGCCATGCTCGACGATGCATCCTCTACGGAGTACGGCGGCGCGGTGGGACATGTGGCGCACCACGTCGATGTCGTGGGAGATGAAGAGGTACGCCACGCCGAGCTGGCGCTGAAGATCCAGAAGCAGGTTGAGGATCTGGGCCTGCACGGACAGGTCCAGTGCGCTGGTGGGCTCGTCGCAGATGACCAGCGCCGGTTCCTGGATGAGGGCCCGGGCAATAGCGATGCGCTGACGCTGGCCGCCGGAGAACTGGCCGGGATACCGGCGGGCGGTGTCAGCGGGCATGCCGACGCGCTCAAGGATGCTGGCGACGCGCTCGGCGGCGGCTCGCGCGCCCTGGCGGCCGGCGGAGGCGCCGCCCCACCGCAGCGGTTCGGCCAGGGTCTGTCCGATGGTGCGGGACGGGTTCAGTGAGCCGTACGGGTCCTGGAAGACGACTTGGAGGCGGCGGCCCAGTTCGCGGCGCTGCCTGGGCGTGGCGCGGGTGATGTCGGTGCCGTCGAAGACGATCCGCCCCGAGTCCGGCCGAGCCAGGCCGAGGATCGCGTTGCCGACGGTGGACTTGCCCGAGCCGGACTCCCCCACCAGGCCGAGCGTCTCGCCGCGTGACACGTGCATGCTGACGCCGTCCACCGCGCGCACCTGGGGACCGCCTGGGCTGCGGTAGGACACGCGCAGATCACGCACGTCCAGCAAGGGCCTGGTCACGGTCGTCACCGTCCTTTCCCACCTGGTCGTGGTGCACGCACCGGGTGTGGCGTCCGCCGCCGATGTCCAGCAGTGGCACCGGGACTTCGCACTCCACTGTGGACAGGGCGCAGCGCGCCGCGAGCCGGCAACCCACGGGCCAGTCAGCGGGGTCGGGCACGGTGCCGGGCAGCGCTGTCAGCGGCTGGCCGGGAGTGCCGAGTCTTGGCGTGGATTTCAGCAACCCGGCCGTGTACGGGTGGCGGGGCTGGTCGAACAGGTCCACCGTGGTGGCCGACTCCACGACCTGGCCGGCGTAGATCACGTAGACCCGGTCGCACGCCTGCGCGACGACCCCGAGGTCATGGCTGATCAGCAGGATCGCCATGCCGCGCTGCTCCTGCAGGCGGCTCAGCAGGCCGAGGATCTCGGCCTGCACGGTAACGTCCAGGGCCGTCGTCGGCTCGTCCGCGATGAGCAGCCTCGGCTCGCCGGCCAGCGCCATGGCGATGGCCACCCGCTGCGCCATGCCGCCGGACAGCTGGTGCGGGTAGCTGCGGGCGACCTGTTGCGGGTCGGCGAGGTTCACGTCGCGCAGCAACTGCAGGGCGCGGGCCTGGGCCTGTGCCCGGGTACCGCCATGGTGGCGGCGGACCAGCTCGGCGACCTGTTGCCCGGCGGTGTACACGGGGTCGAGGCTGGCCATCGGCTCCTGCGAGATGAATCCGATGTGTCGCCCGCGGATGCCGTGCAGCACCTTCGGATCGGTCAGGTCGACGCCGTCTAACCAGATGCCGCCCGCCGACACCTGCCCGCCGGCGGGCAGCAGGCCGAGGACCGCCTTGCCGGCGATGGACTTCCCGCAGCCGGACTCGCCGACGAGGCCCACGGTCTCCCCCGGCGCGATGTGGAGGCTCAGGTCCGTCACCACCGGGACGACGCCGTGTCCCGTGGGTAGCGCGATGGTGACGCCGTGGAGGGACAGTAAGCCGCGGGCCGCGGTGGCCGACCTCGACGATGGTGAGGCCGGCCGGCGGCGGGCCGGGCGGGCCGCGGGAGACCGGGAGGTGCGTTCGGCCGTGGCGTCGCGGACCGCGTCGCCGATGAGGCCCAGCGCGACGATCGCCACACCGATCACCACCCCGGGCGGTACCAGCAGCCAGGACTGCTGGTCGATGACGGTGGCCGCGTCGCTGAGCATGCCGCCCCAGGTGGGCGTCGGTGGCTGGGGGCCGAACCCGAGGTAGCTGAGGCCGGCGTCGATCATCAGGGCGCCGCCGAGGCCGAGGGACAGTTGCACGATGATCGGGCCGGCCACCCGGGGCAGGACGTGCCGGGTGATGATGTGCCGGTTCGGGATACCGGAGATGCGGGCAGCGGCGACGTACAGTTCCTGGCGTACCCCGAGGGTCGAGCCCCGCACGAGGCGGGCCACGCCGGGCGAGCTGAGCAGGCCGAGGGCGACCATCGCGACGCTGGTGTTGTGTCCGACGAACGCCAGCACGGTGAGCAGCAGCACCAGTGCCGGGATGGCCAGCAGCAGGTCGGTGACCCAGCCGAACAGCCGGTCGAGCCAGCCGCGGAAGAAGCCGGCGATCAGCCCGGCGGTGACACCGACGGCGAAGAGCGTGCCGACGGCGATGACGGCGTGCAGGAAGGCCAACCGGCCGCCGTACATCAGTCGGCTCAGTTCGTCGCGACCAAGGCCGTCGGTGCCCAGCCAGTGCGCGGTGGATGGTCCGGACAGGACGTGATCCAAGTCGGTGGCGGTAGGGCTGTACGGCGAGAGTGCCGGCGCCAGCAGGCAGCCGCACACCAGCAGCGCGAGGACGGCCGCCGACCCGACGGCCAGCGGGCGGCGCAGCAGACTGTGCCTCATCGCGCACGCACCTTCGGATTGAGCCAGCCGTAGGCGAGATCCACGACCAGATTGACCGCGACCACGACGACGGTGAAGACCACCACGACACCCTGGACCATCGGCAGGTCGTACTGGGTCGCCGCCTCGGTGGCCAGCCCGCCGAGGCCCGGCATGGCGAACACCTGCTCCACGAAGACGGTGCCGCTGAACAGGCTGATGAAGGTCAGCCCGGCGACGGTCACCACGGGGATGGCGGCGTTGCGCAGCGCGTGCCGGAGGATGACCGATCGTTCGCTGGCGCCGTTGGCGCGCAACGTGGTGACGAATTCGCGCGACAGGGTCTCGCGCATGGCGTCGCGGGTGTGCTTGGCGAAGACGGCGACGCCCGGTACCGCCAGCGTCGCTACCGGAAGCACCAGGCCCCGGGCCCATTCGCCCGGGGATTCGGCCAGCGGGGTGTAACCGGTGGCGGGTAGCAACGGCACCGTCACCGCGAACAGGGTGACCAGCACCAGGGCGAGCCAGAAGTTCGGTACCGCGGAGCCGAGCAGCGACACCCCGTCGACGAACCGCCCGAACCGGCCGCCGCGCACCGCGGACAGCACGCCGAGTCCGACGCCGGCGACCGCGGTCGACACGGTGGCCAACAGCACGAGGGACAGGGTCACCGGCAACCGGTGCCAGATCTCCGAACCGACGCCCAGCCCGCTGATCGGCGAGGTGCCCAGGTCCCCTCGCACGGCGTGGCCGAGCCACCGCGCGTACTGCACGAGGATCGGTTGGTCGAGGCCGAGGCTTTCGCGCAGGCGCTGGTAGGTCTGGGGATCGGCGGCCCCGAACGCGTTGCGCTGGCTGAGGATCGTCTTCGCCGCGTCGCCCGGGGCCAGGGACTGGAGCAGGAAGGTCAGGAGCGACACGGCGAACACGAGCGTCACGGACATGGCGAGCCGGCGGCGGATCAGGCGGAGCATGTCGAGGGCCTCTCGGCGCCGCGCTGGGCGGCGATCAGGTCGCGGTACCAGTGGAAGGACTGCTTCGGGGTGCGGGCCAGCGTGGTGAAGTCCACGTGGACCAGCCCGAAGCGGGGCGCGTACCCGTGGTCCCACTCAAGGTTGTCCATGAGCGACCACACGTAGTACCCGCGCAGGTCCATCCCGGCCTCGATCGCCGACCGTACCTGCCCGAGGCAGCGATTCAGGTAGTCGATCCGCGGGGCGTCGGCGATTGTGCCCGCCGCGTCGACCTCGTCGGGCGCGGGTTGGCCGTTCTCCGTGACATACACCGGCGGCAGGTTCGGGTAGCTGGTACGCAGCCAGGACAGCAGCTGCCCGAATGCCTCGGGGACAACCGGCCAGCCGAGCATGTTGGTCGGGGTCGCGGCAGCGACGTGTCGCGTGTACCCGAACGGGGCGCTCGGGTCGGCGACCAGCCTTGCCGGCGCGTACCAATTGACCCCGAGGAAATCCAACGGCGCGGCGATGGCGGCCAGGTCCTCGGCTGTGGCGTCGACGACCGGACGCCCGGCCACGCGCGGGTACCCGCCGGCCAGCAGGGGGTCGAGGAACAGCCGGTCCTCGTACGCCTCGGCAAGTCCCGCGGCGCCGGCGTCGCGCGGGCTGGCCGGCTCGACACCGGACAGATTGACGGCGATGCCGACCTTACCGACGACGCCGCCGGCGTACAGCGCCGCCGCCGCGTACCCGTGCCCGAGCAGCAGGTGGTGCGCGATGCGCAGCGCGTCCTGCTGGTCCACCCGCCCGCCGCTGCGGAATCCGTTGAGATTGGCCATCATCACCGACAGCGGCTCGTTGAGCGTCATCCACAGGCCGACGCGGTCGCCGAAATGCGCGGCGAGCCCCGCGACGTAGTCGGCGAAGCGTGCCGAGGTGTCCCGGTTCAGCCAGCCGCCGCGCTCCTCGATGGGCTGCGGGTGGTCCCAGTGGTACGCGGTGAGCGCGGGCTGGATGCCGCGCGCCAGCAGCCCGTCGACGAGCCGGTGGTAGAAGTCCAGTCCGCTCGGGTTCCACGCGCCGTGGCCGTGCGGCTGCACCCGCGACCAGGAGACCGAGAACCGGTAGCTGGTGATGCCGAGGCGCGACATGAGGTCGAGGTCCTCGTCGAGCCGGTGGTAGTGGTCGCAGGCGACATCGCCGGTGGCGCCGCCGGCCAGACCACCGGGGCGGTGGGCGAGGGTGTCCCAGTTGGACGGTCCTTTACCGTCAGCGTCCCAGCCGCCCTCCACCTGGAACGCGGCGGTCGCCGCGCCCCAGGCGAAGCCGGGAGGGAACCTCAGCGGGCCGGCAGCCATGACACCGGTGCGGGCAGGGGCTTGTTGGCCTTCGCGTCGAGGTTGATGGTGGCGCGCGAGAACAGGAACACCGGGGTGAGGCAGACGGGCACGAACCAGCCCAGCTCCACCACCCGCCGCACGATCTGCCGGTCGAACTCGGCCCGGGCCTTCTCGTCGCCCGCGGCGGCCTGCCGGTCCAGGCTCTCCAACTGCGGGTCCGAACTGTGGAACGGGTTCATGCCGACCGCGTCGCGCAGCCACAGGCCGCGGCCCATCAGGTACACGGGCAGCACGCCCCAGCCCATGACCGACGCCGGGTACTTGGCGATGTCGGCGATGCCTTTCGCCGGATCCTCCGCGGTGATCTTCAGCTGCACGCCCACCTCGGCGAACTGGTCGGCCATGGCCTGCACCACGTTGCCGGAGAACGGATCGGTCGAAATCAGCACCGGCAGCGTAAAGCCGTTGGGGTACCCGGCGTCGGCCAGCAGTTGCTTTGCCTTGGCCGGGTCGTAGGTGTAGAACGGCGTGTCGGTGTAGCCGTCCCCGCCCGGGACCGCGGGCTGCTCGGTGGGCGTGCCGTACTCGCCGAGCAGCGCCTTGGTGATCTTCTTGCGGTCGACGGCGAAGTTGAGTGCCTGCCGCACGCGCTGGTCGCCCAGTGGCTTGCACAGCGTGCCGTCGCGGTCGTTGAGCTGGATGCCCACCACGACGTTCGGGCTGGCCGCGACCTTCAGGCCGGCCGACTTCGCGGCGTCAGCGATGGCGTAGCTGCCGCTGATGACGTCGACCTGACCGGTCCTCGCGGTCGACAGGGCCGTGTTCTCGTTGGGCAGTACCTTGACGGTCACCTGGGTGAAGTGGACGTCCTGCCGGTTCCAGTAATTCGGGTTGGGTGCGTACGTGTAGTGGTCGCCGGCCACCGTTTCGCCGGGTACCAGCTGGTAGGGACCGGCGCCGAAGGTGGCGCTGGCCAGTTGCGCGGGGTTGCTCAGCGCTGCCGGGCTGATCAT
This sequence comes from uncultured Micromonosporaceae bacterium, assembly GCA_964645345.1. Lineage (GTDB taxonomy): Bacteria > Actinomycetota > Actinomycetes > Mycobacteriales > Micromonosporaceae > Rugosimonospora. The sequence goes on from CAZYCD010000012.1 coordinate 39,207, forward strand.
GTTGCCGGCGAGGTAGTCCTGGCTGAAGACGGCGGGAAGCAGCGGTTCCGGGGCGGCGAGGGACAGCCGCAGCGTCAGTGTGTCGATGGCCTTCATGTCGGATATCGCGGCGAGGAAGGGGGCGGCCTGCCCGCCTGCCTTACGGTAGTACTCGATGTTCGCGATCACCGCGTCCGTGCTCAACTTGCTGCCGTCGCTGAACGTGACGTCGGGGCGCAGCGTGATCTCGAACGCAGTGTTGCCGATACCGGTGTACCGCCACGCCGTGGCCAGCCGCGGCTGGTAGCTGCCATCAGGGGCCCGGTAGATCAGCGGGTCGTAGGCGAGGCTGACGTACAGCAGTGACTCGCCACCGACCTTGGCGGGGTCGAGGTTGGCGGGCGGGGCGGTCAGCCCCATCCGCAGGGCGGTGGACGCGGTGCCGGAGCGGGAGGTGCCGCTGTGGCAGCCGCTCACCGTCATGCCGGCGGCGGCCAGCAGCACCCCGCCGCCGAGGGCGCGGCGGGTGAGCACGGGTACGGGAAACGTAGTGTGCATGAGACGACCTTTCGATGCCTTGCGCGGGCGAAGTTCGAGGCCGGTGGGCGGTCAGGCGTGCCAGCGGCGGTCGAGGAGAGTCTCGCCGTCGAGCGTCACCCGGCCGGTGGCCGAGACGCTCGACGGGGTGACGGTGAACTCGAGGTCCACAGTGATGTGCTCGCCGGTCTCGGTGTCGACCGTGGCACTCATCGTGCCCGCGATGGTCGAGGAGTCCGGGTCGGTGCGGCTGCCGGTGATGGCGACGTCCTGGGTGGAGCGCATGACGTGTTTGCGGTGTGGCGGGCGGCTGGCGGCGAACCCGTCGGCGCCCAGCCGGACGGTGACGGTCTCGTCGAGCAGGTCGGTGGCGATCGTCCACACGGGACGGACCGGTGACTCTATTCCAGCGGTGAGTTCGGCGAGCAGTTCGCCGGCGGCGGCCATGTCGGCCGGGTCCGGGCCGGGCAGGTCGGTGTCCCGGCCGCCGTCGGGTACCGGCAGCGCGAGGATCGTCGCGGTGGGCCATCCGTCGGCATCGGCCGGCCACACCCGGGGGAAGTCGGCGGGGGCGATCGCGACCCGCAGCCGGTGCCCGGCGGGCACCTCGTAGGTGGTCGGCGCGAGCGCGACCTCAACGGCGTCAGTATCGTCCACCGTGGACTCCAGGCCGGCGCAGATGAGCGTGGAGCGGCCGGTGTCGTCGACGTGGGCGAGCTTGACCGACACGCTGCGCCACGGCCGCTGCAGCGCCACGCGCGGCCGGCCGCTGATGAGCAGCGGCTCCTGCAGCGGTGCGGAGGTGTAGCAGAGGCTGCGGGTGTCGTCGTCGTGCTGGTCCAGCGGCAGCCCGAACGGGCCGGGGAAAGCCCACAGGCCCGACAGCGCGCCGACGGCCGCGACCGGCTCCTCCGGGGCGCTGCGGTGCCACCCCGCCAGGTCAACGACCTCGTCGGTGTCGTCGGGTTCCCAAGCGTGCAGCGCCAGCCACCGCGGCCGGGTTCCCTGCACGTACACGCGCACCGGCGCAGCGTCCTGCACGCCGTTGTCCGCGCCGCGCAGCCAGTGGTCCCACCACGCCAGGGCGAGGTGGAAGAAGTCGATCGGCTCGAACAGGGAGTCCTGCGGCGAGGTGTGCATCCAAGGGCCGGCGATCAGCCACTTCGGGCCGCGCATCGCCTCCCATCCGCGGATCGTGGCGTCCACGAACAGGTCCCGCCAGCCGGCCAGGCACAGTGCCGGCACGTCGATCGCGCTCGGGTCGACCCGGCGCCGCACCCACACCGGGTCGCCGGGGCCGTGGCGGAACATGTCCAGCAGGTACGGCTCGGCCGACAGGCGGTGCCGCCACCGGGCTTGCTCGACCGGGTCGCTGAAGTCGTCCAGCGGCGGCAGCAGCTGACCGAACAGGGTGCCCGGCCCCCACAGACCGAACGGACCGAGCGCGCCACGAACACCGCCGGGGTGCACGAAATCACGCTCTGGGTCGACCGGCCCTTCCCACGCGATGATCGCGCGCAGCGCCTCGGCCCGGCCGCTGGCCGCGGTGCGCATCGCCATGAGGGCTCCGTACGAGTGGCCCCACATCCCCACGTTGCCGTCGCACCACGGCTGCGTCACGGCCCAGTCGATGGCCGCGAGGGCATCCTCAACCTCGGTCTCGTCGAACGCCGGCCGCTGGACGCCGTCGGATGAGCCGACGCCGCGGAAGTCGATGAGAAGGTAGGCGTAACCGCGGGCGGCGAACCACCGCTCGGCGAATCCGCCGGCCAGCGCCGCGGCGTCCCGGCGGTACGGCAGCGCGGCCAGCAGCAGCGGCACCGGGCCGGCGTCGACAGGCAGGAACAGGTCGCCGGACAGGGTCACGGCCGGGTTGGTGGTCGGGATCCGAACGTCGCGCCGGACCGTCACCTCGTAGCTGCGCATCCCGGCCGCCTCTCTCGATTCGAGTACTGAATTCGGAACTCCAGTACTGTGTCGGGTACGTTAACGGGGTGTGGCGGAGCGCGCAAGACTCTGCCGGAGCCGATTCCTACCTGGCCGAGGGCCGGGAACGCACCGGGGTGGCGGCCGAATCGCGGTTCACCGCGCTGACCACGAGTTGGCCGAGCTGGTCGTAGGCCTGTTCGGCGGACAGGCCGGTGCGGGCCAGCAGCTGGCCGTGGCGGATCCCGTCGATGAGCAGGCTGGCCGCCGCGCCCACAAACCCGGCGTCCACCTCGCGGAACTCGCCGGCGGCACTGCCCGCCTCGACCAGCTCCCGCACCCTGCGCGCGGCGGCCTCGGAGTTGCGCTCATAAACGCCGGCGGTCAGGTCGCTGGTGACCATGTCGGCGTAGAACTCGGCCGACATCCGGTCAAGCTCGGCGCCGACCGCCGCCACGTAGGTCAGCACGCGCTGCGCCGCGCCGGCCACCGGCGTGAGCTTGTCCTCGATGCGCGCGGTGGCGTCCCGGAAGAAGTGCCGCACCGCGGCGGCGACCAGCTGCTCCTTGCTCGAGGCGATCGTGTAGAGCGTCGACTTCGAGCACTGCAGCCGGCCGGCCATGTCGTCGACGGTCAGCCGCGCGAAGCCCTCGGCCAGGAGGAGGTCCTCCAGCCGCTGCAGAAGATCCTCGCGGCGCGCCTCGGGCATCCGGCCCGAGCGCGGCGCGCGTACTCCCGACGGGGTCATCCACGGGGGCTTGGCGGTCATGGCACGTAGCTTCGCATAGCTGTCCAAGGAGTGGGCGTCTCCGATCAACAGGTCTTGTCGCAGACGATTGAGGGTACTACCGTACCCGGCACAGTACCGGCCCTCAACCACACCTCACTTGGAGGCACCCGTGCCGAACCCGCTGGAGCGCGGGCTGGAGCTGCTCGCCGACTACCACCGGCCGGACGCCAGCGTCGCGCACATCCTCTGCGACCGCCACCCCCTCGACGCCGTCGCGTTCACCGTCATCGACGCGGACCTGTCCGCCACCGACCTCACATACGGCGACCTCGCGGCGGCCTCGGCCGCGTTCGCCACCGGACTGGCCCGGCTCGGCGTCGGCCCCGGCGACCGCGTCGCCACGCTGATGGGCAAGAGCCCGGAGTACCTGATCGCCCTGCTCGGCATCTGGCGGCTCGGCGCCGTGCACGTACCCCTGTTCACCGCGTTCGCCCCGCCCGCGATCCTCATGCGGCTGGCCGGCAGCCACGCGAAGGTGGTCGTAACCGACACCACCCAGCGACCCAAGCTCGACCCCGAACCCGGTGCGGCCGCGCCCCCCTGGCGCATCGTCCTCGCCCGTCACAGCCATACTCCACAGTGGACGTCCGATGTGGACTTCGCCGACCTCGCGGCGACGCCGGTCGGCGCCGACCCCACCGCCGCGGTCGGCGGCGACGCACCGCTGGTGCACCTCTACACCTCCGGAACCACCGGGCGGCCCAAGGGTGTGGTCGTGCCGGTACGGGCGCTGGCCGCCTTCCAGACCTACCTGGAGTTCGGCCTGGATGTCACCTCCGACGACGTGTACTGGAACGCGGCCGACCCCGGCTGGGCCTACGGCCTGTACTTCGGCATCCTCGCTCCCCTGGCCGCCGGACGGCGCGCGCTGGTCGTACGCCCGCCGTTCAACCCCGCCACCACCTGGGCCGTCCTCGACCGGTACCAGGTCACCAACCTCGCCGCCGCACCGACCGTGTACCGCGCCATGCGCGCCGCGCCAGCACCAGCGAAAGTCAGCCTCCGGCGCGCCTCGAGCGCCGGCGAACCCCTCACCCCGGACGTCAATGAGTGGGCACCCGACGCGCTCGGCACCCTGGTGCACGACCACTTCGGACAGACCGAGACCGGCATGGTGCTCAACAACCACCACCACCCCGCCGTCGCGCGACCCCTCAAGCCGGGGTCGATGGGGCAACCGATGCCGGGATGGACCGTCGGCATTCTGGACGACGAGCGCGACGAGCCGGTGCCGGACGGTACGCCCGGACGCCTCGCCGTTGACCTGACTGCCAGCCCGTTGGCCTGGTTCGCCGGCTACGCCGACGACCCCGACAAAACCAGCGAGAAGTTCACCGCTGACGGGCGCTGGTACCTCACCGGCGACACGGGTACCCGCGACGAGGACAGCTACTTCCGGTTCTCCTCGCGCGATGACGACGTCATCATCATGGCCGGGTACCGTATCGGCCCGTTCGACATTGAGTCGGTGCTCACCAGCCACCCGGCCGTCGCGGAGTGCGCTGTCATCGCAGCCCCGGACCGGATCCGCGGCGAGGTCCTGGAAGCCTTCGTGGTGCTACACGCCGGGCACGCCGCCGACACCACCGCACTGCAGCAGTGGGTGCGCGACGGGTACGGCGCGCATGCCTACCCCCGCACCATCCACTTCGTATCGACGCTACCCAAGACCGAGAGCGGAAAGGTACGTAGGCACACACTGCGCGAGCAACGCCGAGCCGAACTGGCCACCGGGGACCAGTAGGAAACGGCTGCCGGGTGTCGATACCAGCCGGGGCTGCGGCGCCGAGGGTCGACCACACATCAGCCTACGTCCACCCTTGCGTCCGAGAGGAGTACCCGGCGCAGCGGCGTCCCCGCGGGCACCTCGAAGATCAGGTCCGTGGTACCGCTCGCCCGCGGTCCGGTTGGCCCGACCCGCCGGGCGTGGCCGTGGAACTCGTCGCCGTCCGCGTCGTACCCGGTGACCCACCACGGCGGCCCGGGATCGTTCACGGTACCGGTGGTCAGGAACTTGAGGCGGGGACCGGAGCGCCTCTCGCCCGGTCCCCGGCGGGCCCGCACCCGGGGACCAGTCGCTCCTGGTCCCGGCGGGGCTGGGTCCAACGGGGACCCGCGCGGCGCGGGGCGCGCGGTGACCCGGCGCAGTCTCGCCGAGGGGCTGCGGTCCCGCGGGTACCGCATCCGCAACGACCGCATCGGCCCTTTGCTCCAAGCCCTCGATGAGGCCGGCGCCGGTGCCTCGCCGACCGACCCGCTCACCCGCCCCGCACGGTCAGCTATCCGGCCGGCACACAACGCCGGTGGTTCCGGTGAGTGACACCGCCCGGCTATCACAGCGACTCACACACGCTCACAACGCCGTCACGCGTCCGCGGCGGCGACCGGCCCTCCATGCGCCGGCCAGCACCCCCCGGCAGGCAGCCCTCAGCCGCCCGGGCCGACCACCGGCGGACCAGCACTCCAGGTCCTGCCCGCACCGCTACCCGCCCCGGTACCCGCCGGCTGCCCGGCCTGAGACGGGCACCCAACCGGGCACCCCGGCGGCATCACAACCCCAGCCCAAGCCGCCTCCCGCCGCCCACCGCGCCCGTCCCGACGCAACAAGGGTTGCTATTCGTTTGCAAGGGGCACGCCTAAAGGAGGACTCATGAGGGGCTATGACCCGCTCCTACCCGTCCTGGGACACCTGACCGACCGGGACAGCCACCTGCTCGAACTGCTGCACGACCACAAAGTGCTGACCACCGCGCAGATCGCCACCGCACCGTTCCCAACCTCGACATCCCCCAGGCGTGATCTATCGCGGTTCTTGGAGCCTGATCGGTGAGTCCCTACCGGCCACCGGTGTGCCGGTGGCGCGGTCCGGTGGCCTGTGGTGCGCTACCGAGGGCGACCCGCCGGCCAGGCTCCCCGGCCCAGGGCGGGTTGCTATGGCCGCCGGAGGCCGGTTCCGGGTCGCAGGAGCCGAGGCCGTGCTCGCCGCAGGCGCTGCTCTCGTCGAGTCGGCCCGGTACTCGCTGGGCAGCGCGGCTCGCCGTGGAGGACGGGTTTCGTTTGGCAGGGGCAGGAGGGCGAAGCGCTAACCGTTGGCGCCCTCGCCCGAGGATCTTGACATCCCGGCGGAATGTTACGACTACGGTTGAGGCGGAAAATTGACGGGAGCGGGCGGTCGATGGCGGCGGGTAGGTTCGGCGTTCTGCGACGACCCGAGCAGGCGCGGACCGCCTACCTGGAACTGTTCTTTGACCTGGTGTTCGTCCTGGCGTTCTTCCGGCTGTCGCAGCAGTTGCTGGAACATCTGAACTGGACCGGCGCATTCGAGACCCTGGTGTTGCTGTTCGCCGTGTTGCACGTCTGGCTCTCCACCGCGAGGTTCCTGGACGCGTTCAACCCGTGGCATCCGGTGGTCCAGTTGCTGACCATGCCGATCATTTTCGGCACCCTCGTGTTGGCGGCCGCGGCGCCCGAGGCATTCGGCCCCCGCGGCCCGATCTTCGCCGGCGGCTACCTGGCCATCCGGGTCGGTGGCCTCGCCATCGCCGTCTACTTTCTGCGTGGCCACGAGGCGCGGCCAAGCGCGTTGCGGCTACTGTTCTGGGTCGGCATCTCCGCAGTGCCTTGGATCGCAGGTGTATTCCTCCACGGCTGGATGCGGGCCGTGCTGTGGATGACGGCAGTCCTCGTGGAGTACGTGGCGATCGGGATCGGTTTCCCCACACCGAAGCTCGGCCGCCACGGTCTGCGTCGATTTGAGATCGCGGTCTCCGCAGAGCACACCGCCGAGCGCTACCAGCAGTTCTTCGTCGTGGTGCTCGGCGAGCCCGTCCTGGTGACCGGGCTGGCCTTCGCAACCGGCGAGTTCGGAGCCGCCCGGAGCGCCGCGACGCTCGTCGCGTTCGCCAGCACGACGCTGCTGTGGCGCATCTACATCCACCGCGCCGGAGCGCTGCTGGCCGACGCCATCGCCGCGAGCACCGACCTGTGGCGCGTGGCCGTCCCGACCATCTATGGCCATGCGCTGATGGCCGCCGGGGTGGTCACCATCGCCGTAGGTGACGAACTCGTCATCACCCATCCCCTCGGACATACCAAGTCGGCCTGGACCTTCGTCATTCTCGGCGGGCCCGTTCTATTCCTCGCCGGCCGGGCCACGTTCGAGTACGCCGTGTTCGGCCGCGTGTCCCTCGACCGCGTAATCGGCGTACTCGCGCTCGTCGCCGCCACCCCGGCGGTGAGATCGCTGGCGCCGCTGGTGGTTGCCACCGTTGCCGGCCTCCTCCTGGCCGGCGTCGCCGTCGCCGACGCGGCCCGCGCTCGAAGACTGCCATCCGAGCGGCCGTCACCACCCGGCGAGATGGTCGCGGGCAGGTAGATGATCTAGCCCAGCCCTCTCCGGCCGCATAATAAACGGTCTGCCGCTGACGAATTCAGGGGCTTCGTCGGTGGCCGTGCGAAGAATTCGTCGATCGCTTGGCGAATGAGGCCCGAGCGGCCCCCTTGTCGGTACCGGCACGTTCGTCTAGTCGTCGTACTGCCGCCGAGGAGAGCCGAACTCCGGTCACGATCATCGGTACGTTCTCCGGGGCCGGTGCCGAGCCGAGGTCGGGGCCGGTGGTGGCGCCGCGCAGCGGTTGCGAGATGTCTCCGCCGCGGTCGAAGTACGCCACCAGCTCCTCGCTGCTCATCGTCCGCGGATCCCGGTTCACGCTCACTGTTTCCCCTCCATCCATTGCTTGACCTCCTCGGGTGGCCGGCCGTACCGCCGGGATTGCGTAGCTGTCGACCTTTCCGACCCGCTCGCACAGAACCACGATTACCCGCTCAGGGTCAGCCAGGCCGGCCACCGGCGGAGGCGAGGTCCCGATAATGTTCTCGATCCGTTGTAGCGAGTAGAGGGCCTCGAGCTCGCATGAGTTGAACCCCCGTCCTCCGCCGATTGATACCGAATTCCCAGGTTTAGCACAGGCTCGTCCAACATTGCACAGGCAAGGTGAGCTGTGGTTTGGAAAAAGGAGGAGCCCATGATCGACCTGGGATACCCAGCACCAGCACCGCAGCCGCCGAAGCGGCGCCGCAACACCCGCCTCTGGATCCTGGGAGGGGGCGTCGCGGTGGCCGTGGCTGCGGCTGTTTCCGTCGCTTCGATCGCGTCCGCACAGACCACCCAGTCGCCATCGCCGTCGCCCTCGAGCTCCGCCGCCGCCCCCAAGGCTTTCGGCGGACCCGGAGGTCGGCCGGGCTTCGGCGGGAAGCGGGCACCGTTCGGATTCGGCGGTGTCGGCCCGGCGCTGCACGGGGAGTTCGTCGCGGCCAAGCCGGGCGGCGGGTACCAGACGGTCGACATCCAGCAGGGTCAGGTTACCGCCGTGTCCGCCAGTTCGATCACGGTCAAGAGCGCCGACGGCTTCACCAAGTCGTACACGGTCACCGCGAGCACACTCGTTGACGCCCAGCGGGACGGAATCGGCTCAGTCAAGAACGGCGAGAGCGTCTCGGTGCAGGCGACCGTCGACGGTGGCACCGCCACCGCGACGGACATCACTGACCGCTCGCAGATCCGACAGGCGCACCCGGGGCCTTCGCCCACCAAGTGAATCAGGACCTGTTGTCCATTCATGGGGACGTCGGACGTGCGCGAGCCGGCCGTGGTTCAGCAGATCTGAGCGAATGGGCGCCGGGATCTGCGTTGAGGGCCTGCTGGCAGTCGAACCTCGCTCGGTCTCCTGTGGGGAGCTGACGACAGACATCGCGTTCGTGCTGCTGTGGATGACGGGCATGCTGGTGGGTGCCGATGATCCCCAAGAAGCCAAGACCAGGCACGTGACCGTCGTCCAGCTCACCGTCGATGTACCGGGCACACCTGGTTAGACCGGCTTGTCAGTTGTCTGCGGTGGAACGGCATCGACCGTCGCCATGCCTCGGCCTGGATCTGTCTACCGCTGGCCGCGTTCGACAAGCTTCAAGCTGGACGATCAGCCGACACGACGTGTCGGTGGTCCTGAAGGACAAGGCTCGACTGCCCGGTCCTCTGCGGCTCGCATCGGACATTCCGGCCCCGGCGGACATCCCTCTGATGGACGTCCGCCGGGTGCCTGAAAATGCCGGCGCACGGCACGGAGGTAGTCCTCCGGCCGGGCGCCTTCGGCTCACCCGTTGCTTACCTGGTAGGAGTCGCCGGCCGTCGTGGCGAAGCTGACTACCCCACCGGAGTTGGTGAACGACACGGCGCCTGCGGGGTTGCCGCTCGCGTCGAGCACCTGGACGCTCACGGTACCGGTGGACCACGGGCTCTTGAGCCGGACCGTCCCGCCCACGTCACTGGCGAGCGTGACCGGTCCCACCACGCCGCCAGCGATGGCGGCGGAGACGGTGAACGCGCCCTTGGCTCGTAGGCGGGTGAACGAGGCGTTCCTGCTGATCGGCCAGTCCGCGTCGCCGAAGAGCCGAATCGTGCCGGAAACGCTCTGCATCAGCATCGAGTCGACCGCCTCGATGGAGCCTGCGGTCTCGATGCCACCCCCGCTTTGCGCCACAGTCAGGTTCGTGGAACGCCACTGCGCCAGGATCGCCGCATCGAACTTGTTCTCCAGGTCGGCGGCCGGCCAGCCTACCCGCGCCGCGATCGGGAACTCCTTGGGGAACCCGTTGCTCCTGTTCTCACCCGAGGTCACGCCCCACGAGTTCATCTCCTGCAGCGTGTTCAGCGCGATCTGGACCTGGGTGGGGTCGCCGCCGACGTAGATGTTCTCGCCCGGGAACACCCCGCCCTCCATGTTGATGGGTTGGTCGCCTGGGTTGAACGTGGCCGAGGTACTGGTCGAGCCGTTGACGTTCTCCGCCATCGTGTAAACGGTCTTGCCGCCGACTGTGGCGGTCGGGAACGCGGCCAGCCGGCTCAGGGTGCTCTGCCACACCGGTACCAGGTTGGCGTCCACGCCGAGCTGCTGACTGAACGTGATCAGCGCAGTCTCCACCCGGCGAATGAAACCGATGTCCAAGTTGGGGTTGAGGTCGTTGGAGCCCTCGTGCGCTGAGCTGTGCGCCATCACCAACCGGTTCCCGCTGATGGTCAGGTAGTCGCGGAAAAAGTCGTCGACCGCGCGCAGGTTCGGGTACAGCTGGTTGCGCAGGAAGGTCTGGTCCTGCGTGTAGTCGTAATAGAACAGCGATGGCACCACCGCGAAGCCGCCATTGGACTTCTGGTCTGTCCACCCAGGACTCTTGGTGGACTTCACCGCCACCGGTGCCGGCGCTGGCATGTACTGCTGGAAGGGCCCCATCGTCCGCTGCCACATCTCGCCCTTGTACCCGCCGCTGGCCGCCGTCCAGTTGATCTGCCACTGCTGCTCAGCCTTCTGCTGCACGTTGTACGGCTGCAACAGGTCGGGGTGATTGGCCGACGCCACCCCGTAGAACGGCGCCTGGATGTTGTAGTTGTACCAGTACCGTGGGAACTGGGTGAAGTCGCTGGAGACCCACGAACCGTTCATGTCCGCGAGCACCTTACCGGCCCGCTCCGCCGAACCCAGCGCGTACAGCGAGCCGTACCAGTACGCGTTGAGCGTCGGGTCGTTGGTCTGGATAAAGGACTTGAGCCAGTAGTTCTTCCAGAAGGCACGGTGATTGGCCAGCAGGTTGGTCACGCTGCTTGCGGTCAGCGCAGCGACTGCCGAGGTAGCGTGGCCGGCCAGCGTCGAGGCGCTGGGGCCGCCAGCGCCCTGCCGCGCATCGCTACGGAAAAGGGTCGCGAGTTCGACCGTGGTGCCGCCGTTCAGGGTGAAGGTACCGGTGACCGTCGAGCCGCTGGTGCTGGTACTGGCGAAACCGGTGCCCACCGGGCGCACCGCGATGGCGGCCTCCGACTGGAAGTCCCCGCTGCCCCTGAGGTTGTTATGCCGGGTGGCCACGATCGTGCCGGCGGACCCGCCGACCGTGGTCGGGTACGTGGTGTGCGTATCCGGGATGGGCAAGCCCAGGGTGACGTTCAAAGTCACCGACGGGCTACCGGCCGGGCTGGACAACTCGGTGAGGAACACGTTGTCCGAGTCGGCCGTGTAGGAGCGCATGCTCACGATCGCGCCGCCAAGCTGCACCTGGCTACGTACCTCGGCGTTGAGGATGTCCTGGGTCATCCGGTAGTTCGGACCCGGGTTCGGGCTGGCCGTCGGGGAGGAGATAGTCAACGAGCCGAGCGACAGGATCGCCGTCACCAGTTGACTGTGCCCGGAGTTCCAGGCGGTACCCCAGAAGTCGCCCTTGCCGAAGTAGAACTTCTGGCTGGTGTTGTTGCTGCCGCCCGCTATCACGCCGATGTCGCCGTTGCCGAGCAACATCCCGGGAGTGAACTTGTTGGTGGTGACGTTGCCGATCGGCGCGGTGGCAGTGCCTTGGATACCGCCCAGGATCGCCTGGATCTGGGCCCAGTCGCTGGTGGCGGTGGCGGCCGTGCGGACCGCTCGGGCCGGGGACACGCCCGCGCTGGCGATGCCCCACGCCGACAGCGGTATCGCGGCAGCCAACAGTCCAATCCCCACCAGCATCCGTACGCCGGGCCGAGCCGGCCACCCTCGCCGGACCTGCAGGTCGCCCCATTTGCTCATCGAAGGCCTCCTCAGTACGGGACGCACGCCCATCGAAGGCGGGGAGCCGTACGTTCGACATGACAACGTTCTGCTCTGCCACCAGCGGTCCGGGGTCAGGGGGTCAGCGCGGCGAGGCTGCCGTCCATGCCTGGGGCCAATATGTGGCCGTTACCAATGCTCGGTGCACCCCAATACAGGGCCCCGGACGGGTTGCGGTAGGCAGCAAGCTGCTTACCGGCCGTGCTGATGACCAGGATGGACGAGCCGGCGGGTACCACGACCAGTCCCGGCGCGGCGGCCAGGGCACCGAGCACGTGACCCGTGCTCACGCAGAACTCCCACTCGTAGGCGCCGGTCGCCGGGTTAACGGCCCGGACACTTCCCGCGCACCTGGCCCCACCGACGACCGTGTTGCCGCCCGCCACGTACAGCGTTGTGCCGTCCCACACGGCGGGCGAAAGTGTTCCGCCTCCGCCCTGCGGGTCGTTGCTGCCGATCGCGACCTGCTTCTGCCACACCGGGCCTGCGGCGATGTTGGAGCGGTCCCAGGCGTAGAACAGGCCGTTCTTGTTTCCCAGGCCAACCATGTGCCGGGTCGTGCCCCCGATGACCGCGTCGAACAGGGTCGGTACCGACCCGAAGTCGCCGTCGGACAACTGCTGGCCCTTCGGGACCGTCCAGTGCGCGACGACCGACAGGTCGCTGGCCCGTACCTCCAGCAGGGAGGTGGAGAAGTTGTTTGTCCCCCCACCAGTGGGCGAGCCGACCGGTACGTACACCATGCCGGTCGCGCCGTCGATGCTGAGCGTCCCGAACACCCCACCGCCGGTGCTGACGTTTGCCTGGGTCGCCCCGGTCGCGGCGTTGAGCTTGTACACATGCGCGGGGATCACCGGCTGATCGGCCTGCGACGACGTCGCCACGTAGACGCTGCCGGCGAAGACCCGCACGGAGCTCCAGAAAAACGCGTCCGAGCCGACCGACACCACGTTGCGACGCCAGAGGATTGCGCCGTTGGTCGCGTTGACCGCGAACACCGCGACGTGTCCGCCACCGACCTTGTCGTTACCCCCGTCGGCGACCCAGAGCACGGGAGTGCTCCCGATCGCTCCGTACGCGGGCGTCGAGGCCATCCCCGCGACCCTCGGGTTGCACTTGGCACAGGTCGTGAAGCCCAGCCCCCGCGTCCACAAGGACGCATGCGTGGCCAGGGACGTGGCGTGCAGGTTGCCGTCCCACGAACCCCAGTACACAACCCCGCCAACCACTAGCGGTTGGGCGGATACCGACCGGCCGCCCTTGACGACCCAGCCGGCATGCAGGGTGCCCACGTTGGCCGCAGTGATGGCTGTCTCGCCGGTGTTGTCACCCGAGCCGGAGGCGTTGAACGTGTACTGGGTCCAGTCGGATGTCAAGGCCGGTACCGCCGACGCGATTGATTCAGTGGCGGAGGCGAGTGCGGCGGTGAGCCCGACTGCCAGGACTGCCGCGAGAGCCACGCCCGCGGTGAGCAGTCTCGAACGCATGATGTTGCTCCTTCAGTCGAGCTGTCGGGTATCGACCGCAGACCGCATCGATCCACTCAGTCGGGTAACCCAGAGCGGCCGACACGCCGTAGCGACAGTTGCACAAATAGATGTACGTGAGCAGGTCACAAGAAGGGTGGGACCGGACGTCTCCCGTCGTCAACATGCCGCAGGCCACTTACCGCGGTGCGGAAAAGACCATCCCTCGCGGCAGGGCCATAGTGGCCATCGGTGCGTCCCCAGCGGTGATCGCCGCGATCGTCGTCGTCGGGACGGCTAGCAGGGCGAGGGTCACGACACGGTCGATCAGTAAAGCTGTCGATCACTGAAGCCCGCCTCTTCGGCCAACAGGTACCGCCGGTGGCGTATCGTGCTTGACCCGGGCGATCGGTGTGGTCACGCGGCGACGATCAGGACGGCGCTGCCGGGCGGGACCGGAAGGGTCACGGTAGTGCCGGAGACGGTCAGCGCACGCGGTGTGGGGTGGAAGGCGGCGCTGGCGGTCACGGCAGAACCGGCCAACGTGATGGTCTTGGACGAGAGCGAGGGTGCGGTCAACGGATAACTGCTGGCTCTGGTGACCGACCCCACGAGCCTGACGCTCGCGGTCAGCGCCGTCGCGCTCTCGTTGTTCACTAGGACGTTGGTGCCGATGCCCCAGGCGGTGACACCCGTGGCGCCGGAAACGGTCGCAGCGTGCAACGTCCCGGTACCGGCCAGGCTCCACAGCAGTTCGGCGTAGTACACCGCCTGGACGCCGGTCGGGGTCAGCGCGCTGAACACGATGGGCGAATAGAAAAGCGGAAACTGGACCGAGGTACCGCCGTGGAAGTTCACACCGGCACCGCCGTGTGAGGCGATGCCGTGCATGAACTCCACCGCCCAGAGCGCCGCTGCCTGCACGTTGCTGACCCCGTCTGCGCCGCCGTGGAAGTACGAGTTCGCCTCGGTCATCCGCCACTGCGCGATGCCGCCGGCCGTCCTGGCGCTGTCCAACGCGGCCCACTGCGTCGCCAGGGTTCCGCCCGACGCGGTCGACGCCAGCATGCCCGCAATCGATGCCTTGGTGTTGCTGCCGATGTAGGTGTGCATCGACAGAATCGACAAGCCGTTGTTGCGCTCGTGGGTGGCGAACGGCGTCAGCCACGAGGTCTTGCTGGCCGAGCCCGGGCCATCGAACACCGCACCTGGGTCCCTGGCGTGGATCGCCTTCACATACGCGCTGTACGACGTTTCGTAGGTCGCCTCGGTGCGGTAGAAGTTGGGCTCATTGCCGATCTCGAAGGCGAGCAGGCTGCTTCCCAGGGCATCGGTCACGAACGCCGCCTCCGAGGCCGCGTTCGCCGCGGTGTTTGTCTTCAGGTTGATGCCGTAGATCACCTTCCACCCCGTCGCCTGTAGGAACCCGCCGAGCTTGCGCACATCGCCGGGAGCGACCTCTGTCGCCGATCCGCCGGCACCGGCGGCGTTCCAGTTCACAATGTCGACCAGGTTCCCGCCGATCCGCAGGACGCTCGGGCCCAGTAACCGGAACAGATTGACCAGGTTGGTGTCGCGCGCGTCGAACATCCCCGCGCCGATCCGGTCCTTCTCGTAGCTGAACCCAGCGAACCCCGAACTGACGCTGCCGCTACTGGCCCGGTTGACGGTGACAACGACCGGCGCTGCGCCAGGTACCGTCGCCGCTGAGGCAGCGACCGCGACCGACCCGACGAAGCTGATTGCCGCGGACACCGCCACGAACACGACGATCCGGCGACGCAAACCCAACGACGCTGCCATGGCACTCCTCCACGTATTGGCGTGGCTAAATCACACTGACAAAACCGCGCCGCGTCAACGGGCCAGCGCCTGGCGGAAGATCAACCCTTAGGCGACGCCGGCCAGGGACTTGTCCGGCCTGGCGGGGTCGCTCGGACGGACCGGGCCCGGCTTCCGGCTTGTCCTCAGGACTTCCGATAGGTGGCCAGCACATGGCCCGGCATCGATGTGGCGAGGACCCGGGCGGAGCGTGGCCCAGCGATATCTCCGATGATCTTCCGTCGGCCGGTAAGGTCATCGGAACCGTTGACGGAAGCCACAAGCTTTGATCGGATCGCGCGAAGGTCGGCGTGTGTTTATGCCTAGACCAACGCTTTGCTGGGCACCATGAGCTGGCTGGGAAGGACCGGCGGCTTCGCGGAAGTCATCCGTCGGGTCGGATGCTCTCGGCGGCATATGGACAGCCGCGGTTAGCCGACGCTGGTCGTACCTGTCGGCCCGGCCTGCCCTGCCCGCGCCGAACCACCAACTCGAGACGCCGAGCATCCTCCCCTGAGCCCCGAGACCACGTCGGGCGACCCCGGTACTCAGCCGCTGGCCTGCGCACCCATCAACTCGGAGTCCGGGAGACGGTTCTCCGTATGCTCGGCGTCGCCGATCGACGCCCACTCGGTTGCTGGGCGCCCGACGGTGGTCCACAGCAGCGCGCCCACCAGACACGCCCCGATGAGCCCGGCGAGCAGCGGTAGCCCCGAACCGAGCGGCGGATGCCAGGGGCCGGCCAACGGATTAAGGTCCCGACGGGGCAATGGGGACTGCCTGAGGCCGTGCTGCCAACGCACCATCGTGTACCCGAGCGCGAACAGATTCAGTGGAAGCAGCACGATCACGGCGAGCCGGCCGACGAAACGCGCCACCCGCGCCGGCATACCGTTCTCCTCGAGGACGAACGCGGCCAACAACACCAGGCCGGACAGGATCGGCAGCAGGTACCGACCCTGCGTCACCGGCCCGTACTTGTTGATGTACCAGACCTGGAGCAGAGTCGGCGTGATCACACCCCCGAGGAAGATCACAAACATACGCCACCGGTCCACTCGCCTGGCGACGGCGACGGCCGCGATGATGAGGCCGGCGACCGCGGACTCCCAGATGAGGTAGACATAGCCCGGTAGATCGGTGTCGAGCCAAGACATGACGCCGACGAGCTCATCTACCCAAACACGCCAGTCCCCCAGCACCTTCCACACCGCCATGCTTTGTGAAGAGGTAGAAAACGGCTGCGGGACGATACCGATCACGGAAGCCTTCTGCACGACCGTCCAACCGACGCCGAGTAGGACGACGAGCACCAGCGCGGCGGCGGACCAGAGTACCGCCCGGACCTTCAGCAGCCGACGCAGCGCCGACGGGCGGAACGGCAGGAGCAACGCGACAGCCGCGAAGGCCAGCCACACGGGTCCCATGGCACGCAGCGTGGCCAGGAGGGCCGCGCTGACCACGACAAGCCACAACAGCGACCGGTCGAACCGGTCGTTGTGCCGAACGAGCAGCGGGATACCGGCGGCGAACAGGCAGATCCCGGCCGCGATTTCCAGCCCGTTCGGGTTCACGGCGCTGGTCATCTGCAGCGTCATCGGAGTGACCACAGCGACCAGCCCGACCGCCGTGAAGCGCAGCCGCGACCACCGCACGGCGCTGGCAAAAGCCCCGGCCAGTAGGGCAGCCGAGGCGGCGGCACCGATCAACCGGGCCATCAGAACGCCGGGCCAGCCAGGCCACAACCGCAGCGGCCAGCCGACCAGTGCGTAGTAGACAGGGTTGTACCGACCCGCGGTCGTCGCCGTGGTGACCAGGGTGCGGTCCGACCCGGGGGGCGGCGCGCAGCTTGCGGGGGCAGCGGGATCGAACTGCCAGCATCCGGCATTCTCAGTCAAGCCGCGGGGAACCTGCTGGAAGGCTCCCGTGCCGGCGGCGGCCGCGACCGGCGCCGGCGCGACCTGACCGTAGGCGACTCCCGCCGCACGAATGATGTGGGACTGCTCGTCGGGCGTGCCGTTGAATGGCGCGGCCACCGACCAAGCTGCGATAAGGAGGAAGAACCCGAGAAATGCCAGAAGACCAGCCACGCGTACTCGCCGGACGGTACGCCCCCCGGTGTGCTCACCGGCCACGCTGCTGCCACCAATCACAGAATGTCGACCCGAGCGCTGGATGTCACATCGGCCTCGACACGTCCAACGGGAGCAATGCCGGCAGCGCTGGACGCCGGTTGGCCCGACGTGCCGCGGACCCAAGACCCGGTACGGGCTTCAAGGCGAGTGGTGCCGCCGCACAGCTAAGGCGCGCTCGATCACCGGCGGGTACCACGTGAAGATGATAGCTGTGTCAGGATGGCCGCGTGTCCGCTCTCGAGAATTCTGCGGGGCCCGCTGAGCAGACCGTGGCCAACGACTACGACAGCTTCGCCGACGCGTACTCGGCGGAAAACGAGTCCAGTCTCATTCACGCCCACTACGCACGCCCCGCGATCCTTGAGTTGGCCGGCGACGTGGCGGGCCGGCGGATCCTGGACGCCGGCTGCGGCTCCGGTCCCCTGTCCGCGGCTCTCCGCGACCGCGGCGCCATCGTGACGGGCTTCGATTCCAGCGCCAGCACGCTGGAACTGGCCCGCAAGCGGCTTGGTGACGCCGCGGACCTGCACCACGCCGATCTGGGCGCCCGCTGCCGTTCCCCGACGCCGCGTTCGACGATGTCATCGCCTGTCTCGTCCTGCACTACCTGGAGGATTGGACGACACCGCTGGCGGAACTGCGGCGCCTGCTGGCGCCCGGCGGCCGGCTGATCGTCCGGTCGTACCGCATCAGTCTCCGCCTCCGCCGACGAGGCACCGCGATGCGGGCGCAGGCAGAGGTTCGGCGCAGGCGTAGCCTTTGCCGCGAGCCGACGCTGTTCCCACGACCGCGCGATGCTCTCCCGTGATCAGCGAAGTGGTTGGCCTCGACGTTGGCGACCGACCGACCGACCGCGCGAGGAGATCCTATTGCCGGTCTTTACGGGTCGCCGCCT
>CAZYCD010000013.1:0-53090 GCA_964645345.1 uncultured Micromonosporaceae bacterium
GTACCAGTTCGGCGACGAGTTCCACCCCGAGCTGCAGTTCGACCGGCCGTACCTGTTCGCGATGGCGAACGCGGGCCCGGGTACCAACGGCTCGCAGTTCTTCATCACGGTCGGCCCGACCCCGCACCTGAACCGGCGGCACACGATCTTCGGAGAGGTCACCGACCCGGACAGCCAGAAGGTCGTGGACACGATCGCCAACACGCCGACCGCGCCGGGCGACCGCCCGCAGCGCGACGTCGTGATCGAGAGCGTGGAGATCCAGCGCTGACCGGTCCGTGTTGACCGGGCGCTAATCTTCTACGCATGACGGACGTCCCCCCGGCCGGTACACCGGTCTGCTATCGGCACCCCGGCCGGGAGACGTACATCAGATGTACCCGGTGCGACCGCCCGATCTGCCCGGACTGTATGCGGGAGGCGGCGGTCGGGCACCAGTGCCCGGAGTGCGTGGCCGAGGGCCGGCGTACCCAGCGGCAGACCCGCACCGCGTTCGGCGGCAGCACGCTCGGCCGGCAGGGATACGTGACGATCACCCTGATCGTGGCCAACGTACTGATGCTCCTGCTGTCCCTGGCCTCGGCCAAGAACCCGGGCAACGCGGCGGTCGGCGGCGGCCTGGGTGGGCTGCTCGGCGGCCGGACGCCGCTGATGGACAAGCTGGCGGTGATCGGCCGGTGCGTTGACGTCAACAGCGGTGCGGTCACCCCCTGCGGGGTCGCCGACGGCGAGTACTACCGGCTGTTCACCGCCATGTTCATGCACTACGGCGTGCTGCACCTGCTGATGAACATGTACGCGCTGTGGATCCTCGGCCGGACGCTGGAGGCGTTCCTCGGCCCGGTGCGGTTCCTCGCCCTCTACCTGGTCGCCGGGCTCGGCGGCAACGTCGCCGCCTACGTGTTCCAGCCCGGCGCGCTGTCGGCCGGCGCCTCGACCGCGATCTTCGGCCTGTTCGCGGCGCTGTTCCTCGTGCTGCGCAAGCTCGGCCTGAACGCCGCCTCGGTACTCCCGGTCATCGTGATCAACCTGGTCTTCACGATCAGCGTGCCGGGCATCTCGATCGCCGGGCACCTGGGCGGGTTCGTGGTCGGCGGGCTGGTCGGCGCGGGGCTGGCGTACGCGCCGAGGGAGCGCAGGTCCGCGATCCAGGCGGCGACCATCGTCATCGCCGTCCTGGCGCTCGGCGGGCTCAGCCTGTGGCAGACGGCCCAACTGACGGCGTGAGCCCGGCGAGGGCCTCCACCGCGTCCGCCGGGTCGGTACCCAGGTCGTAGGGGGTCAGCAGGTACAGGTGGTCGCCGGTGTCGATCTCCAGCGCGGCCGACCGGGTACCGAGCCTGCGCCGCTCGTCGAGCCGGATCCGCTCGATCGCGTCCCACCCCAGCCGGCGGTGCCCCGCGTACCCGGAGATCACGGTGACCCCGTCGCGGTCCGCGGCCAGCCGTACCGGCGCGATGACGTCCCGCAGCGCGTACACCCCGATGACGAGCGCGGCGAGGCCGGTGAAGGCGAGCTTGGCCCGGTCGTCGTGGAAGGCCAGCGCCACCAGTACGAAGATCGCGAAGCCACAGATCTTCACCGCGGTGAACCGGGAATCGACCCGGTAGCTGACCGAGTCGACCGGCGCGGGTACCGGCTGGTCGCGGCGGGGCGGCGGGCGGTCCGGCATGGCCGGGTCGCGAATCTCCATCGGCCCAGCATGCCGTACCCGCTTGCGCGGCCGGCGGGTAGCATCGGCCGCAGACTTCCTACTGAGGAGTAACTATGCGGGACGCAGTGATCGTCGGAGCCGTCCGCACCCCGGTGGGCCGGCGCAAGGGTGGTCTGGCCGAGGTGCACCCCGTCGATTTGTCCGGGCACGTCCTGCGCGCGCTCGCCGCTCGTAGCGGCTTCGACCCGGCCGACGTCGACGACGTCATCTGGGGCTGCGTCTCGCAGGTCGGCGAGCAATCCTCGAACATCGGGCGCAACGCGGTCCTGGCCGCCGGCTGGCCCGAGTCCGTCCCGGGTACCTCGGTGGACCGGCAGTGCGGCTCCAGCCAGCAGGCGGTGCACTTCGCCGCCGCCGCGGTGATCAGCGGCCAGGCCGACCTCGTGGTGGCCGGGGGCGTCGAGTCGATGACCCGGGTGGCCATGGGCGCCTCCGCCGGTACCGGCCACGGTGACCTGGGTACCCCGTTCGGCCCGCTGGTCCGCGAGCGGTACGACGGCGTCAACGGCTTCGACCGCTCCGCCGGGATCCCGTTCAGCCAGGGCATCGGCGCCGAGATGATCGCGGAGCGCTGGGGACTGTCCCGCGCCCGGCTCGACGAGTACTCGCTGGCCAGCCACGAGAAGGCGGCGGCCGCCCAGGACGCCGGGGAGTTCGACGCGGAGATCGCTCCGGTCGAGGTCGCCGGCGCCACGGTCACCCGGGACGAGGGGATCCGTCGGGACACCTCGCTCGCCCGGCTGGCCGAACTGCCCACGCCGTTCCGCGAGGGCGGCGCGGTCACCGCCGGCTCGGCGTCGCAGATCTCCGATGGCGCTGCCGCGCTCGCGATCACCACCTCCGCGTGGGCCGCCGCGCACGGGCTGACCCCGCTGGCCCGGGTGCACACGGCGGTACTGGCGGCGGACGACCCGGTGACCATGCTGACCGCGCCCATCCCCGCGACCGCCAAGGCACTAGCCAGGGCCGGGCTGCGCATCGACGAGATCGACGTGTTCGAGGTCAACGAGGCGTTCGCGCCGGTACCGCTGGCCTGGCTGGCCGAGACGGGTGCCGATCCGGCCCGGCTCAACCCGCGCGGCGGGGCGATCGCGCTCGGGCACCCGCTCGGCGGCTCGGGCGCCCGGATCATGACGACCCTGCTGGCCCAGCTGCGCGACCGGGGGCTGCGGTACGGGCTGCAGACGATGTGCGAGGGCGGCGGGATGGCCAACGCCACGATCCTCGAGACTGTCTAGTTTCATCATATTTATTCCTTCTCGACGTGTCCGGCGTCCCCGTCCCTCGTTGAGTGGGTATGGATCTGTTCGCCCGGACGTTCCTGCCCGCCGCGGCAGACGCCGGCCTGTCCATACCGACCATCAGCCGGCACATCGCGATCTTCCGCCGGTGTGTCGGTACGAACACGCCGGTACTGGCCGTCGTCCGGTGCGTGCGCGCCGACCGGCCGCTCGCCGGGCCGCACGTTCTGGTGATCAGCCCGCACCGGTTGGTGGTCACCCACGAAAGCCGGGTCGTGCACCGGATCCGCCTGCACCTGGACGCGGCCGTCGCCGAACTGTCCGCGATCAGCTGGACGGCCGACCCGCGGCGGGCGGCCCTGGAGTTCGTGGCGACCGCGGTCGACGGGGGTCGCGAGCGGTTCTGGATCCAGGCGAGGCACCCCAGGTCGGTCGCGGTCCTCGAGGCGACCCTCGGCTACGTGTTCCGTACCGCCGGTCACGCCCTGGCGCCGGCGGCCTGAGCCCGCACCGGGCGCCGCGCCCCGGGGCGGCTGGACTGCGCGCCGCCCCCTGACCTGCGGCCCGAACGAAGCTCGAACATCACCCGCACCCGAGCCTGACCCGCGATCGGTCATCATGGGCGGGTGGCCGAGCAGTCCTCCCCAGCCGCGACCAAGGGGCTGGTCCTCGTCGTGGAGGACGAGCGGCCGATCGCCGACCTGGTCCGGCTGTACCTGACCCGGGACGGCTTCGGGGTACACGTGGAGCACGACGGCGAGTCCGGCCTGGCCGCCGCCCGCAAGATCAGGCCGGTGGCCTGCGTGCTGGACATCGGGCTGCGCGGCATGGACGGTACCGAGATCTGCCGCCGCCTGCGCGAGTCCGGCGACTGGACCCCGGTGATCTTCCTGACCGCCCGGGACGACGAGGTCGACCGGATCCTGGGCCTCGAGCTCGGCGCCGACGACTACCTGACGAAGCCGTTCAGCCCCCGCGAACTGGTCGCCCGGCTCAGGGCGGTGCTGCGGCGCACCAGCGGGCCGCCGGAGGCCTCCCAGGTCCGCCAGGTCGGCCTGGTCACGGTGGACCTGCAGCGCCGCTCGGTGCGCGCTGGCGACGAGGCGGTCAGCCTCACCCCGACCGAGTTCGACCTGCTGGCCCACCTGATGAACCGGCCCGGCCGGGTGTACACCCGGGAGGAGCTGCTCGCCTCGGTGTGGGGGTACGCCGCGCACGCCGGTACCCGGACGGTCGACGTGCACGTCGCCCAGGTCCGCGGCAAGCTGGGCGAGCACGGAGGCGTGATCCGCACCGTCCGCGGCGTCGGCTACACCGCCGATGCGTAGGCTCCTCGCCTCGCTGACGGCCCGCGCGGTCGCCATCACCTGCCTGGTCGCCCTGGTCTCGGTGGTGGTCACCGCGCTGGTGGCGGTGCCGCTGGCCGTCGGCGCGGCGAACAACGCCACCCGTACCGGCCTGCACGACAAGGCGTCACTGGCCGTCGACCTGGTCGACCTGCGCCCCGGCCTGCCCGGCCAGGAACGGTTCGTCAACGAGCTGCGCCACCAGAACATCGACGTGTACCTGATCAGGGACGGCCGGGCGGATCGCGCCGGGCTGCCGGCACGGTTCATCAACGCGGTCCGGGACGGCCAGGCGGCCAGCGGCACGGGCGTGGTCAACGGCAAGCTGGTGCTCATCGAGGCGCGGCCGTTCCCCGGCGGTACGGGTACCGGCGTGGTGCTCACCGAGAAGGCCGCCACCGGTACCGGCTGGTCGGTCCTGAGCCGGCTGTGGCTGGCGCTGCTGGCCGGCCTGGTCGCCGGCGGGCTGGCCGGCGCCATGCTGGCCCGGCGACTGGCCCGGCCCATCCGCCACGCGGCGGCCGCGGCGGCCCGGCTGTCGGCCGGGGACCGGTCGGTGCGGCTGCGGCCCGAGCCGCCGGTCGAGGCCGCGGATCTGGCACAAGCCATCAACGACCTTGCCGCGGCGCTGGCCACCAGCGAGGGGCGGCAGCGCGAGTTCCTGCTGTCCGTCTCGCACGAGCTGCGCACTCCGCTGACCACGATCCGGGGGTACGCGGAGGCGCTGTCGGACGGGGTGATCGGCCCCGAGGGCGGCGCGCGGGCCGGCGCCACCATGCTGGCCGAGGCGGAGCACCTGGACCGCCTGGTCACCGACCTGCTCGCGCTGGCCCGGCTGGACGCCGCCGACTTCCCGCTGTCCGTGCTGCCGGTGGACCTCACCGCGCTGGTCGGAGACGCGGCCGAGGCGTGGGGCGGCCGGTGCGCCTCGGCCGGCGCCGTCCTGCGGACCGAGCTTCCGCCGGTATCCGTGACCGTGCCGACCGACCCGGGGCGGATCCGGCAGGTACTCGACGGGCTGCTGGAGAACGCGCTGCGCGTGGTGCCGCCCGGCGCTCCCGTCGTGCTCGCGCTGTACGTGCCCGACGCCTACGGCTTCGCCACGGTCGAGGTGCGCGACGGCGGCCCGGGCTTCACGGACGCCGACCTGTCCGTCGCGTTCGAGCGGGGCGCGCTCTACGAGCGGTACCGCGGGGTGCGCAAGGTCGGCTCGGGGCTCGGGCTGGCCCTGGCGGCCGGCCTGGTACGTCGCCTGGGCGGGACGATCGCGGCCGGCCACGCACCCGAGGGCGGCGCCCGCTTCACCGTCCGGCTACCGGTTTACCAAGCCCGTACGTCACCCTGACGGCCGCCACGTACCGCGCGCCGATGCTGGTGCCATCAACCTGAGGGAAAGGGACGATCTGCGATGAAGTTGCGTATCGCGCTGGCCACCGCCGCGTTGGGCGCGGTGGCGCTGCTCGGCGTGGCGGCCTGCAGCCCGTTCGGGTCCTCAGCGGCCGACATGTCCGCCGAGGCCACCGCGCTGACCGCGCTCGGCTTCAACCCGGACGAGGTGGTACCGGCCGGGGACCCGACGCCCACCGCCACCGCCACCGGCGGCGTCCAGCCGAACGCCTCGGCCAAGCCGGGCCACGGCGCGGGGCACCCGGCGCTGCGCCGGCTGGCCATCCGCCGGGCGCTGGCCCGCGACGTGGAGCACGGCGAGATGGTGGTGAAGACGAAGGACGGCGACGAGACCATCGACGTGCAGCGGGGCACGATCACCGCGATCACGTCGACCACGGTCACCGTGAAGTCGTCGGACGGAGTCACCGAGACGTGGACCTTCGGCAACCCGATCCACGTGGTGGAGCACCGGGCCTCGGTACAGCCGAGCAACGTGACCACCGGCGAGCTGGTCGGGGTCGCCGGTACCAAGACGGACGGCAACTTGACGGCGTCCCTGCTGGTCATCTCGAACGGCAAGTAACCCTCCCCGAGTCGCCGCCCGGCCTCCCGCATACCAGGGAGCCGGGCGGCGTCGTCGGGTCAGCCGCGCAGTTCGGCGACGCAGCACTTCACGCTGCCGCCGCCCTTCTTCAATTCGGTCAGCTCGATGAGGCGGGGCCGGTACCCTGCGCGGGCCAGCCGGTCGGCGAACCCGATCGCCTCCCCGGACAGCAGCACGTTGTGCCCATCGCTGACCAGGTTCAGCCCGAAGGCCAGCGCGTCCCGTTCGGTCGCCAGCAGCGCGTCGGGGAACAGTTGCCGCAGCACCGACTGGGAGGCGGCCGAGAAGGCGGCCGGGTAGTAGGTGATCCGGTGGTCGTCGAGGACCGCGAGCGCGGTGTCGAGGTGGTAGAACCGCGGGTCGACCAGGCGCAGCGAAACGACCGGCCGGGCCAGCACCTCCTGCGCCTCGGCGTGCGCCGCCGGCTCCGTCCGGTACCCGTAGCCGGCCAGTACCAGCCCGGGCCCGGGCACGTAGGCGAAGTCGCCCTCGCCCTCGTTGGTCTGCGTCGCCTCGACGTACCGCCAGCCGGCGCCCCGGGCCGCCTCGCCCACGTAGAACTCC
Source organism: uncultured Micromonosporaceae bacterium (assembly GCA_964645345.1). Taxonomy (GTDB): domain Bacteria; phylum Actinomycetota; class Actinomycetes; order Mycobacteriales; family Micromonosporaceae; genus Rugosimonospora. The sequence continues at coordinate 6,859 of CAZYCD010000013.1, forward strand.
CGGTGCGCGCCGGCCTCGGGTAGCCGCTGCGGGTATTTGAACCGGGCGCCGTAGACCGTGCCGTCCACCGAGAACGCGCCGTTGGCGGCGTAGACCATGTCCGGCAGGTCCGGCCGGGCGGGCAGCACGTGTACCCGGTGTCCCAACTCGACGAGCGCGTCCCGCAGCAGCTCCCACTGCTTGACCGCCAGCCCGGTGTCCACCGTGGCCGTCGCGTCCATCCACGGATTGATCACGTACTCGACGGCGAAGTGCTCCGGCGGGCACAGCAGGTACGTCCTCGACATGATCCGAAGCGTAGTATGCGCTGACCGGGGCAATTGATGCGTGAAAGGATCCATCCGTTGCAGATGGACGTAGTAGACCAGCGAATCATTGCGTCGTTGGCGGCGGATGCCCGCGCGACGTACGCGGAGATCGGCGCCGAGGTCTCGCTGTCCGCGCCGGCCGTCAAGCGCCGCGTCGACCGGCTTCGCTCCGCCGGGGTCATCAAGGGATTCACCGTGGTCATCGATCCGGCGGCGGTCGGCTGGACCACCGAGGCCTTCGTGGAGTTGTTCTGCACCGGCCGCACCACACCGGCCCAGATCGGCGCGGCCGCTCGCCGGCATCCAGAGGTGGTCGGCGCGTACACGGTGTCCGGCGAGGCGGACGCCCTCGTGCACCTGCGCGCCGCCGACATGGCCCACCTGGAGCAGGCGCTGGAGCGGCTGCGCGCGGAGCCGTTCGTGACGTCGACCCGAAGCATGATCGTCCTGTCCCGGTTGGTCGAGGCGGGAACCGTCGCCGGACCATCGACGTCGAAGGGGGCATGACCTCCACGACCCACCGCGGCTGGAAGGCCGCCGTGTCAGGCGCCGCAGCGCTCAGCGCGGGCCTGCTCATCGCCGGATGCGGCGCGGCCGGCAACGGCCACCGGATCACGACGGTACCGGCCGGTGCCATCACCCTGGTCGCCTTCGACTCCTGCGACGACCTGCTGTCCGGGCTCCGGGCGGCGGCGAAGATCACGGTGACGGAGTACGGCCTGCCCGGCGCGGGCGGCATGGAACTGGCGCTACCGGCCGCCGGCGCCGCCACCGCGCCCCGGGCCGCCATGGCCGCCCCGGGCGACAAGGTCAACGGTCCCGCGGCGGTGCCGGACGGAGCCGACGCGGGCCCGGTCCACTCCGACACCAACGTCGCCGAGCAGGGGGTCGACGAGCCCGACCTGGTGAAGACCGACGGCCGGCGGATCGTGGTGGTGGCCAACGGCGTGCTGAAGGTCGTGGATGCCCGCAGCCGGGCCGTCACCGGTACCCTCGCGCTCGGCGACGGCGGGTACCCAACGGACCTGCTGCTGTCCGGCGACCACGCGCTGCTGCTGATGCCCAGCGGCGGGATCGACGACGTGGCCGGCCCCCGGCTGGTCCTGGTCGACGTGTCCGGCGAGCCGCGCGTCCTCAGCTCGTACGCGATGGACGGCAGCCTGGTCGACGCGCGGCAGGTGGGCGCGACGGTACGGGTGGTGATCCGGTCCGCGCCGCGGCTGAACTTCCCGCAACTGGAGAACGCCACTTCTCAGCAGCGGCTGGACGCCAACCGGGCCGCCATCGACCGCGCCCAGCCCGGCGACTGGCTGCCCCGGTACGCGGTGACCTCGGGCGGGAAAACCACCGGGGGTACCGTGCCGTGCGACGCGGTCAGCCGGCCGGCGGACTACTCGGGCGCCGCGATGCTGACCGTCCTCACTCTCAACCTGGCCGGCGACAGGTTGGGCACGGGCGACCCGGTGACCGTGGTGGCCGACGGCAACATGGTCTACAGCAACGGCCCCAGCCTCTATGTCGTCAACGACAACCGGTGGCGGGTACAGCCGATGATCCTGCGCCTGGAGCCCAACGGCGGACCCGCCGGCCGACCGTCGCCGCCGACCCAGCGCACCGAGGTGTACCAGTTCGACACGAGCGGTACCGGGCGGCCGAGGTACCTGGGCGCGGGCTCGGTACCGGGCTACGTCCTCAACCAGTACGCCCTGTCGGAGTGGCAGGGCAACCTGCGGGTGGCCACGACGAGCGGCGACTCCTCGACGGTCTACGTGCTGAGCCGCTCGGGCAGCCAGCTCCGCGAGGTGGGCAGCGTCGGCGGGCTGGGCGAGGGCCAGCGGATCTACGCGGTCCGGTTCGACGCGGGCGCCGGCTACGTGGTCACGTTCCGGCAGACCGACCCGCTGTACACCCTGGACCTACGCGACCCGGCACACCCGAAGGTCACCGGCTCGCTGGAGATCCACGGGTACTCGGCGTACCTGCACCCGCTGGGCAACGGCCGGCTGCTCGGGGTCGGCCAGGAGGCCGACGCCAACGGGCGGGTACAGGGTGTGCAGGTCTCGCTGTTCGACGTGAGCGACCCAGCCTCGCCCCGCCGGCTGTCCCAGTTCCACGTGCAGTACGGCCACTCCGAGGCGGAGTTCGACCCGCACGCGTTCCTCTACTGGCCGGCGACCAAGCTGGTGGTGATCCCGCTGACCAGCATGCTCGCCGCCAGCGGCACGATGAGCCCGTCGAGCCCGGTGGGATCGTCGGTGTCCCCGGTCAAGCCGGGCCTGCCGGTACCGATCGCGCCGCAGCAGGTGGCCGCGGCCGTCGCGCTGCACGTCACCGACGGCGCGATCACCGAGCTGGGCTCGGTGAACCACCAGAACGAGCCGATCAGCCGCTCGCTGGTCATCGACCGTACACTGTGGACAGTCGCGGCGACGGGCCTCGGCGCTTATGACCTGAACACGTTGGCCAGCCAGGCGTGGGTGGCGTTCTAGCGGGGACACCTGCGGAACCGCTACAGCCGGCGTTCGTCTAGGTTAGAGGTACATGCCGGTGCGCTCGGTGCCGTTATTGACGGCGGGAGGCTTGTCGCCGTCCCCGAAGAACCGCTTCCCGCCGAACTCACCGTGCAGCCGGTCGTCCAGCTCGTCGGCCAGGCCCGTCATCACCTGTACCGCGAGCATCAGGTGGGTGGCCTGGAAGTCGCGGCCGAAGACCGGTACCGAGGCCCACACCGTGTCGTCGGTGCAGTAGAGCCGGCCGATCGGCATCCGGTTGGTCAGCTCCGACAGCTTCACGTAGAGCTGCTCGGTCGGCTCCACCTCGGTCAGTACCGGCGAGAACACGTCGATCAGCGGCGGGTTGTCGCGTACCCGGACGAACACCATCGCCGAGCCCGACCGAATGCCGATGTCGCCGTCACCGTCCACCTGCAACTGCTCGGGCGTCGTCTTGAGCAGGCCGGCGACCACCGCGGTGACCTTGTCCGCCAGCGGCAGCTCGGTGTCCCGGGCGGCGGTCGCCGGGCCGGTCAGCATCCGCAGCTCGGCCTCCCGCTCGGTGACGGCGCCCGCGTCCGGGCCCTCGCCGAGCAGCACCGGCCGCGCGGTACCGAGCGGCGCGACCGCGAATGGCTTGTCGTCCTCGCCGCGCGCCGCGTACGTGACGAACGCCGGGTGCGGCGCGCCGTAGATGTCGCGCAGGGTGCGGGCGAGCCGGACCGCGATCTGGGTCGCCTCGGTCGCGTCACCGGACATGCCGAATTCCTCGCCGGAGCCGGCGACCACGCCGGGCGGGGACCAGCCGAGCGCGATGAGGTCCGCGACCTGCGCGCGCTCCAGCCGGTACCCCTCGGGGAGCGTGGCGTTGCCGACGGCGAACGCACCGATCCGGCCGTCCTCGCCCGCCTGCACGGTCACCGCGTAGACGGCGTCGCCGGTACCGGCGGCGGTCGGGTCCAGGGTCATTTCGAGCTGGGATCCCGCCGGCAGCGCCGGAAGGCAGCCGGACAGCGCACGGGCGAAGTCCCGCCACGCCTCCGTCACCTTGGCCTTGAGGTCCGAGGTGACCGCGAGGTCGTCCAGGAGAGCTGCCTCGGGAGGGGTTTCCGCCGGCATCCTGACTACCTTCCTTTTCACGGTGACGGGTGCGCGGTGAGTCCACCCTGACCCCCGGCCGGCCCCCGTCGACCTGCGTGTTCCGGCCCACCCTATCGCCGTGGTGACCCAGGATGGCCGGCGCTACGACCGCCACCGCGGCGCTATGGTCATGAGCATGGTTCGCAGGGCGCCCCGGGAGGATGTCGGAGACGACAATCTGACCGTTGAACCACCACAACGGTCAGCCGCCGGGCTCGCCGGGGTGCTGCACGGGCTGACCCCCGGACTCGCCCAGATGGGCGCCGGCCGCTCGGCCCGCACCCTGCTGAAGATCAACCAGGTGGGTGGCTTCGACTGCCCGGGCTGCGCCTGGCCCGAGCCCGCGCCGGGCAAGCGGCACCACGCGGAGTTCTGCGAGAACGGCGCCAAGGCGGTGGCCGAGGAGGCCACGCTGCGCCGTGTCACGCCGGAGTTCTTCGCCGCCCACCCGGTCGCCGAGCTGGCCGACCGCAGCGAACACTGGCTCGGCCAGCAGGGCCGGCTCACGTCGCCGATGGTGCTGCGCCCGGGCGGTACCCACTACACGTCCATCTCCTGGGACGACGCCTTCGCGCTGGTGGGCAAGGTACTGCGCGGGCTCGACTCACCCGACGCCGCCGCCTTCTACACGTCCGGCCGCACCTCCAACGAGGCGGCCTTCCTGTACCAGCTGTTCGCCCGCGCCTTCGGCACGAACAACCTGCCTGACTGCTCGAACATGTGCCACGAGTCCTCGGGCGTCGCGCTGACCGGGACCATCGGGGTCGGCAAGGGCACCGTCACGCTGGAGGACATCCACCGCGCCTCGCTGCTGGTCGTCGTCGGGCAGAATCCGGGTACCAACCACCCGCGGATGCTGACCGCGCTGGAGACCGCCAAGCGCAACGGCGCGAAGATCATCGCGATCAACCCGCTGCCCGAGGCCGGACTGCTGCGTTTCCGCAACCCGCAGCGCGCCGACGGCGTGGTCGGCCAGGGTACCCAGCTCGCCGACCGGTACCTGCAGGTGCGGGTCGGCGGCGACCTGGCGCTGTTCCAGGCGTTCGGCGCGCTGCTGCTCGAGTGGGGCTGCGTCGACCGGTCCTTTGTGGACACCTACACGACGGGCTTCGAGGAGTACCGCACCGCCGCGGGGAAGCTGGACTGGGACGCGGTACTCGCGGCGACCGGGCTGGCCCGGCCGGAGATCGTCGCCGCCGCCCGGATGCTCGCCGCCTCGGAAGCGACCGTGGTCTGCTGGGCGATGGGCCTGACCCAGCGGCGCGACTCGGTCGCCGCGATCCAGGAGATCAGCAATGTCCAGCTGCTGCGCGGGATGATCGGCAAGCCAGGCGCGGGGCTGTGTCCGGTACGCGGGCACTCGAACGTCCAGGGCGACCGGACCATGGGCATCTGGCACGTGCCGCCGCCATGGACGGCCGGGCTGGGCGAGCGGCTCGGCTTCGCGGTACCGGCCAGCCGCGGGTACGACACGGTGGGCACGATCCGCGCGATGCGCGACGGTACCGTCCGGGTCTTCGTAGGGTTGGGCGGCAACTTCGCGGCCGCGACGCCGGACACCGCGGCGAGCGAGGAGGCCCTGCGGGCCTGCGACCTGACCGTGCAGATCTCCACCAAGCTCAACCGGTCGCACCTGGTCACCGGCGGCACCGCGCTGATCCTGCCGTGCCTGGGCCGCACCGAGCGGGACACCCAACTGGCCGGCGACCAGTTCGTCACGGTCGAGGACTCGATGTCCGCGGTGCACGCCTCGCGCGGCCACCTCGACCCGGCCTCGCCGCACCTGCTGTCCGAAGTGGACATCGTGTGCCGGCTCGCGATGGCCACGCTGCCCGACTCCCCGATCGCGTGGGCCACCTACCGCGCCGACTACCGGTCGATCCGCGAGGAGATCGCGGCGACCGTACCGGGTTTCGCCGACTACGAGGCGCGGGTGGCGCGGGGACCGGGCTTCACGCTCCCGCACCCGCCGCGCGACCGCCGCCGGTTCCCGACGCCGACCGGCCGCGCCGCGTTCGTCGTGCACGAGCTCGTGGTCACGCAGGTACCGGAGGGCCGGCTGCTGCTGCAGACGATGCGCAGCCACGACCAGTACAACACCACGATCTACGGTTTGGACGACCGGTACCGCGGTGTCCACAATGGACGGAGGGTGGTGTTCGTGAACCCGACCGACCTGGAATCGCTCGGGATCGCCGACGGGTCGACCGTGGACATCGTGTCGGAGTGGACGGACGGGTCGACCCGCCGGGCGCCCGGGTTCCGGGCCGTCGGTTACCCGACGCCGAAGGGCTGCGCGGCGGCCTACTTCCCCGAGGCCAACGTGCTGGTACCACTCGACTCGACAGCCGAGGGCTCGAACACGCCGTCGTCGAAGAGCATCATCGTCCGGCTCGAACCCGCATGAGACGAGCCCGGCTCGTCGTCGCGTTCGCGGGCTTCATCCTGATCGGCATCTCCGCCGGCGTCTCCGGCGTACTACTGCCCAGCCAGATGGCCGACTACCGGGTGGACAAGGTCGTCGTCGGGCTGCAGTTCTTCACCTTCTCCAGCGGGTACCTGCTGTCCGGGATCGCCAACGGCTGGCTGATCCGCCGGCTCGGGGAGCGCGCGCAACTCGGCCTCGGCGCCGCGGTGTTCGTGGCCACCGCGCTGGGCATCGGGCTGCGGCCCGGCTTCGGGGTGTTCCTGGCCGCCACCGTGCTGCTCGGCTTCGGTACCGGCATCCTCGACGCCGGGCTCAACGCATACGTCAGCAACCTGCCCGGGCACACCGCCCTGCTCAACTACCTGCACGCCTTTTTCGGCGTGGGCGCACTGATCGGACCCCAGGTCGGTACCCTGCTGCTGCACGCCGGCCGGCCCTGGCCCGACGCGTACCTGCTGACCGGGGCCATCGCGGTACCGGTCCTCGTCGGGCTGGCGACCCTGTACCCGTCGCGCCTCCCACCGGCACCCGACGCGCATGGAGCCCCGCTCGGCGCCGCGCTGCGCCGCTCCGCCGTCTGGCTCGGTGGCGGCTTCCTCTGCCTCTACGTGGGCATCGAGGTGACCGTGGGCAACTGGGGCTTCAGCCTGCTGACCCAGCAGCGGGGCGCCGGTGAACTGCTCGCCGGGCTGGTCGTCAGCGGGTACTGGTTCGGGCTCACGCTGGGCCGGTTCGTCATCAACGCCGCCGCGTCCCGGGCCGGGCTGGGGGTGGTCGGGATGATGTTCGCCTGCCTGGCCGGGCTGACCGTGGTCACCACGGTGACCTGGTGGGTACCTGACGCGGCGGTCGGCGCGGTCGGCTTCGCGCTGATCGGCTTCTTCCTCGGCCCGGTCTTCCCGACCACGGTCGCGGTGCAGCCGCGGCTGCTGCCGTCCCAGCTGGTACCCACGACCGTGGGCCTGCTGGTCGGCGCGAGCGTCGTCGGCGGCGCGAGCTTCCCCTGGCTGGCCGGCGCCCTGGCGCAGGGGCTCGGGCTGGGCTCGCTGCTGCCGTACACGCTGATCCTGTCGGTCATCCTGGTCGCCGGCTGGTGGGCGCTGGCCCGCCGGATGGGCGCGGCCGGAAACCTGGCCATCCCCGGCCCCGCAGCGGCGGCCATCCCCGGCCCCGCCGCATTCCCGGACGGGGCCGTCGGGCCGGGCGGCCTCCGGTCAGTCCCGGGCCCAGCTGGCCGCCAGGTCGGCGATGGCGGTGGCCGCGGCTGACGGGTCCGCGCCCCGGCCGACGGCGACGCCGAACAGGTAGGCGGTCAGCGGGGCGGCCGGCCGCATGACACCGTGCGCGACGTCGCGGGCCAGGTCGAGAACCAGGTCGGCGTCGAACGGGTCGAGTTCAAGGGCGTGCCGGACGGCTTCGGTCCAGTCGTCAAGAGCGCTCATGGGTCCATTCCTCCGCGCGCAGCAGGTCGTCGGGCTGATCGCAGTCGTACCACGGCGGCGGCTGCGCGCGGTCGTCCACCTCGCCGACGCGCAGGCCACTCAGCAGCGCCCGCATCGACGCGCCGGCCGGCGGCCCGAGCCGCTCCACCGCGCCGCGCAGCGGACCGGCCCGCCACACGCCGCAGAGGTTCTGCCGCCGGCCATCGGTGTCCACGAAGACCACACCGTCCACTGTGGACCCTTCGAGGGCGGCGAGCAGGGCGCCGACCGCGCGGGCGTCAAGGAACGGCAGGTCGGCGGCGAGCAGGGCAACGGTCTCCCCGTCCCGGCTCGACTCGTGGTACGCGCTGCCAGGGTCGCTACCGCCCTCGTCGAGGTCGGCGTCCGGTTCGGGCCGCCCCGGGTCGAGGCCGGCATCGGCAGCGATGTCGGCGAGAGCGGCCAGCCCGGCGGCGGTGGCGGCGACCGGCCCGCCCCCGGGCGGCTCCTCGGACACCCGGACCACTCCCCCGGGCAGCGGCAACGTCGGCGGCCCGACAACGATCGTCACGTCCGCGTCGGCGACCGCGTCGAGGACCCGCTCCAGCATCGGCCGACCGCGGACGGCGAGCATCGGCTTGCCCGCACCGCCCAGGCGCCGACCGGCGCCGCCGGCCAGGATCACCGCCGCGTACCCCGCCACTCCTCGAACGCTACGCGGTCGGGCGCCGGGCCGCGGCCTTGGTCGTTTGTCCCGGGCGCCGTCCTGGTCGCGCGCCTTCCAGGTGCCGCGCGGCCGGCACATCGCGGGCCTTGGCGGCCCGAGCGGGGCAAGATGGGGGCATGGCACGGGTCACTTCCCGACGCACAGTGCTGCGCGTCGACACCTCCACGGGTACCGGGCAGCGGCGGCCGGACACCCTTGTCGCCGAGGAGCCTCTGGAGATCCGGGTCGGCCGGGCGCCGCTCGCCGTCACCATGCGCACGCCCGGGCACGATTTGGACCTGGCGCTTGGCTTCCTGCTGACCGAGGGAGTCATCGGTACCGCCGACGACGTGCGTACTGCTCAACTCTGCGCCGGTACCGACGAGCCGAACACGTACAACGTGGCGGACGTCGTACTGTCGGCAGGGGTACCGCCGCCGGTCACCGACCCGAGCCGGAACTTCTACACCACCAGTTCCTGCGGGGTCTGCGGAAAGGCGAGCATCGACGCGGTGCGGACCCGGTCCCGGTACCCGGTCGAGGCCGACGACGTGCGGATCGGGGCCAGCGTGCTGACCGGCCTGCCGGACGTCCTGCGCCGGGCGCAGCGCACCTTCGACACGACGGGTGGGCTGCACGCTGCCGGTCTGTTCACAGTGGACGGTCAACTGGTCGTGGCGCGGGAGGACGTCGGACGGCACAACGCGGTGGACAAGGTCGTCGGCTGGGCGGTCCGGGAGCGTCGGCTGCCACTGTCGCGGCACGTCCTGGTGGTCTCCGGGCGGGCAAGTTTCGAGCTGGTACAGAAGGCGTGGATGGCGGGGATACCCGTCCTCGCGGCCGTATCGGCACCCAGCTCGCTCGCGGTGGAGCTGGCCGAGGAGGCCGGGTTGACGGTGGCCGGCTTCGTCCGGGGTACCAGCATGAACGTGTACACCCGGGCCGACCGGATCTCCGTGCCCGCCTGACCGCTCCGCGATGGGTCAGCGGGGGTGCGCGCTCCGTCAGCCCCGGACTCGCATCCGGCGCAGCGCCACCTTCCACTCGCCGGGCGCGACGCCGCCCGCGATCACCTCACCGAGCAGCCGCGCCATCACGTACCCCGGATCGGCGGCCAGCGCCCGCTGCACCGCCATCCCGGCGATGATCCCGTCGCCCGCCTGCCAGGCAGCGAACCCGAGCAGCGTGGCCGGCGCGGCCCGAAACCTCGGCTCCGCCCGGCGTCTGACCACAGCCGGACGTGGCGCTCCGGGGCGACCGGGCGCATGCGCGAGGAGCACGGTCAGCCAGGCCACCTCGTCGTCATCGAGCTGGTCGTCCGCCCGCTGCCGAGCCACGGCCGCCCGGACCGCCGCGACGCCGGCGGCCCGGAGCATGGCCGACGGGTCCGCCCCCGACGGCACCGAGCAGCTCGGCCAGCCTCCGGTCGGCCCGCTCGGTCGCCGTACGCAGGCCGGCCCTGGCGGGCGGGTCGAGCGGCGCGAGCCGGCTCTCCAGGTCCGCGCGCGACGGCAGGGCGACGTGCCCGCTGACCACCGCGGTCGTGGTGACGACGCTGGTCGCCGGGTCGTACCCGATGCCCTAGGGGCACTCCGCGCCTGTGGATAACCTTCGGCGGTACCGTGCCGGAGTGGACCTGGCGTACCTGCGGCAGCACCCGCACCTGCTGCCCACCTTCCTCACCCACCAGCGGATCCGGGAGACGCCGGTACCGGGCGGGAGCATCTGCCAGGCCTCCCGGCTGACCCTCGAGGACGGCAGTTCGATCTTCACCAAGACCTGGCCCGAGGGGACCGCGCGGCCGGTCGGGTTCTTCGAGGCCGAGGCCGCCGGGCTGGCCTGGCTGCGCGAGGCCGGGGCGGTACCGGTACCCGACGTGGTCGCCGCCCTGCCCGACCTGCTCGCCCTGGAGTGGATCGACGCCGGCGAGCCGACCGCGACCGCCGCCGAGGAGTTGGGCCGGCGGCTCGCGCTCCTGCACCGGTCCGGGGCGCCGGCCTTCGGCGCGGGGTGGCCCGGGTACCTCGGCACGCTGCCGATGCGCAACGATCCGTCCGGCGGTCCGTGGCCGCAGTGGTTCGCCGGTACCCGCCTGGAGCCGCTACTGCGCCTGTCCGCCGACGCCGGGGCGCTCGACCCCAGCGATGTCGCGCAGGTCGAGCGGCTGCTCGCGGGCATCGGCGACCTGGCCGGGCCGGCCGGCGCGGAGCCGCCCGCCCGGTTGCACGGCGACCTGTGGCCCGGCAACGTGCTGTGGTCGGCCGCGGGCCCGGCGTACCTGATCGACCCCGCCGCGCACGGCGGGCACCGGGAGACCGACCTGGCCAACCTCGCCCTCTTCGGCGGCGTACCGCACCTGGACCGGATCCTCGACGGGTACCAGGAGGTATGGCCGCTGGCCGACGGCTGGCGGTCGAGGGTCCCCCTGCACCAGCTCCACCTGCTGCTCGCGCACACCGCGATGTTCGGCCGGGCCTATCAGGGTTCGGTGATGTCGGCCGTTCGCGCTACGGTCAGGGAATGATCCCGCCCCGGCTCGTGGACCGGTACGGCCGGATGGCGACCGACCTGCGGGTGTCGCTGACCGACCGGTGCAACCTGCGCTGCACCTACTGTATGCCCCCGGAGGGGCTCGCCTGGCTGCCCGGCCCCGGGCTGCTCACCGACGACGAGATCGTGCGGCTGGTCGGGGTCGCGGTGACCCGGCTCGGCGTGACCGAGGTCCGGTTCACCGGCGGCGAGCCGCTGCTGCGCCCCGGGCTCGTCGAGATCGTGAGGCGGGTGGCCGGGCTGCTCCCCCGGCCCCAGCTGTCGCTGACGACCAACGGCATCGGGCTGGAGCGCACCGCCGAGGCGCTGCGGGAGGCCGGACTCGACCGGGTGAACGTGTCCCTGGACACCCTGTCCGCCCAGCGGTTCGTCCAGCTCACCCACCGAGACCGGCTCGCCGATGTGCTCGCCGGCCTGGCCGCCGCGGCGGGGGCGGGGCTCGGGCCGGTGAAGGTCAATTCGGTACTCGTCCGGGAGATCAACGACGACGAGGCGCCCGCCCTGCTCCGGTTCGCCCTGGAGCACGGGTACCAGCTGCGCTTCATCGAGCAGATGCCGCTGGACGCCGGGCACACCTGGTCGCGGGAGCGGATGGTGACGGCCGTCGAGATCCTCGCCGCCCTGGAGGCGGAGTTCACCCTGCTGCCCGACCCGGCGGAGCGGGGCGGCGCGCCGGCCGAGACCTGGCTGGTCGCCGATCACCCGGGGCGGCCCAAGGTCGGCGTGATCGCCAGCGTCACCCGGCCGTTCTGCCAGGACTGCGACCGCACCCGGTTGACGGCCGACGGCCAGGTGCGCAACTGCCTGTTCAGCCGGGAGGAGAGCGACCTGCGGGAGTTGCTGCGCGGCGGTGGCTCGGACGAGCAGATCGCCGAGCGGTGGCAGGCCGCGATGTGGGCGAAGCTGCCCGGGCACGGCATCGACGACCCGACCTTCCTCCAGCCGAGCCGGCCGATGTCGGCGATCGGCGGCTGAGGTGCCCGTCGTGCGATACTTCGCGGCGGCCCGGGCCGCCACGGGCAGGAACGAGGAGCCGGTACCGGCCGGCAGCCTGGAGGAGCTGGTGGTCACGCTCTGCGACCGGTACGGGGAGCGGATGGCCCTGCTACTGAAGGCGTGCTCCTTCCTGCTCGACGGAGTGTCCTGCCGCGACCTGTCCACGCCGCTCGACGAACAGTCCACTGTGGACGTTCTGCCACCCTTTGCCGGAGGATGACGTGGCCCACGGGGGTACGCGGCTGGTCATGTGGGACATCGACCGGACGCTGATCCGCGCCAACGGAGTCGCGGCGGAGGCGTTCCTGGCGACGGTGGCGGCCATGACCGGCGCGCCGGTGACCACGGCGACCGTCGCCTGGGGCGGCCGCACCGACCTGGACACCGCGACCGAACTGTTCGCCGCGCACGGCGTGGCCGACCCCGATTACGACGACTTCTTCACGCGCTATGCGGCCGCCGTCGAACTGCGCCGAGAGCTGATGGCCGCCCGCGCCCGGGTACTGCCCGGCGCCGCCGAGGCGCTGACCGTGCTGGCCGGCCGGCCGGACGTCGTGCAGACCGTGGTCACCGGCAACATCCGGCCGGTGGCCGAGATCAAGCTGCGGGCGCTCGGGATCGCGGCCGGGATCGACTTCGAGGTCGGCGGGTACGGCACCGACGACGGCGTCCGGGCCACGCTGGTACGCCGGTCGTGCGAGCGGGCACACGCGAAGTACGGCGCGTTCGCCGAGGTGGTGGTCGTCGGCGACACGCCGCTTGACGTCGCTGGTGCGCTGGCCAACGGGGTCATCGCGGTCGGGGTCGCGACCGGCGGCGCGAGCGCGGCCGATCTCAAGGCGTCGGGCGCGCACCACGTGCTCGACTCGCTGGTCGACACGGAGAGCGTGGTGCGGCTGCTCGGCGGTTGAGCGACGTGTCGCGTGGTAGCGCGTGGCGCCGGGCGTGTCGCGGTACCGGCGTGAAAGGATGCGTCGTGCCCGCAGATGTGCCCGAGCCCGCTGCCATCCCGAGCTTCGTCGCCGACCTGCACATCCACTCGCGCTACTCGCGCGCCTGCAGCCGGGACCTCGACCTGGCGGGTCTCGCCTGGTGGGCTCGGCGCAAGGGCATCACCCTGCTCGGTACCGGCGACTTTACCCACCCCGCGTGGCGCGAGCACCTGCGCGAGCACCTGACGCCGGCCGAGCCCGGCCTGTTCGCCCTGCGCGGTCCGGTGCGCCCGCTGCCGGCCACGGTCGCCGACGCGCCGGTCCGGTTCATGCTGTCGGTCGAGATCTCCACGATCTACAAGCGCGACGACCGTACCCGCAAGGTCCACCACCTGGTCTACCTGCCTGACTTCGAGGCCGTGGACCGGTTCAGCGAGAAGCTGGGGCGCATCGGCAACCTGGGCTCGGACGGGCGGCCGATCCTCGGGTTGGACTCCCGCGACCTTCTGGAGATCACGCTCGAGTCCAGCCCCGACGGTTACCTGGTGCCCGCGCACATCTGGACGCCGTGGTTCTCCGCCCTGGGCTCCAAGTCCGGCTTCGACGCCATCGCGGACTGCTACGCCGACCTCGCGGACCACATCTTCGCCGTGGAGACCGGGCTGTCCTCTGATCCCGAAATGAACTGGCGGGTGTCCAGCCTCGACCGGTACCGGCTGGTATCCAACTCCGACGCGCACTCCCCGCAGGCCCTGGCGCGGGAGGCGACGGTACTCGCCACCCGCCTGGACTACCACGCCGTCCGCGACGCACTGCGTACCGGCGACGGGCTCGCCGGCACCATCGAGTTCTTCCCCGAGGAGGGCAAGTACCACGCCGACGGCCACCGGACCTGCGGCGTCAATTGGGAGCCCGCCCGTACCCGCGAGGCCGGCGGCGCCTGCCCGGCCTGTGGCAAGCCGCTCACCGTCGGCGTGCTGTCCCGGGTCGAGGATCTGGCCGACCGCGAGCCGGGCGGCCGGCCTGCGACCGCCACCGCGCAGGTGACCCATCTCGTGCAGCTCGCCGAGATCCTCGGCGAGATCCATGGCGTGGGCGCCCGGTCCAAGAGCGTGGAGGGCCGGGCGGCGAGCCTGGTCAGCGCGCTCGGTCCGGAGCTGGCAATCCTCCGCGAGGTACCGGTCGACGAGGTCACCCGGGCCGGCGGCGAACTGCTCGGCGAGGCCGTCGCCCGGCTGCGCAGGGGCGAGGTACGGCGCACCGCCGGCTACGACGGGGAGTACGGCGTCATCCGCCTGTTCGACCCGGCCGAGCTGCGCACCTCGACCGGTGACGACGGCCTGTTCGACCTCGAGGTACCGCAGCCGGCCGCAGCACGGACCCGGAAAGCGGTGTCCAGAAAGCCGGCGCCCCGCAACGCGGAGCCGCCGGTACTGGCGCCACCGCCGGACCCCGAGCCGTCGCCGCACGAGCCGTTCGAGCCGATGCTCGCCGGGATGGAGGAGGTCGGCACCGGCCTGCTCGACCGGCTGGACGCGCTGCAACGGGTGGCCGCCTCGGCACCCGGCGGCCCCATGCTGATCGTCGCGGGCCCCGGTACCGGCAAGACCCGCACGCTCACCCACCGCATCGCGTACCTGTGTGCCGAGCTGAACGTGCGGCCCGAGGGGTGCCTGGCGATCACCTTCACCAGGCGGGCCGCCGAGGAGCTGCGCCAGCGCCTGGACGGCCTGCTCGGGCCGGTCGCGAGTGACGTCACCGTGGCCACCTTCCACGCGCTGGGCCTGGCCATCCTGCGCGAGCAGGCCGAGCGGGTGGGCCTGTCGCCGGCCTTCCGGGTGGCCGACGAGCCGGATCGGATCAGCGCGCTGCTGGCGGCCGGCGCCGTCGACGAGACCGCCGCGAGGCGCATGCTGCGCGACGGGGTGGACGACGAACTGCGCGACCGGTACCGCAAGGGGTTGCGGGTACACGACCTGGTGGACGTCGACGACCTCGTCCGGCTCCCGGTCGCCCTGCTGCGCGACGACCCCGCCCTCGCCGACCGGTACCGGTCCCGTTGGCCGTGGGTGTTCGTCGACGAGTACCAGGACGTCGACGCCGTGCAGTACGAACTGCTGCGGCTGCTGTGCCCGCCGGACGGCAACCTGTGCGCGATCGGCGACCCGGACCAGGCGATCTACTCGTTCCGGGGCGCGGACGTCTCCTTCTTCCTACGCTTCCACGACGACTTCACCGACGCCCGGGTGGTGCGGCTGACCCGCAACTACCGCTCCTCGGCGCGGATCGTCGCCGCCGCCGTGCAGGCCATCGCGCCGACCACCCTGGTTCGCGGCCGGCGGCTCGACCCGGCCCGGCTGGACCCCGACGCGGTACCCATCGGCCTGTACCCCGCATTGTCCACAGTGGACGAGGCCGACTTCGTCGTGCGTACCGTGGACGAACTGGTCGGCGGGCTGTCGCACCGCTCCATGGACTCCGGCCGTATCGACGTGCACGCGGCCCCGGGCGCGATGAGCTTCGCCGACATCGCCGTCCTGTACCGCACGGACGCCCAGGCCGCACCGATCGTCGACGCCCTGTCCCGGGCCGGGGTACCGGTGCAGAAGCGTTCGCACGACCGGCTGCGCGACCGGCCCGGTGTTGCCGCGATCGCTCGGGAGTTGCGGTACGCGACGGGCCTGTCCGGATCGCTCGCGGCCCGGGTGCGGCTGACCGGCCAGTTGCTGGCCGAGCGCCCGACCCTGGACGCCGGGGCCGGGCTGTCCCCCGCCGACGTCCACTCTGCGATCGACCTGCTCACCCCGCTGGCCGTACGGTGCGGTGATGACCTGCCCCGGTTCCTCGCGGAGATCGCCACCGGTGCCGAGGTCGACGCGCTGGACCCGCGCGCCCAGGCGGTGACCCTGCTGACCCTGCACGCCGCGAAGGGCCTGGAGTTTCCGGTCGTCTTCCTGATCGGCTGCGAGGACGGCCTGCTCCCGCTGCGCCTGCCCGGCGCGCCGTCCGGCGCGCCCGACGACGGGGTTGCCGAGGAGCGGCGGCTGTTCTTCGTCGGGCTGACCCGGGCGCAGGACCGGCTGTACCTCAGCCACGCGCGCCGGAGGGTCCGGTACGGTGCGGAACGGGACATGCCGCCGTCGCCCTTCCTCTCCGCGATCGACCCCGGCCTGCTGGAGCGGCGCGGTGACGGCGCACCGCGCCGGCCGCGCGATCAGCAACTGCGCCTGATCTGAGCGGGCGGCGTCCGGCCCGCGCCAGTCCGGCCGCTGTCGTCGGGATGGGCTACCGTGCCGGGGTGACCCGCAGGGCGCGGTAGGAGGAGTGATGGCGAACGAGGGATGGCGACGCCCGCGGCCCGCGGGCCCGATCGCCCTGGTCGTGGTCCTCTCCCTGGTTGTCGTCCTGTTCGTGTGCGGCGGCGGCGCTCTAGGGCTCTACCTGATCGGCGGGCGCAGCGGGGCCGCGTCCGCCCAGGCCGCACCCCCGCCGGGCTCGGCGACCCCGAGAGGGTCCGCCGGCGCGGCCAGCGGCAGTCCGACGCCCAGCTCCTCCCCGCTCAACCCGGCCGCCATCGTCACGGGCGAGTGCGTGGCCAACGACGGCACCGAGGACATCCCCAAGCTTCGGCTGACGGCATGCGCGCCGGGCGCGTTCCTCGTCGTCGGCCGCTTCGACGGCACCGACGACGTGCACAAGTGCGATACCGTCGCGGGCGCCACCCACAACTTCTTCTACCGCACCGATCCGGCCAACCTCAGCTTCGTGCTCTGCCTCAAGCGACAGTAATATCCGCCTTTCTAGCGGTGGCGCTAGATCAGGCTAGATGACCGGAGACCGGCGTGGTTTCTAGCAAACGCGCTAGACAGGCCGATACGGTGCGAGCGTGGATCCGGTACGCAATCCCTACGCGCCGGGGGCTGGCCAACGCCCGCCGGAGCTGGCCGGACGCGACCGCGAACTCGAGGTCTTCGAGGTCGTACTCGAGCGCGTCGCGCGCGGCCGCCCCGAGCGCTCGCTGGTGCTGACCGGCCTGCGCGGGGTCGGCAAGACCGTCCTGCTCAATACCCTCCGGTCGGAGGCCATCGGCCGGCTGTGGGGTACCGGCAAGATCGAGGCCCGGCCCGACCAGCCGATGCGCCGCCCGCTGTCGGCCGCGCTGCACATGGCCGTCCGCGAGCTCGCCCCCAGGCACCGCGCGCCGGACCGGATCGACGGCTTCCTCGGCGTCCTGAAGGCGTTCGCGCTGCGCGCCAACCCGGCCGGCGGGAAGCTGCGCGACCGCTGGCAGCCCGGCATCGACGTGCCCGCGACCGCCGGCCGGGCCGACTCCGGGGACATCGAGATCGACCTGGTCGAGCTGTTCACCGACGCCGCGAGCATCGCCACCGACGTGGGTACCGGCATCGCGCTGTTCATCGACGAGATGCAGGACCTGTCTGCGGAGGACGTCTCCGCCCTGTGCGCGGCGTGCCACGAGCTGTCCCAGACCGGCGCCCCGCTGATCGTGGTCGGCGCCGGCCTGCCGCACCTGCCGGCGGTACTCAGCGCCGCCAAGTCCTACTCGGAGCGCCTGTTCCGTTACCAGCGCATCGACCGGCTCGATCGGATCTCGGCTGACCAGGCGCTGTGTGCACCGGCCGCCCGCGAGGAGGTCGAGTACGAGGCGAAGGCGCTCGACGCGCTCTACGAGGCCAGCGGCGGGTACCCGTACTTCGTCCAGGCGTACGGCAAGGCGACCTGGGACCACGCGCCGCGCACGCCGATCACAGCGGCCGACGTCCGGGTCGGCGCGCCCGAGGCCGAGGCGGAGCTCGCGGTCGGCTTCTTCGGGTCGCGGTACGAACGGGCCACTCCGGCCGAGCGGGAGTACATGCGGGCGATGGCCTCGCTGTCCACTGTGGACAACGAGGGCGACGCGGTACCCACGGCGGAGGTGGCCCGGGCACTGCAGCGCCGGCCGGCCTCGCTGTCGCCGGCCCGCGACGCGCTCATCAAGAAGGGCCTCATCTACTCGGGCGAGCGGGGCACCGTCGCGTTCACCGTGCCCCATTTCGGGCGGTACCTGCGGACTCAGCCGGCGTAGTGCACTTGGCGGGCGCGGAGGCGGCCTTCGCCGTGTAAGGCGCCGCCTGACGGGGTACCACCCCGGCCATGCACCCCGTCCGCACGGCGGCTCGCGCCATGCTCGCGAGCATCTTCGTCGTCCAGGGCGCCGACGCGGTCGCGCACCCCGATCCGCTGGTCTCCCGCGCACGGCGGATCACCGACCGGGTCGGGCCGGCCCTGGGCAACCTGACTCCCAACCTTCCCACGGACGCCCGCACCCTGGTGAAGCTGAACGGCGCCGTCATGGTCGCCGGCGGCCTGCTGATGGTGACCCCACTGCGCCGCGCGGGCGCGGCCACCGTCGCGCTGTCCCTGGTACCCACGACCCTGGCCAGCCATTCGTACTGGGAACACAGCGACCCGGCGCAGCGCAAGCAGCAGCGGATCCAGTTCCTCAAGAACCTCGGGCTGTTCGGCGGTCTCCTGCTGGCCATGGGCGACACCCAGGGCCGGCCCGGCCTCCGATGGCGCACTGGTCACCTGATCGCCGACGCGAACCGGTCGGTCCACCGGGAGGCTCGGCACACCCGGTCCCGGGTGCGGGCGGCGGCCGCCGGTACCCTGCTGGGCCGTAAATTGTCACATCAATAGACCCAGATTGTTACCTCGGAGCACTCCCAGGAAATCCTGAGGTCACCTTGACCCCTCCGGTTACAGAATGGGAGTCGTCAATCACCGAATTGGCGCCACGAGCGTTAACAGATAGGAAATATCTCTAAGTCGTGTGGGATCAGACACGTTCGGATAACGCGGGAGGTGCGTCATTGGCGCGCCGTTCTAGGCTCGTGGGCGGACCTGGTTGGGATGCACAAGCGGGCTATGGGGGTGTCGACAGCATGCCGGCGACCGTTGGCGATCGACCGTGCTCCACTCCCGAATCCGACCAGGTCGCGCCGTTCGCGCCGACCATGACGACGGCGTTTCCCACCCGCCTTGCCGACCTCGCCACCCGCCTGCTCGACCGGCGCCCGGCCGACCTCGGACGGGCCGCCCTGGGCCGGCTCAGGCCGCTGATCCTCATCCAGGGCGGGATCGTCGCGGCGGCAATCGCCGCGGCCATCTGGGCCATCCACGCCTTCGGACGGCACTACACCTTCTTCGATCTGCGCATCTACCACGGCGCCATGGTGTGGTGGACCAACGGCGGCAATCTCTATGACTGGGTCGCGCCGAAAACGACGCTCGGCTTCACGTATCCGCCGTTCGCCGCGCTCGTGATGGCACCGATGGCGCTGCTGCCCACGCTGGTCGCCGGCTGGGCGAACACCGTGTTGAGCCTTGCCGCGCTCACGCTCCTGCTGTGCTGGCTACTGGTACCGATCGCCGACCGCTGCGGCTGGCCGCGCTGGTTCGCCGTGGCACTCGGGGTACCGCTGGCCGCCGCGACCGAGCCGGTCCGCGAGACGCTCGGCTTCGGCCAGATCAACCTGCTCCTGGCCGTGCTCATCTACGCCGACTTCGTCTTCCTGCGCAACCGGGCCAAGCTGGCCATCGAGTCGCCCGACGGGCTGCCGGGCTGGGTCACCAGGCTCGGAGCGGCCCGCCGCATGTGGCACACCGGCGCCCTGGCGGGCATCGGGGTCGGCCTGGCCACCGCGATCAAGCTGACGCCCGGCGTGTTCATCATCTACTTCGTGGTGACCCGCCAATGGCGGGCGGCGCTGGCCTCCGCGGGTACCACGCTGGGGGTGACGCTGCTGACCTTCATGCTCACCGGCAAGGCGGCCGGCGCCTACTTCACCTCGGTCGTGTTCGACACCAGCCGGGTCGGCGCCGTCGACTCGACCGCCAACCAGTCGCTGGCCGGCGTCCTGGCCCGGCTCTACGACTCGCCGACCACGCCGACCCTGATGTGGATGTCATTCGCCGCGCTGCTGCTGGCGGTCGGCATGACCCGGGCGATGAACGCGCACAACATCGGCGACGAACTGGCCGCCTTCACCGTCGTCGGGCTGACCGGCAACGCGATCTGCCCGATCTCCTGGTCGCACCACCTGGTCTTCCTGATCCCGGCCCTGGTCGTCCTCGGCGACTCCGCGCTGCGCCGCCGCCGCGCAGCCCGGGGGCTCGCGCTGCGGGGCCAGTGGAGCCGGGGTCCGGCCGGCATCCCGGCCCTGGCTGGCCTCGGCCGCGCCGTCGCCGCCCTCGCCGTGTACCTGCTGTTCGTGGTGTCGCCCATCTGGATGTACGAGCACAAGCTGCCGAACCACTCGCACTACGCCGACGGCCTGCACGGCGCGTTCTGGGAGAACTCCCTGGCGCTCGCGGTCATCACCCTGATCGTGCTGCTGCCGGCGCGTGCCGGCGCGGACCCCGCGTTCTACCAGGAGCCCGCGCTGGCCCGCCGCCTCGCGCGGCTCGCCCGCTGATCAGGGGCTGTTGACCCACTCCTCGCTACCGTCGGTGAACAGTTGCCGCTTCCACACCGGCAGCCGCTCCTTGACCTCGTCGACGAGGCGTGCGCAGGCGGCGAACGCGGCCGCCCGGTGCGCGGATGACACCGCCGCCACCAGCGCGACGTCGCCCACGTCGAGGACCCCGATGCGGTGCGAGACGGCGACCGAGTGCACCTGTGGATCGGCCGCGACAGCGGCGGCCACCTCCGCGAGTACCTCCTGGGCGCTGGGGTGCGCCTCGTACTCCAGCCGGGTGACGCCGCGGCCGGAGTCGTGGTCGCGCACCACGCCGCGGAACACCACGACCGCGCCGGCCGTCCGATCCGCGACCGCCCGCTCGTGGGCGTCCGCGTCGAGCGGCGCCCCAGTGACCTCGACTAGCACGGGACCTCCCCGGGCAGCAGGGGCAGCGGTACCAGCCCCACGTCGTCGCCGGGCTCGCCGGTACCCCCGGGTGGGATGACCGCGAAGCCGACGGCACCGACCAGCCCGCGCAGCATCGACGACCCGGCGTGTCCGAGCGCGGCGCCCGCGGCATCCACCAGTGCCAGGTGGGTGTACCCGCCCCGCCCCGGCACCGCCGTGGACAACCGGATCCCGGCCAGCGCGGGCAGCGGCCGGCCGACCAATCCGGCCAGCGCCGGTGCGACCAGCGACATCAGGGCGACCACGGCCGACTGCGGGTTGCCGGGCAGCCCGGCGACCAGCGCGGTACCACCGGCCGGGCGGGGTACCGCGGCCAGCAGCATCGGGAACCCGGGCCGCACCTCGACGGTGTTCACCACGTAGTCGGCGCCCAACTCGGCCAGGGCCGGGTGCAGGTGGTCCACCGGTCCGCTCATCGTGCCGCCGGTGGTACAGATCAGCCGCGCGCCTCCGGTCAGGGCCGTACGCAGCGCGTCGACGTGTGCCTCCAGCGTGTCCCGTACCGGCGGCGGAGCGGGTACCGGATCCGCGCCGAGCCGGCGCAGCCAGGCCGGTACCGACGGGCCGAGCGCGTCACGGACCCGCCCGTCGCCGGGCAGTCCATCGGTCAGCAGTTCGTCGCCGAAGACCAGTACCGCGGCGCCCGGCGAGTGCCGCACGCTCAGCCGGTCGTACCCGCAGGAGGCGGCCAGGCCCGCGACGCCCGGTGTCACGGCCGTGCCCTCGGGCACCAGCTCCTCCCCGAGCCGCGCCTCGTCGCCCGGGTCGCGCCACTCCCGTACCGGCCGGGGACTGCCGGCGATCCGGCCGTCGCCGGCCCGGCTGGAGTCCTCGGTACGCAGGATGCTGGCGGTACCGGCCGGTACCGCGGCGCCTGTGGCGATCTCCACGCAGGTACCGTCGCCGGTCAGCGGGGGCGCCGGGTTGCCGGCGAGCACCCGGCCGACGACCCGCCACGGCCCCGGCCCGCGTACCGCCCAACCGTCCACACTGGACGTCGGGAAGGCGGGCAGGTCGGTGCGGGCACGCAGCGGCTCGGCCAGCGTCGCGCCCTCGGCCTCGGCCAGCGGTACCTCGACCGGGTCGACCGCGAGTGCGGCGCCCGCGGCATGCGCCGCCTCCCGGGCCTGGTGCCAGGGCAGCGCTCCGGTGCGCCCCAGCGGGCCGGCGATGGAGGACTGCGCGCTCATCGGCCCAGCCTATCGGTCACCCGGCTCGCTCGGCCGGGGCGTCGTCGCCGGCCATCGCCGGACCGCCGCCGGGGGCGTGGTCGCCCCCGGCGAGCTGGTCGATGGCGTGCGTGAGCACCGGGCCGAGCACGGCGAGGCCGTCGCGCGCCCCTCCGGTGGACCCGGGCAGGTTGACCACCAGGGCCCGCCCGGCCACGCCGGCCAGCCCGCGGGACAGCACGGCGGCGGGTACCTTGTCGCGGCTTTGTGCGCGCAGCGCCTCGGCGATGCCCGGCACCTCGAAGTCGAGTACCGCCCGGGTAACCTCCGGCGTCCGGTCGGTCGGCGACAGGCCGGTACCTCCGCTGGTGACCACGAGGTCGTATCCGTCGGCCACCGCGTCGCGCAGCGCCTGCCCAACGGGCTCACCGTCCGGTACCACCAGCGGATCGCCCACGTCGCAGCCCAAGGCCCGTAGCCCGTCCACGAGCACCGGCCCGCTGGTGTCCGGGTAGATGCCGGCCGCCGCCCGGTTGGATGCGACGATCACTCTGGCCCGGATCACGACGGCCGCTCCCAGAGCCCGGTCTTGCCGCCCTCCTTGCGAAGCACCCGTACCCCCTCCAGGCTGGCCGCGGGGTCGACGGCCTTGACCATGTCGATGACGGCGAGCCCGGCGGCGGCCACCGCGGTCAGCGCCTCCATCTCCACCCCGGTCCGGTCGGCGGTGCGGGCGGTGACCTCGATGAGCACGGCCGCGTCCGCGAGGGTGAGGGTCACGTCCACGCCGTGCAGCGCGATCGGGTGGCACAGCGGGACGATGTCGGGTGTGCGCTTCGCGCCCATGATGCCGGCCACCCGGGCGACCGCGAGCGCGTCGCCCTTGGGCAGAGCGTCGCGGCGCAGCAGGTCGATCACCTCCGGCGTGGTCCGTACCTCTCCGGCCGCGGTTGCCCGCCGGACGGAAACCGACTTTCCCGAGACGTCCACCATGCGCGCCTCGCCCTGACCGTTCACGTGCGTCAAGCGGGTGTCTGCCACACAATCAGCCTACGAGTGCCCGTCGTTCGGTCAGACATTGGCCGGTCCGCCGGGGATCGGGCGCCGCGGGCGACCGCGCCGCGTACCGTTTGCTCATCGGCCCTTGACTTGGGGGAGGGCGTATGGTTGTCGACGGCGACCGGCGGAGAACCGATGACCGGACCTTGGACCGCGCCCGAACCGACATTTAGTCGGTATTGCGTTGGACGAGCGGATTGCCTGCTCAGGGCGTCGCTCGACGCGATTGCTTGCTCACGTAAAGTGGTCATATCTGTCATACTTCGCTCATCCTGAAATCAGCGACATATTGCGAAGCACAAATTGCGGAGTGCAACTTACGATTTCTCCCGTTGGCAGGACCTAGACGGGAGAAGGAAATGAGCATCTGGGGCTGGGACTAGTTCCTCGATCACGCGATTCTCGCGGCATCCGAGAGAACCGGAATTGTGAAGGTGGACGGACCGACCTAGGCTGACTGCGTCGATCGATACCACTGCCTCTGGGGGACGGCGGGGTGACCAGCGCAGGCACCGACGAGACCGACCGGCGGTTGTATTGGACCGTCGGTCTCGTCGTCGTTCTCGGGCTGGGGTCTGTCGGCTGGGCCGTGTGGAGCATCCTCTCCGGCGGCGCCGGGGCCGCCATCCCGTGGTCGCGTATCGCGGGCACCGTGGTCCTGGTGGGTCTTGCCAGCCGGGTGCGGCTGACGTTCCGAATCAAGAACACGGTCAACACCATCGCGGTGCACGACGCCGTGCTCCTGGTCGCGCTCAGCCTGATACCGGGGCCGTGGCTGGTGCTGTGCACGGCCGGGGCGGTCGCCGTCGCCCGAGCCACCACCCGCCTACCCGCCATCAAGCTCGCCTTCAACGCGAGCAAGGACACGGTCGTCGCGGCCGCGGCGGTGGGTGCGGCCGCCGCCTTCGGGCTGGTGGGACCGTTCACCGCATCCATCGGGAAGTTGCCAGGGATCGTCGCCGCCGGGATCGCCATGCTGGTCACCGACGAGGCGTTGATCCTCCCGCTGATCTCGGTGGTCTCCCGCACCCGAGTCAGGACGCTGTTCCTCACTAATGTCGACGTCAGGCTCGGTGGCACGCTGGGCCGCCTGGCGCTGGCCACGCTCGCACTGTTCTTCATCTCCAAGAGCGTCGCGCTTGTCTTCGTCGTACCGATCGTCATCATCGGACTGCACGTGGTCAGCGCCAACCAGGTTCGCGAACGCGAGGAACGTTCCGCCTGGCAGAAGCTCGCCCAGGCCACCGACGAGTTCAACGGAGTCGATCTTAATAGCGTGCTGCGGTCGGCCGTGGGACGTGCGGCCGAACTCTTCTCGTGCGACGACGTCGAGGTCGAGGTAGTGAACCTGACCTCGCCCGACCGACTCGTCCGCGGCAACGCGACTGCCATCCGGTACGACGGGCCGCCCGCCGCCGCCCCCCCGGCAGCACCCCACCGGATCTCCGCGCCGCTGGAAGGGCACCAGGGCGGCGTGGGCCTCGGCGAGGTGCGCCTGCGGTTCCGGTCCAAGGTCAAGCTGAGCGAACGCGAGGACTACGCGCTGCGTACCTTCGCCGCCGCGCTCTGCACCGCGATCCGCAACGCGGTGGCCTACGCGGAGAGCCAGCGGCTGTCCGACGAGCACGCACACGCCGCCACCCACGACCAGCTGACCGAGCTGGCCAACCGGCGCCACCTCTACGACGTGGGCTCCGCGATACTCGCAGAGGGCGGCAAGGGCCAGAGTGCCCTGCTGCTGATCGACCTCAACCACTTCAAGGAAATCAACGACACCCTCGGCCACGCGGCCGGCGACCACGTGCTCACCGAGGTCGCCAGGCGCCTGCGGACCGCGGCCGCGCAGGACGACCTGGTGGTACGGCTCGGTGGCGACGAGTTCGCCATCCTCTTCACCGGCATCCCCACGCCGGCCCTGGCGGTACCCCGGGCCCGCGGCGTACTCGCCGCCCTCGACTCGCCGGTCGAGGTGGACGGCATGCGGATCGTGGTCGAGGCGAGCGCCGGTCTCGCGCTGGCGCCCTTCCGGGGCGGCCTGGACGAACTGCTGCGCCGCGCCGACGTCGCCATGTACCAGGCCAAGCGCGAGGGCAAGTCGGTGGCCATGTACGCCCGGGCGCGGGACACCGCCGACGTCGGCCGGCTGGCCCTGTCCGCCGAACTGCCCCGGGCCATCGCCGAGCGGGAGTTCACGGTCCTCTTCCAGCCGGTCGTCGACCTCGGTACCGGCGCGGTGATCTCGGCCGAGGCGCTCGCCCGCTGGCACCACCCCGACCGCGGCGACCTGAACCCGATCCGGTTCCTCGACTACGTCGAGCGCTCCGGCCTGCTGTCGGCGTTCAGCCAGCACGTGCTGGCCCAGGCGCTGCAGGCGGCGGCCACCTGGCGGGACGAGGGGTTCGACCTGCCCGTCGCGGTGAACGTCTCGCCGCGCAGCCTGCTCGACCCAACCTTCCCGGAGCTGGTGCGCAACGGCCTGGACGAGGCGGGGGTACCAGCCGAGACGCTGATCGTCGAGTTGACCGAGTCGTTGACGCTCAGCCAACTGGACGTCGTGGACGAGGCGCTGACCACACTGCGCGACATGGGCGTGCGGCTCGCCCTCGACGACTTCGGAACCGGGTACTCGTCGCTCGCCACACTGGCGCGGGTACACGTGCACGAACTGAAGATCGACCGGGCATTCATCGCCGCGATGGAGGGCTCCGCAGAGGCCGCCGTCGTACGGTCGACCATCGACCTCGGACGGAGCCTGGACCTGCTGGTGGTCGCCGAGGGCGTGGAGAGTGAGGACCAGCGCGTCCGGCTGTGGGAGCTGGGCTGCCCGGCCGGACAGGGCCACCTGTTCGCCCGGCCGCTGCCGCTGCCCCGCATGCTGGCCATGCTCAGGCGCGGGTACGAGGGGCGGCGGGCCGCCGTGGCCGCGTCCCTGCACGAGGCCGGCTCGGTCATCAGGCTGCCCGCCCGCCGCTCCCCACGCCGGAACGACGAGACGGGCTGAGCCGCGGATAGGCTGGCGCGCGTGCTGACCGCGCCCGCCCCCACCCGCTACCGACCGGGCCGCTGGCTGGCCGTCGCCGACCGGGCCGGTGACGGGCTGGCCGCCGACCTGGGTCTGTACCTGTTCTCGGCGCTGTTCGCCGGGTTCACCGCGCTGACCGCGACCCTCCCGTCGCACGGCGCCTGGGGACGGATCGCGGTCGTCGGGTACGCGGCCGCGGCGGTGCTGGCCGCGCTGCAGTTGGCCGTACAGCGCCGCCGCCCCGGGATGGCCGGGTCCTTGGCGCGGGCCTGGATGACCGCGCTGACCTGGGCGGCCACCTGCCTCCTCCCGCTCGTCGTCGAGGCCGCCGCCCGGGCCGGCGGGCGTACCGACCGGGCGCAGGAGGAGGTCGTCGTCGTCGAGCAGGGCGCGGACCGGCTGCTGCACACCGGTACGCCGTACCTCGGGCGGGCCGCCATCGCCGCCCTCCCGCCCGACGAGCGGCTGCTCGGTTACCTGCCCTACCAGCCGGGAATGGTGCTCTTCGGCCTGCCGCGCGCCCTGGCCGGTACCCACTGGTGGGCTGACGCCCGGGTGTGGTTCGCGCTGGGCACGGCGGCCGCGCTCGCCGCAGCGCTGGTCATCCTGCGGCGGGCCGGCACCGACGCACCGGCCCTGGTGCGGGCGGCCCAGGCCGCCACGGTCGTTCCGGTCTGCGCGCTGACGCTGGCCGTCGGCGGCGACGACCTGCCCGTGCTCGCGCTGTGCCTGCTCGCGCTCGCACTTGCCGCGACCGGCCGGTTCGGCTGGTCCGGCGTGGCAGTCGGCGTCGCCGGCGCGATGAAGCTGTTCGCCTGGCCGGTCGCCCTGGTGCTGCTAGCGCTGGCCGCCGTCCGGGGCCGCGGTGCGCGCTACGCGCTCGGCGCGCTCGGGCTGCCTGCGCTCTCGCTGGTACCGGCGTTCCTCGTCGACCCCGGCGCGGCGGTCGAGAACGTGCTGCGCTTCCCGCTGGGTCGCGGGCTGGTCAGCAGCCCGGCCGAGAGCCCGTTCCCGGGTCACCTGATCGCGGCGGGCCTGCCGGGCGGGCACGCGGTCGCGGCTGCGCTGCTGGTGCTCGCCGGGCTCGCCTTCACTGCCTGGCTGGTGCGCCGGCCACCCCGCGAGGCGTCCACCGCCGCCCTGCTGTGCGCCGCCGGCATGCTGGTCGCCACGCTCCTGCTGCCGGCCACGAGGTTCGGCTATCTGCTGTACCCGATCGGGTATGCGGTCTGGGCACCCGCGCTGCGCATGGGTCGCACACTGGAGGGATGAATGGGTACAGCGACCGCGAGACGGCCGGCGACGCGCTGGCCGGCGAACTGTCCGGCTACGCGGGCCGCGACGATGTCCTGGTACTCGGGCTGGTCCGCGGCGGGGTACCGGTGGCCGCCCGGGTCGCCGGGGCGCTCCGCGCGCCGCTGGACGTGCTGGTCGTCCGCAAGCTAGGGGTGCCCTGGTCACCGGAGGTCGGCTTCGGCGCGCTCGGCCCCGGCGGGGTACGGGTGCTCAACCGCGATGTCGCCGGGCGGCTCGAGGGCGACGACGTCGAGCGGGTGACCCGGGAGGAGGGTGAGGAGCTGACCCGCCGAGAGGCCCGGTACCGTGCCGGCCGGCCCCCGCTCGACCTGACCGGCCGTACCTCGATCCTGGTGGACGACGGCCTGGCCACGGGCGCCACGGCGGCCGTCTCCGTGGAGGTGGCCCGCCGGTTGGGCGCGGCGCGCACGGTCCTGGCCGCCCCGGTCGGCTCGGAGGAGGCCGTGGCCTGGCTGCGGACGGTGGCCGACGAGGTGGTCTGCCCGCTGGTACCCCCGACGTTCGGCGCCGTGAGCCAGTTCTACCAGGACTTCCCACAGACCTCGGACGACGAGGTGACGGCGCTGCTCGCGTCGGCGTAATTCGGTTGGACCCGGCCGGCCGGTGCGGCACCCTGAGTTCTCGACAGCATCCCCGACCCGAGGAGCGCCGCTCCACGATGGAGTGATCCGCAGTTCTCCAGCCCCGGGGGCCCGCGCGCACCGCGCCCGCCCCTACCTACACGCTGAAGGCGAGCGGACCGTGTTGAAGGCTGTCAATCTTTCCATGACCTACGCGGACGAGCCGCTGTTCCGCGACGTCAACCTCCTGTTCGGCCCAGGCGACCGGGTCGGCCTGGTCGGCCCGAACGGCGTCGGCAAGTCCACGCTGCTGCGGGTACTCGTCGGCGAGCTGAAGCCGTCGACCGGGCACGTCATGCGCGGCCCGGACGAGACCGTCGGGTACTTCGCCCAGCAGGTACCGGACCCGGCCGCCGAGGTCGGCGCGTTCCTCGCCGGCGCACCCGGAGAGCTGGCCCACCTCGTCCGCCGCCTCGACGAGCTGGCCGCGCGCCTTTCGCCGGCCCACCCGGCACCGGCCGTACTCGAGGAGTACGCCGCGGTCGGGGAGCGGTTCGCCCAGCTCGGTGGCTGGGCCTACGCGGCGCGGGTCGACGCGGTACGTGCCAGGCTGGGCGTCGACGGGATCGAACCGTCCCGCCGGCTGGGCAGCCTGTCAGGCGGCGAACAGGCCCGCGTCATGCTCGCCAGGGTGCTACTGGCCGAGCCGTCCCTGCTGGTACTCGACGAGCCGACCAACCACCTCGACGCCGAGGGGATCGGCTGGCTCGCCGGTTACCTCGCCGACTTCCCGGGCGCGGTGCTGGTGGTCACCCACGACCGCGCCTTCCTCGACCGGTTCGCCAAGCGGATCGTCGAGCTCGACGGAGTCCACGAGGAACCGCAGCTCTACGAGGGCAACTACACCGCCTACCGGGCGCAGCTGCAGGCCCACTGGGAGCGCCTGCTGCTCGACTACGAGGCACAGGAGAAGGCGCGGCGCCGGCTCGCCGAGGACATCGAGCGCACCAAGGAACAGGCGCGCCGCGTGGAGACGTCCGTCCGAAGTGGACCGGGCGCCGACCAGATCCGCCGGTACGCGAAGAAGGTGGCACGCAAGGCCAAGGCCCGCGAGCGCCGGCTGGCACGCCAACTGCAGGCCGCCTCGTGGCTAGCCCAACCGCAGACCCGCCCGCCGCTGTCGCTGGCGTTCCAGCCCACGATCGGTACCGGCGAGCCGGTGCTCAAGGCCGCCGGGCTGTCGGTACCGGGCCGGCTGTCCACTGTGGACGTGGAGCTGGCCGGTGGCGACCGGATACTGGTGACCGGGCCCAACGGCGCCGGCAAGACGACCCTGCTGGCCGCGTTGCACGGCGCGCCCGGAGTGGCCCGGTCCGCCCCGGTCGCGCTGCTGCCGCAGGTCCACGACGGTCTGCCGCGCACCATGCCGGTACTGGACTTCTTCCGATCCCGGGTACCGATGTACGTCGACGAGGCGGAGGCCACCCTGTCCGGGTACCTGTTCGACGCGGACCAGCAGCGGCAGCCGCTGAGTACCCTGTCCGCCGGCGAGGTGCGCCGACTGCTGCTGGCCACCATGGTCAACGGGGGCGCCGAGGTGCTGCTGCTCGACGAACCGACCAACTACCTCGACTTCGACTCCCTTGATGTGGTCGAGGCGGCCCTGCGGGACTTCCGTGGGACCCTGGTGATGGTCACGCACGACCGGTACTTCGCCGGGGCGGTTGGGTACACGCGCTGGTTGGAGGTACGGGACGGGGTCGTGCATGATCGGGATCATGAGCTATCCGCAACCGCGCTACCCGGGTGACGGCGGTGAACTGACCGCGACCTACCGGCCCGCCGGCCATGACCCGGAATTGGTCTACGCCGCCGGCACGAGGGTGCACTACCTGGCGACCGGGGCGTCCAGCAACGGCCAGTTCGGCCTGTACCGGTGGGACATGGCCGGTCCGCCCAGCGGCCCCGATCCGCACTTCCACCGGTCGGTCTCGGAGTCCTTCTTCATCCTGTCCGGTACCGTGCGGATCTTCGACGGTACCCGTTGGATCGACGCCACCCCGGGCGACTTCGTGCACGTACCGGAGGGCGGCGTGCATGCCTTCCGCAACGAGTCCGGGGAGCCGGCGTCGATGCTGCTGCACTTCGCGCCCGGGGCGCCGCGCGAGGGGTACTTCGAGGGCTTGGTCGACCTGGCCGGGCGCAGCGAGGAGGAGAAGGCGCAGTTCTTCTTCCGCCACGACACCTTCTGGCTCTGACGCTGTTCCGCTGCGCTGCCCGCTGCGGCGGGTACCGGGTCAGCTCACCGCCATGTCTACGAACCTGGACAGGTGCAGTTGCGCAGCGACGGTCACGGTATCGGTCGGTCCGTTGCGGTGCTTGGCCACGATGAAGTCGGCCTCGCCGGCCCGTGGCGACTCCCGGTCGTAGTAGTCGTCGCGGTGCAGCAGGATGACGACGTCAGCATCCTGCTCAATCGAATTGTGGACGGCGATTCCGTTGGCAATGAAGTTGTGCGCTCCAGCGACCGTCGCGTCGTAGACCTCTTGCTCTCCCAACGGCTCGACAGCCACGACTTCATCCCACAGGACATCGTTGGTCGCCAGCAGGTCGAGGTCGGCCGCGTCGAGAACTTCGGCGACGCGAGCCAGCGGTGGCCGGCTCGGCGCGTGCTTCCGCATAGTGCTTCCGCAAAACTGCGTGCCGATAGCCACCGCCAACTCGCGGTGACTCATCGAGCGTTCGATGAGAATCTCCCGGACCCGCGACCAGATCTCGCCAGGGATGGTGTCCACCTGGGGATTGCCGCGCACGACGGCGAGGTTCGCAAGCAGAAGTTCGCACGCCTGCGCGCGGTCGCCATGCACACCGATCTCCCGTAGGAAGCGAAGCTGATCGTCGCGCCCGGAGATGTCCAAGGTGTACTGCGGACCGTGCAGCCCCGGCGTCGCCCGGCGAATCCGCACCGAGATCCCGAACCGAAGCAGCAGCTGCGACAAATCATTGAGCAGGCGGCGACTGGTCGAGCTGTAGTAGACCCGGCCGCCTCCGCTCCTGACAAGCGTTACTGAGCCGCGGGTCGCCCAGAGGTGCCGGATGAACAGGGCTACCTGCTCCTTTGGCAGCGAGAAGACCGGGCCTGGGATGAACTTCTCATGGGATCGCAGGCCGAACAGGCCAAGGCCGTCGAGCCATTCGGCGACGGGATTGCGGCGCCCGCGCGCGAGCTGGAACGGCGCCGGTAGACGAAGAGTGCTTACGCGGGCAGCGGCATAGTCGTCACGAACCGCGGTGATTCCGAACGAGCGAGCGGCGTCAGCCACGGCGGCCAGATTCAGCTCGTCCCGGCTTGCGTACCTGATCGGTTGGCGCCGCACAAAGGAGCCATCCCCGATCAGATGTGCCAAGAGGATCACTCGCACGTCTTCCCACGGTTGGACCTTCATTGGGCCGGGAATGTGGCGCGGTACCGCTATCCTGCCGCCGACCGCCAGATCGCCAAGCTGCCGCCAGCCGTTGATAGTCATGAACGGATGGTTCGCCGTTGCGTCGATCTCCCGGCCCGATGCGAGCCGCAGCCGGAAAGTGTGCTTCACGCCGCTGGAGAACACGCTGGTCATGGTCTGCGCCGTGTACTTCAGCCTCTCGTCCAGCGCCCATACCGGAACGTTCCGCTCCCCGCTCGTGAGGAGTTCGCCGAGCGTTACCTCCTTGTTGGTATCGGCTCGAACGATACGGGTCGAGCCAACGAGGCACCCGGACTCGCGGAGATCGGACAACTGGGGCCGCTTGTCGGTGCGCTGCTCCGGTCCGCGGTTGAGTTGGCTGACCGCGACCACCGGGCACTCGACCTCCTTGGCCAGCAGCTTGAGGCCACGGGACAGCTCCGCGACCTCCTGCTGGCGGCTCTCGACCCGCTTGGGTGAGGTCATCAGTTGCAGGTAGTCCACGACGATCAGCTTGAGGTCGTGTCGCTGGCGCAGCCGGCGCGCCTTGGCCCGGATCTCCATCAGCGTCATGTTGGGCGTGTCGTCCACGAACAGCGGCGCCTCGCTGATCTCGCCCATCCGCCGGGCGAGCTTGGTCCAATCGTCGTCGGACAGCTGTCCTGACCGCAGGACGTGCAGCGGAACCCGGGCCTCGGCCGAGAGCAGACGCATGACGATCTCGACCTTGCTCATTTCCAGCGAGAAGATCGCGCTGGCAAAGTTGTGCCTGACCGACGCAGTTCGGGCGAAATCCATGGCGGCGGTCGAATTGTGGGTCGGGATCATCGACCGGCCGGCGAGGTACAGGTGGTCGTCGTTGTCGACGGTTACGCAGCGCACGGGCACGCTGGGGATACGGCGCACGTCCACAATGAAGCGGGAGCCCGTCGTCGACCCGTTGCCACGACGGCGCTCCTTGTGTGCCAGCCGCTTGCGCTCCAGCCGGAACACATCGTCCACAATGGACGCGTTGAGCGTGTAGGCGGTGGAGGAGGCCGATGTCCGGCCCTTGATCCGCTTGGTGGTCATTGTGCACTGGTAGCCGAGGCCGATGATCAACTCAAAGACATCCTCGGCGAGGCGACGCGAGGTGACGCTGAACTGCACGTTGCCGGTCGGCGTCACGGTGCCGTCGCTGTCCAGCAGTCCGGCGAGCAGGGCGCGCCGCTGCGCCTCGGAGGCGCGAAGGTAGTCGTCAGGAATGTGCTTGTCGCCCAGCACACCAATCGTACGGAGTCTCGCGGTCACCGAGCCCAGCCGGGCATGGCACGGGCCGCAACGCGCGGATCCGTTGCGGATCCCATTGGTCGCCGCCCCGCAGTCGATGCAGGTCGCCGCCGGCTCAGCCGCGGAGAGGAAGCGGGCCTTGCCGCCACAGGAGCGCCCGCAGGAGCGGATGCCGTGCGCCTGAGGCTGGAAGCGGCGGCCGCAGACGGCGCAGTCCCGTTCCGGTACCGGCGGCTCCGGTGGCAGCGCGATGCTGTAGACCATCGGACCGCTTGGACGGACTACGAAGCCATCCGCCTCGATGAACAGGATGACCTCGGGGTCCGCGGTCGTGAACCGCGCCGCCGCGCTGTGTCCATCGCCCAGCCACAGACCGAGCGTGTACGGCGGGATCAGCAGGTCGCGCTCGGGCAGATCCAGTGGACGCGCGTTGGTCACGCAGTGGTTGAGCCGACGGTCCGCGGTCTCCGTGCGGAGCGTCGCGGCGATCTCCTCCGTCGTCCGCACCTCGCCGGGCAGGTCGCGACGGCGCTCGCGGCGGGTACGCGTGAGCCAGCGGTGCAGGCCGTCCGCGACGATCGTGCTCCCGTCCGAGAATCCGACCTCGTAGCACGGGCGGTCGATCAGAACCTCCGTCGCGGCGACCACCGTGGTCAGCCTGCCGTCCGCCCCGATCAGGCGGTCGCCCACCCGCACCTCGCCCATGGTGGTCCAGCCGTCCGGCGTCGCCAGCGGGGTGTCCAACGCGAGCGCCTTGCCCAAACCGGGCCTACCGGCCACGATGACCAGCTGGCCGGGGTGCAGGCCGTTCAGCAGCCGATCGAGATCTGTGAATCCAGTCGGTACCCCCGTCATGACCCCGCCCTGGGCGCCGACCGCCTCGATCTCGTCCAGCGTCGGCTGCAGCAGATCGGAGAGGACAGCGAAGTCGTCACCGACCCGGCGCTCGGTCACCTCGTACACCGCCTGCTGCGCGATGTCCACGAGGTCGTCGACGTCCCGGCCGCCCCCGCCGGACGACCCGTACCCGAGCTGGACGATGCGGGTACCGGCCTCGATCAGCCGGCGCAGCACCGCCCGCTCGCCGACGATCTTCGCGTAGTAGGCCGCGTTCGCGGCGGTCGGCACGCTGGCCATGAGGGTGTGCAGGTACCCCGCCCCGCCGACCCGGGCCAGCTCGCCAGCGTCGGCCAGGGCCGCGGCCACCGTGACCGCGTCGGCGGGCTCGCCCCGACCGTAGAGGTCCAGCACCATCTCGAAGATCCGGGCGTGCGCCGGCCGGTAGAAGTCCGCCGGGCGCAGCAGTTCGACCACGTCGGCGATGGCGTCCTTGGACAGCAGCATGCCGCCGAGCACGGACTGCTCCGCGGCCACGTCCTGCGGCGGCGACCGGTCGAACTGCGCCTCGTCCGCCCGCGGCTCCGGGCGCGCCTCGGGAGCCCGCTGCTCGGACAGCCTCGGCTCGCCAGGCCGCTGCTCGACGAAGCGCGGCTCCGGCCGGACCTCATCACTGATGGACACTGTCACCCCCACCCCACGCCGCCCCGTGCTGCCGATGATCCGCGTGGGGTCTGACAGTTCCAACCCGAGGCCGTCCGCTCACGGTACGAGCGGCCGGGCGTGGTACCAAGCGGGCCTGTTGACGGGGCTGCGGATAACTCTGTGGACCGAGGGTGGGCGGGTGTGGGAAACGCTGTGCATTCGCTGTGCACCGGCTGCAGTCCGAGTCAGCGGATACGCTGTGACGAGCACAAACGTTGCCCACACGGTGTGGGCTGGAGAAAGTTGAGCCGGCGTGTCGCAGTCACATCGAGATCTGTCTGTCCAGCCGATGGCGCAAGATCCCGATGCCGGTGATGCTTCCGAGGTGGATTACGACGAATGGGTGGTTCGCCGCAACCGGGCCCGCCACCTCTCGCCGGACATCGACGCGACGATCCCGATCACCCCGTACCCGCGCCGCCGTGACTGGTCGGTGGCGCGCCACTCCATCGACCGTCCCGACTGGAACCAGGTCGAGGGCGAGAAGCAGTACGCGGCCACGGCCGGCTGGACGGTGGCCTGGTACGCCATCCCCTATGCGCTGTTCGCGGCCTGGACGCTGACGTTCGACGGCAAGCCCGGCACCGCGTGCGCCAACCCGGTCAACAACACCTGCCCGCCGGCCCGCAGCGCGGCCCTGGGCGCGCTGCTGCACAGCCTTCCCAAGCTCGGCGTGGCGATCCTGGTGAGCCTCGTGTTCGCGATGCTGATCCGGCTGGGCAGCGGGGCCTGGCGCCCGATAACCGCCGCCTTCTCCGCCGCCGTGATCGGCGCGGGCGCGGCGACGATCCTGTTCTCGGTCCTCGCCACGGCATGAAAACGGCGCCGGCCCCGTCGGGACCGGCGCCGCCACGGATCGACCTACTTGCTGGCCACCACGTTGAGCGAGAACTTCGCGGTGACCTCCGGGTGCAGCTTGACCTGCACCTGGTAGCTGCCGGTCGACTTGATGTGCCCGGGCAGCTCCACCCGGCGGCGGTCCAGGTCGGGGCCGCCGGCGGACCGGACGGCCGCCACGACCTCGGCCGGGGTGACCGAGCCGAACAGCCGGCCGCCGTCGCCCGCCCGAGCCGGGAGGCTGACCTTCAGCGACTCGAGCTGGGTGCGCACCTCGTTGGCGTGGCCCAGGTCCCGGATCTCCCGGGCCGAGCGGGCCCGCTTGATCAGCGTGATCTGCTTCTCCGCACCCTTGGTCCACGGGATCGCGAAGCCCTGGGGCAGCAGGTAGTTGCGGCCGAAGCCGTCCTTCACCTCGACCACGTCGCCAGGGGTACCGACGCCCGTGACCTCCTGGGTAAGGATGATCTTCATGTCCGGCCTCCCCTCAGCGCGCCGTGGTCGTGTACGGCAGCAGCGCCATCTCCCGGGCGTTCTTGACCGCCCGGGCGATCTGCCGCTGCTGCTGGGCGCTGACGCCGGTCACCCGCCGAGCGCGGATCTTGCCGCGGTCGGAGATGAACTTGCGCAGCAGCGCCGTGTCCTTGTAATCGATGTAGGTGACCCCGTCCTTGTCGAGCGGGTTCACCTTCTTCTTCGGCTTGCGAAGCGCCGCAGCCTTTGGCATGACTCTCTACTCCGTATGACCTAGAAAGGTGGCTCGTCGTCGAAGTTGCCCCCGCCACCGCCCGTGGGAGCCGGCGTGGCGGTCGCCCACGGGTCGTCGCTGGCGTACCCGCCACCGCCGCCCTGGCCACCACCGGAGCCGTAGCCACCGCCGCCCGAACTGCGCGACATCTTCTGTACCTTCGCCGTGGCGTACCGCAGCGACGGTCCGATCTCGTCGACTTCCAGTTCGAAGACGGTGCGCTTCTCGCCCTCCTTCGTCTCGTACGACCGCTGACGCAGCCGTCCTGAGACGATCACGCGGGCTCCCCGTTGCAGCGACTCCGCGACGTTCTCCGCCGCCTGACGCCATACCGTGCAGGACAGGAACAGCGGCTCGCCGTCCTTCCATTCGCCGGAGGCCCGGTCCAGGGTCCGCGGCGTCGATGCGACGCGGAACTTGGCAACCGCTGCTCCGGACGGGGTGAAACGCAGCTCAGGATCGTCGGTCAGGTTACCGATGATCGTGATGGTGGTCTCTCCTGCCATCGCCTACTCCTCGTTTCGGTCCGCGTCATCGTGTACCCGGCAGCATGCCGGAACGGCGTGCCTGCCGCTTGTCAGACTGACACCGCACTACGACGATTCGCGGGGGCCGCGCCGGTACGTCAGCGGACGTCCGGCCGGATGACCTTGGTGCGCAGTACCGACTCGTTGAGCCGGAGCTGGCGGTCCAGCTCGGCCACGGCCTCGGGTGTGGCCTGCAGGTCGATGACCGCGTAGATCCCCTCGGTCTTCTTGTTGATCTCGAACGAGAGGCGGCGACGCCCCCATACGTCGAGCTTCTCCACCGAGCCACCCGCGGTGCGGATCACGTTCAGGTACGTGTCGAGCGACGGGGCGACGGTGCGCTCCTCGAGACTGGAGTCGAGGATCACCATGATCTCGTAATGACGCAAGACTTTCTCACCTCCTATGGGCTGACGGCCGCGGTCCTTCCGCGGCAGGAGGTCTGGCGCCGTCCGAACGACGACGTGCACCGGGGCCAGCCCGGCGCACGTGGAGTCGACGAACCTGGAAAGGATACCTGAAGGTCGGCGGCCGGTTCACGCCCGCGTGGTACCGGCCGGGACGAGAGCCGCGGGGCGCCCCATCCGGCCTACCTGGGTGGGACCTGGGGAGGAACGACCACACCGACGAGCTGGATGTAACGGCGCCCCGCGGAGCCTTTCGCGACCGAGAGTACCGGAAGATTGTCCGGTCGGTGTTGATAGTCCGAATTTTCGTCCCGGTACCGTGATGGTCGCTACCGACTGGTCCAACGAGCCGGGCCGCCCGGCCGTCACGCACCGCCCCGGCGGCCACGCGCCACCGGCGCTGGACGGCCCCCGTACCGGCCCGGCGGCCCCCGCCGCCCGGACCGGCCGGGTGTCGGTGCCAGGACGTAGGCTCGGCGGCATGCGAATCGGAGCTCACGTCGATCTATTGGATCCGCTCGCCGAGGCCCGGGCCCGGGACGCCGAGGTCGTCCAGTTCTTCCTCAGCGACCCGCAGGGCTGGCAGGAGCCGCGGGCGCGCACCGACGCCGAGGCGCTGCGCGGCAGCGGGCTGGACGTGTTCATCCACGCGCCCTACCGGATCAACGTCGCGACGACCAACAACCGGATCCGCATCCCGAGCCGCAAGCTGCTACTCAGCCACGCTGCCGGCGCCCGGGAGGTCGGCGCCCGCGGGCTGATCGTTCACGGCGGGCACGTCAACGCCGGCGACGACCTGGCCATCGGCGTGGAGAACTGGCGCAAGACCTTCGCCTACGCGGCGGAGCAGGGCGGGTTCGCCACTCCGGTGCTCATCGAGAACACGGCCGGCGGAGACAACGCGTGCGCGCGGCGGTTTGACGCGCTCGCCCGGCTGTGGGAAGCGGTCGGCGAGTTCGGGGTGGGCTTCTGCCTGGACACCTGCCACGCCCACGCGGGCGGGGAGGACCTCGTGGGCATCGTCGACCGGGTCAAGGCGATCACCGGTCGGATCGACCTGATTCACGCGAACGACTCGAGGGACGAATTCGATTCGGGACGGGATCGGCACGACAACCTCGGATCTGGCAGCATCGACCCCGATCTGATCGTGGCGGTGGTCCGGGCGGCCGGCGCCCCGGTGGTCGTGGAGACCCCCGGCGGTGCCGAAGGCCAGTCGGCGGACATCGCCCTCCTGCGGAAGCGGTTGGACGGATGAGCGTGGATCAGGAGGAGCCGGCCGCGCCGGCGGACCGCCCGGCGGCCGCGGACGCGGCCGGCCAGGACACTGCCGGCGACGAGCCGGCGGCCGGCTTGGACGGCGCAGCGGGGGAGGCCACCGCCGGTACCGACGCGGCCGAAACCGACGCGGCCGAGGCGGCACAGGCCGAGGCCGTCCAGGTCGAGGCCGACGAGGAGAGCGGGGAAAGGGCCGACGCCGAGCCCGCCGACCCGTGGAGCCACTTCGGGCCGCGACCCGAACGGGTACCGGGCAGGGCCGGTCGCACCGGCGCGGCCGTGTGGCGGGTCCTGAGCCACGAGTGGACCATCGTCAGCCTGGTCGCGCTGGTGATCGCCGTCGTGATGACCTGGCCGTCGGCGCTGCACCCGTCGACCACCATCCCGGCCGACATCTGGGACCCTACCCTGCAGGCGTGGCAGGTCGCCTGGGCCGGGCA
This sequence comes from uncultured Micromonosporaceae bacterium, assembly GCA_964645345.1. GTDB lineage: Bacteria > Actinomycetota > Actinomycetes > Mycobacteriales > Micromonosporaceae > Rugosimonospora. Next base: position 45,384 of record CAZYCD010000013.1, read on the forward strand.
CGCCGTGGTCACCGACCCGGCGCACATCTTCAACTCCAACGCGTTCTATCCGGACGCGTACAGCTACGCCTTCTCCGACACCCTGTTCGGGTACTTCCCGTTCGGGCTCGTCGGCAGCGGGCCGACGGCCGCACTCGTCCGGTACAACGTGCTGTTCATCCTGCTGCACGGGCTGGCCTTCGTCGGCGCGTACGCGCTGGTCCGCCAGCTCGGTGCCGGCCGCACCGCCGCCGCCGTCGCGGGCGCCGCCTTCGCCTACGCGCCGTGGCGCTGGGCCCAGGCCGGCCACATGCACGTGCTCTCGGTCGGCGGGATCGCGCTGTCGCTCGCCATGCTCGCCCGGGGTCACGGCTTCTCCTTCACCCGGGGGTACCGGCGGGAGCGCACCCGCCCGGGCTGGGCGGTGGCCGGTTGGTGCGTCGCGGCCTGGCAGATCAGCCTCGGCTTCGGCATCGGCCTGCCGTTCGCCTACGTGCTGGTGACCGTCGTCGTCGTGTCGATCGTCCGCTGGCTGCTGCGCGGCCGGCCCCCGCTGGGCCGCCGGCTGCTCATCGCCGACGGGGCCGGCGTGGTGGTGTTCGGCCTCGTCGGGCTGTTCATGGGCCTGCCGTACCTGCACGTGCTCCAGCAGCACCCCGAGGCGAGGCGCACCCTGGCCGACGTGGCGCTGTTCTCGCCGACCGCTCGGGCGTTCATCACCGCTCCGGCACAGTCGCTGCCCTGGGGCGCCGCCCACGAAGCGGCCCGGGCGACGATGAGCGCGCCCGCGGAGACCACGCTACTTCCCGGCTTCATGCTGTACGGGCTGGCCGCGGCCGGCCTGTTCCTGTCGGTCTGGTCGCTGCGCACCCGGCTGTGGCTGCTGCTCGGTGTCGTGGTCAGCATCATCCTGGCGATGGGTACCGAGTTCTTCGGCGGCACCTACAGCTATGTCGTCCTGTACAACGTGCTGCCGTTCTGGTCCTCCAGCCGCACGCCGGGCCGGCTGGTCATCTGGACCACGCTGCTCCTGGCGATCCTCGCGGCGGGAGCGGTCGGCACCCTGGTGCAGCGCTCCCACGAACTGGCCGCCGAGCGGGCGCCCGGCCGGCCTAACCTGCTCATGCGCCTGGCCACGCTGCTGCCGGTCCTGCTGGTACTGGCCGAGGGGACCAACTGGGGCAAGCTCGATCACCCCGTGGTACCGGCGCAGCCCGCCGCCATCCGCGCCGTCGAGGGTCCGCTGATGGTCCTGCCCAGCAGCCAACTGCAGGACGAGAACGTGATGATCTGGTCGACGACGAAGTTCCAGCGGATGGTCAACGGCGGCAGCGGCTTCGACCCCACCGACCAGCAGAACACGAGGGCGGTCACCCGGTCGTTCCCGGACCAGGCAAGCGTCGATTACCTGCGCCGCCTCGGAATCCGGACGGTCATCGTGCTCAAGGCGGAGGCGGCCGGCTCCGGCGACTACGCCAGGGCGGCCGACCCCAGCGTGCCGATCGACGGCCTCGGGATCAACCGCATCGACGACGGCGACACGTACATCTACACGCTCGACTGAACCTGACGAACGCCGCCTTACCGATCCAGCCCAAGTGCCGGCTCGCGAGCAGGGGTCGGTTCCGGTATCCGGAACCGGCCCACCCACTCGGCATCGGGCGCGCCATCGAACACCCCGCCATCCGGGTCGTCGTCGTACGTGTCGCGCACCGCGTCGCGCTCCGGGTGCAGTACGTCCCGGACCACGTATCCGGCCAGGACGCAGACGCTGATCAGTCGCAGCAGCGCGGCGAGGTCGAACACCGACTCGGGGAAGACGCCCTTGCCGGACGCGCCGAGCAGTTCGCCGTAGAACGCGCAGAAGTAGAGGATCTCGGCGGCCTGCCAGGCCAGGAAGGCGCCCCACCGCGGTCGGGCGAGTACCGCCAGCGGTAGCAGCCACAGCACGTACTGCTGAGACCAGACCTTGGAGAACACCAGGAACGCGGCGACCACGAGGAACGCCAGTTGCCCGAACCTCGGCCGGCGCGGCGCCATGGCGACCAGTACCGCGATCAGCAGGCAGCACACCGCGAACAGCCCGTACTGCAGGTAGTTCACCGCCGGGATGTCGCCCTGCAGCTTGGTGAAGCCCGGCAGGGTACCCACGAAGGGGAAGTGCACCCCGAGGTACCAGAGCGTGCCCCAGTCGATGCCCCGGGTCTGGTTGAGGTCGAAGAACTTGCGCCACGAGTCCGGGTACGCGAACGCGATCGGTAGGTTGACCGCCAGCCAGACGGCCACACCCAGCACGCTGGCCAGCAGGGTCGCTCCGAACCGGCGCGCCCGCAGCCCGAGCAGCAGCAGCGGGATGAACAGGAAGCCGGGCCACAGCTTGGCGGCGGTACCCAGGCCGAGCAGGATCCCGGCGAGTACCGGATGTCTTCGCGCCCACGCCCAGATGCCGAACACCGCGAAGCCCACGGCGAGCAGGTCCCAGTTGACGGTCGCGGTCACCAGGAGCGCCGGTGAGGCCGCGAACATCGCCACGTCCCATGGTCGCCGCCGCCGCAGCGAGATCATGGCGGCGACGCTGGCGACCGCGATGGCGCCGAGCACCACGACGTTGGCGTTCCAGAACCATTCACCCTGGTTGATGCCTGGGCGGTCCTTGGCCAGGGCGTGTACCGGCAGGCCGAGCAGCCCCATGAACGCGCCGGTGAGGACCGGGTACTCGACCGCGTGGTCCTTGTACGGCAGCTGCCCGTCGGACAGGCCCTCGTTGTAGTAGAGCGCGAGCACGTCCGTGTAGCACATGAGCTTGTACTGCTTGTAGTCCGTCCACGCCCCGTCCTGGCAGGGCGACTTCTGCACCCAGTGCAGCGACAGGGTCAGGCAGATCAGGGCGAGTACCACCCGCGCCGCGGTCCAGAACCGGCCGGGTCGGCTGGTCGCGGCGTGGCCACCCATCGGCCCGCCGACCGCCTCCGAAAGGCCGCGGACGAACTCGTCGGACCGGGATGGCGCATCGAAGGATGCCGGTGTCGTGCTCAGCGTCACCGGTACATCCTGCACTGCGGAGGGCCGGCGGCAAAGCCCGCCGGCCGCAGGTTCAGCTAGTGGCCGCGACTCGGGCGCGGGTTGGGGGTGACGCACAGGGCGGGGATCAGGCACGGGTTGGCCCCACCGTTGCCGCCGCCGTTACCGTCGCCGCCGCCCTGGCCACCCTGGTCCGGCGGCGCCGACGGCGGCGGGGACTGGCCGTTGCCGACCGTCGTGTCGCCGACGTGCTTCGGTACCGGCAACGGCATGTTCTTCTGGCCCTTGAGCACGGTGTTCATGAACTTGGTCCAGATGTCGCCAGGGGTGTTCGTACCGTTCATGACGTTGGTGGCCTTGCTACCGGGGTTGACGTACCGGATCGCCAGGTTCTTCGGGTCCCGGCTGGTGATGTTGACCGCGGTGGCGATCTGCGGCGTGAAGCCGACGTACCAGGCCTGGGAGTTGTCCTTGGTGGCGCCGAGCTCCCAGGTACCGGTCTTCGCGCCCGCCGGCCGGTTACCCGCGAGGTGGTTCTTCGCCAGACCGGTCTGGTTTACCGTCTGCATGGCCCAGGCCTCGTCGTCCATCGCCTGCTGGCTGATCCCCATCGTCTCGGTGATCTTGGTCTGCTTGATGGCCTCCTGCCAGACCAGCTTGGCGCCCTGGTAGACCTTGGCCACGAAATGCGCCTCGGCCTGCACGCCGCGCGCCGCGACGGTGGCGACGCCGTCGGCGTTGTCCAACGTCGTGATGCCGAAGCCGCCGATGGCCACGGAGTTGAAGATGTGGCTCGGGTAGAGGTCCTTGCCGCTGTACTGGGTCAGGTCCCAACGCTTGCCGTCGCCGTCCCAGATGTGCCGGATGCCCATCGCCTTCGCCATGTCGATGACGTTGGCGTTGCCAACGGTCATGCCGACCGCGTAGTAGACGGTGTTCAGCGACAGGGCCAGTGCCTGCTGCAGGGTGCAACTGTTGGTGCCGGTGGCCTGCATGCAACTCTCGCCAAGGTTGCTGACCGGTCCGGCCGGCGACGTCTTGGTCCGGTCGGGTGGGAACTCCTTGGACTGGGGCCCGTCCCAGAAGGAGTCCACGCTGATGCCCTTGCTCAGCGCCGTGGCGAGGGTGTAGATCTTGAATGTCGATCCGGGATTGTGGTTGTACCCGCTCCACTGCCCGTTGTCGAGCACCGGGTCGGCCCAGATGCCGGCGTAGTCGCCTCCGGAGCCGTTGGGGCCGCCGTAGTAGGCGAGTACCCGACCGGTACCCGGCTCGATCGCCACGAGAGAGGCCTGGAGGTTCGGCGGCTGCGCGCTCATCACCGAGCCCTGGACGGTGTCGTCGGCGATGCTGATCGCCGCGTCCTCGTAGGACTTGTTGATGGTCGTAACGATCTTGAAGCCGCCACTCTTGAGGTTGTCCGCGGTGAACTTCCCGTTGGTGTTGTGTGTCAGCTCACTCATCACCTGGTGCACCACGAAGCCCGTCGGGGTGTCCTTACCGAATTCGGCCGCACCGGAGTCACCGGGCTTCACCCAGGTGGTGGGATACACCATCTTGTCGGCGACCTCCTGCTTCAGGAAGCCACCCTTGACCATCTGCCCCTTGACGTACTTCCACCGGTCTGTCGCGTTCTCCAGGCTGTTGGCCGGGTCGTAGCCCTTGGTGCCGTCGGTCTTGTTCGGCTCGGGCTGCTTGATCAGCGAGGCCAGGACCATGTCCTCTTCGACCGTCAGCTGCTGCGCGTCCTTCTTGAAATAGGCCTGCGCCGCGGCCTCGACGCCGTAGGTGCCGCGTCCGAAGTACACGCTGTTCAGGTAGGCCCAGAGAATCTGGTCCTTCTTGTACTTCTGGCTCAGCTTCATGGCGATAACGGCCTCGCGGATCTTCCGGGCGTAGGTGATCCCCTCGAGGTCGGCCATGTTGCGGGCGTACTGCTGGGTGATCGTCGACGCGCCCTGGCGGTCGCCGCCGGTGACGTTGTTCCACGCGGCCCGGATCACGCCCTTGAAGTCCACGCCGCTGTTCGTGTAGAACGTCGAGTCCTCGGCGGAGACGACCGCGTCCCGCAGCGACTTCGGGATCTGGTCGAGCGAGATGATGGTCCGGTTCTCGTTGCCGAGCTTGGCCATCGGCGTCGTGCCGTCGGAGTAGTAGATCGTCGTCGACTGGTCGGGCACGGGCAGTTGGTCGGGCATCTTCACGTTGTCGAAGTAGTACGTGCCGCCCACGACGAGCAGTCCGCTCAGCATGATCAGCAGCGCGAACGAGGACAGGATGATATTGCGGCGCATGGCGCGCTTGCGGCGCGCGCTGCCCTTCGGGGCCTTCCCGCCCTTGCCGCCGGCGCCCCGTCCCGGACCGCCGGGACCACCCGGGCCGCCCGGACCAGTGGGGCCTGCGGGGCCGGCCGGGGAGACCGGCACGGAGGCCCGGCCGACGCTGGCCCGCCCGGTCACCGCGCCGCCGTGAGCGGGCGAGACCGGGGCGACAGGCACCGACGCCCGAGCGGTCACCGGCGCGGCCGACGGTACCGCCGGCGGAGCCTGGTAGGCCGGGCCGTCACGGTACGGGTCGCTCTGGTACGGGTCGTAGGCGTCGTACACACCCTCGGCGTGGCCGTCATACCCACCGCCCGAGCCCGGTACGCGGGCCCGGCCGTGGGCAGAGTTCGTCGAATCGCCGTAGGACGGGTTCATCTGTCACACCCTGCCGGTCGGGGTGGTGTGGAACGCAGCACCACCCAGTTGCCGTGAGCTGGGCCGCAGTCCAGGTCGGAGCATGCGGCTGATGGAACCGACCAGTGACCTTGAGTCACCTGGCCTATCCGGAGGATTGGTACTAATCGGACCTTCGTTGTGGCGCTCGCCCGCCGCAAGCGGCTGCCGGATCCCGGCCTGATGGGCGTCGGTCATTCGGCGACCTCGCGCCGTCGTCGACCAGCACCATCCGAACTGGCGCCCGGCTCGTCCAGGCCCGCGCGGCCGAGCAGATACTGCTCGACCAGGTGGTTCCAACCGCAGCCGCGGCAGACCTCCACCACGTAAACCTGGAACTCACGGAACGTCATCGCCAGCACCGGCAGCTCCGCCCGCGAGCGGGCCTGCCCGGCCGACTGCTTCAGCTCGTCGCCGTAGATGTAGTGCACATGCGTCAGGTTCTCGCGCCGGCACACCGGGCACCGGACGTCCGTCGCCTCGCCGTGGAAGCGGGCGGCGTTCTTCAGGTACGGCGAGGCGTCACAGACCTCGTACGTGCCGACCCGGCCCGAGTAGACCTCGCGCAGCAGCGCCCGCTTCTGTAGCGAGTAGTCCACCACCTGCCGCTGCGTACGCATGGGCACGAGGGTACGCGCCCGTCGCCGCCGGAGCGACCTCCGTGACACCCGGTAGTGATACGGCAGCGCCTAGGTTGTTGCCCGAGGCCGGGTCAGGAGGTACTGTCCGATGTATCGGCGCGATACATCGGAAGGAGGCCGGGTGCTCGACCTCGCCATTCTCGGCCTTCTGCAAGAGTCGTCCATGCACGGCTACGAGCTGCGCAAGCAACTGAACACCAAGCTCGGCGCGATCCGGGCGGCCATCTCCTACGGCTCGCTCTACCCGACCCTGCGCCGGCTGCAGACCGCCGGGTTGATCACCGAGGGGGAGCCGCCCATGCCGGACGGCGCTACCGAGGCCCCGGCCCTGACCAGCCGCCGTGGGCGCGTGGTCTACAAGATCACCGCGGAGGGGAAGGAGCGGTTCCAGGAGCTGCTCGCCCAGGTCGGACCGGAGACCTACGAGGACGCCGCGTTCGGAGTGCACTTCGCGTTCTTCGCGCGGACCGACCAGGACACCCGGCTTCGGATCCTGGAGGGTCGTCGGCGCCGGATCGAGGAGCGCCGCGAGGGCCTACGCGACTCGCTGGCCCGCGCCGCCGAGCGGATCGACGCGTACACCCTTGAGCTGCAGCGGCACGGGCTCGAGGCGTGCGAGCGCGAGGTCCGCTGGCTGGAGGAGCTGATCGCGACCGAGCGCTCCGGCGGCCAGCCGGGCCAGAAGACCAAGACCACCCCGCCTCCGCCTGGAGGAGTCCAGAGAGCTACCGGAGCGGACGTTCATGAAGAAGAAGGAGGCTGACCAGATGGGTTCGGTCCGCGTGGCCATCGTCGGCGTCGGAAACTGCGCCTCGTCGCTGGTACAGGGCGTTGAGTACTACCGGAACGCCGACGCGAGCGAGCGGGTACCCGGTCTCATGCACGTCGACTTCGGCGGCTACCACGTCTCGGACGTGGAGTTCGTCGCCGCGTTCGACGTGGACGCCAAGAAGGTGGGGCGAGATCTGGCCGAGGCGATCGTCGCGAGCGAGAACAACACCATCAAGATCTGCGACGTGCCCCCGACCGGGATCCAGGTGCAGCGCGGCCCGACATTCGACGGCCTCGGTAAGTACTACCGGGAGACCGTCGAGGAGTCCGACGAGTCGCCGGTGGACGTGGTGCAGGCGCTGCGCGACGCCCGCGTCGACGTGGTCGTCTCGTACCTGCCGGTCGGCTCCGAGCAGGCCGACAAGTTCTACGCCCAGGCCGCCATCGACGCGGGTTGTGGCTTCGTGAACGCCCTGCCGGTGTTCATCGCCTCAGACCCGGAGTGGGCGGCCAAGTTCGAGGCGGCCGGGCTTCCGATCGTCGGCGACGACATCAAGAGCCAGGTCGGCGCGACGATC
>CAZYCD010000014.1:0-46021 GCA_964645345.1 uncultured Micromonosporaceae bacterium
GAGACCGCGGCGGGCGCGGGGGCGGCGGCGGCGAGCACGGCGACCGCCGCCGCCCGCCTCTCCTGATTTCGGCCTTCGCCGGCCGGGCGGAGGTGGCGGCGGTGGTGCCGGTACCTGGGCGCCGTACCATTCCTACACCGTCGGCCAGACCGTCACCTACAACGGCCATACCTACCGGTGCCTACAGAGCCACACCTCGCTGCCCGGTTGAGACCCGCCGAACGTGCCGGCCCTCTGGCAGTTCGTGAGCTGACGGGGCAACGCGGCGGGGACGGCGAGCGGCCGTCCCTGCCGCACTCAGCGGTTGTCGTCGATGTACTGGCCGGGATCCTTGTCGGTGAACGTCAGCCCGCGACCGCTCGGGTGCTCCCCGTAGAAGCGCAGCCACTGCCCGCCGAGGTCCGCGCGCAACTCGGCGCTCGCGTGCCGGCGGAAGTCGGGCAGGGCACCGTCCTCCTCCTCCGCCAGGTGTTCGCTGTTCTCCTTGCGGGCCGCCCAGACCGCCTGCCACCAGCCGTCGGTACCGACCTCGTGGCGGGCCGCGCCGGCGACAGCGTCGCGGATCTTGTTGTGGTCGCGGATCGCGTCGTCCGTCTCGTCCCGCGCGTCGTCGCCCTTCTTGAGCAGATGCGGGTAGAGGATGCACTCCTCGGCCTCGGCGTGGATCTCCAGGTGCAGCGCCAGCGGCTCCCACACCGCGCGTAGCTGCTCCACGCCCTCCGCGTCGTCCAGCCGGGCGAAGCCGCGCCGGAACGCCTCGTGGTCGTCGAGGATAAGCGCCGTGATGTCGTCCATCGATGTCCCTCCGGGTCTGCGGGGACCGGTCCCGGTCAGCTCCGCGTCATCACCTTCTCGGCTATTAGTTCGAACGAGCGGATCCGGTCGGCGACGTCGTACACCATCGTGGTGAGCATCAGCTCGTCGGCACCGGTACGGGCGAGCAGGTCGGTGAGCTGGGCCGAGACGGTCTCCGGGGAGCCGAGCGCCTGGCCCTCGAACCGCTGCTCGGCGAACTCCCGGTCCACGTCGGTGTACGGGTACCGGGCCGCCTCCTCGGGGGTGGCCAGCGGCTGCGGCCGGCCCTGGCGCATTCGCAGGAACGACAGGATCGCCGGCCCGGCCAGGTACCGGGCGCGCTCGTCGGTATCGGCGCACACCGCGCTGACCGCGACCATCGCGTACGGCTCGTCGAGCCACTGCGACGGGCGGAAGCTCTGCCGGTACAGCGCGAGGGCGGGCAGGGTGTTCGCGGCGCTGAAGTGGTGCGCGAAGCTGAACGGCAGGCCGAGCAGCCCGGCCAGCTGCGCGCTGTACCCGCTGGAGCCCAGCAGCCAGATGTCCGGCCGGTCTCCCCGCCCGGGGCTGGCCACTATCCGCTGCCGCTCGACGTCCCCGGCGAAGAAGCCCATCAGGTCGGCCAGCTCGCGCGGGAAGTCCTCGGCGCTGAGCCCCTCCATGGTGCGGCGCAGGGCAAGCGCGGTCAGCTGGTCGGTGCCGGGCGCCCGGCCGATGCCCAGATCGACCCGCCCGGGGTGCAGGGCCTCAAGGGTGCCGAACTGCTCGGCCACCACCAGCGGCGCGTGGTTGGGCAGCATCACACCGCCCGACCCGACCCGGATCCGCGAGGTGGCCGCTGCGAGGTGGGCGATGAGCACGGCCGGCGAGGAGCTGGCGATGGCCGGCATGTTGTGGTGCTCGGCGACCCAGATCCGGTGGTACCCCAGCTCCTCGACGCGTACGGCGAGTTCGGTCGTGTACCGCAGCGCCTGCCCGGCCGTGGTACCGGTGGCCACCGGGGCGAGGTCGAGCACGGAGATGGGCACCTCGATCACAAGATCACTCTAGCGCGGCGGCGGCGGTCCTCCCGGCGGCACCGGAGGCCGCACCGACCGCGGCTCGACGGGTCCGGCCGCAGGCGCCATCGGTGAGGACGGCCCGGCCGGCGCGACCGACCGGAAGCGCAGGCCGAGGGCGACGCTGCCCGCCGCGCCCACCAGCGCAGCGGTCACCGCGACCGGTACCCGGTGCGCCGGCCAGCCCACCGTCGCCGCCCCGGCGAACGGCGCCACCACGGCTAGCCAGGTACCGAGCCCGACGAGCGGGATGAACAGCGCCCCGCGCCGTCGCAGGTACCAGTCGTTGACCGCCAGCCACAGGCACAACACGACGCCGGTACCCGTGACGGCCACGGCGAACAGCCAGCCGAGCAGGATCAGCGGTACGGCGGCGCCCGGGCCGGCGACCCGCCCGAAGATCCAGGCGAGCAGCGAGCCGACCGCGACGAGCGGAGCGCTGGCCCACAGTTGCCGGGCCCGGCCGCCACGCACCAGGGCGGCTCCGGCGCCGAGCAGCACGACCCAGCCGCCGACGATCAGCCCGGCCGCGATCACCGGCGGCAGGGCGGCGGTGACCGACGGCACCGACGGCGGCGGGATGGCTGGCGCGGGCCGCGCGTACCCGGTTGCCGCATCGGTGCCGAACCCGATCCGGGTCCACGCCCCGGACACGTCCCGCCGGAGGAACCCGTCGCGGCCGTTGGCCACCAGCACGACGCAGCCGCCCGGCTGGTCGAGGACCGCGAGGGCGACCGAACTGAGGTACACGTCGGGGTTGCCAACCTCCGGGTACCGCGCGGCGAGCCTCTGCCGCTCCGCCTCGGTCACCTGCCAGGCGACCCGCCAGGTGACGCCGCCGTCGGTACTCTCCTCCACCCGCAGCCGGCCGGACACGACGCGGAAGCAGTGTCCGGACGCGCCCGGCTGGCAGCCCGTCGTCGCGGCGGTAGGCAGCGCCGGCAGCTCGCCCAGGAACGCGGTCAGGTCGCCGCTCGCCATGGCGGCGAACGACCGGCCGGCGTCCGGGCTGGTCTGGTAGAAGTCCACCCCGCTCCCCGGGTGGTAGGCGTTGCCGATGCCGACGACGATCCGGCCGTGCCACACCGTCACCGCGATCGCGTCCTCGTAGATCGGGGCGCTGGTGGCCGCGACCGCGAGCGAGGACACCGGGAGCACCACGAGCGCGACGAACAGCCGCCACAGGCGGTCGCGCGGCGGGCGGGTCCGGGCGTGGCGCCAGACCAGCCAGGCCAGGCCGAGCGCCGGCAGCACCAGCAGATCCGTACCGTCGGCCGCCACTGTGGACGGTCCGTTGACCAGGCTCCACCCCGCCGACGCGTACCCGGCCACGACCGGGCTCGCCTTGACCGCCGAGTATCCGGCGCCGACCAGACCGCACGCGAGTACCCCGGCGATCCTCGCCGGTACCCGGATGGTCGTGAGCGCGACGGCGACCAGAGCGGGCGCCAGAACCAGCCCGGCAATGTCACTGAGCTTGCCGGTCACGAACCCCGGCGCGGCGGCCTTGAGCACGTGGTCGTTGAGCACGAGCAGCACGGTCGCCAGCACCGTGGCCGGGTGCGCCAGCCAGGCCAGCGCGGCCCGGAGTCCGGCGGTCGGCGCGGTCATGCCGTCGAGGATGCCGGCCCGCGATCACGGTCGCGTCTCACCGGGACACCAGTTCCGGCGCCTCCGGCTACGGCCGGCCGGCGGCCAAACCCGCGCGGGGAGCCGCACCGAATCGACACGGCTCCCCGTCGGGACCGGCGTCAGCGCGCGGCCCGGCGGATCACCGCCGCGAGGTCGGCGACCGCGCTGTCGTCGGTGCGGTCGGCCGCCGAGGACGCGATCGCGGCGAGGTCGGGCAGCGCCACCTGGGCGCCGTACGGGCTGCGCCGCAGCGACTCGGCGAAGTACGCGGCCGCGTAGTCGACCTGCAGCCGGGCCGGCGCGGCCCTGAAGTCCGCGCCGAGGTCGGACGCCTCGACCAGGCCGCCCTGCTCCTCCGCCTCCTGCGTACCCGGATCCTGCCAGCGGATCTGCGCGTGCGCGACCGGTCCGGACGCGCCCTCGCGCAGCCGCACGGTGTACAGCGCGGTGACGCTGTGCCCCGGCCCCACCATGCCGCCGTCCACCGTGTCGTTGCGGAAGGCGGAGTCCGGCAGCGCCCGGTCGTCGTACCCGATGAGCCGGTACGCCTCGACGGTCCGCGGATCGAAGGTGACCTGTACCTTCGCGTCCAGCGCCCGGGCCGAGAGGTTGGCCGGCAACTGATTGACGAACACCTGCCGAGCCTGGTCCTGCCCGCTCACATACACGACCATGCCGTCGCCGTGGTCGGCCAACTGCTCCATCAGCGTGTCGCCGTAGTCGCTGCCGACCCCGACGCCGAGCAGGGTGATCTGCTTGTCCGCCTCGTCGCGGACCCGGGCGAGGATCGGCGCGGCGTCGGTGTCACCCATGTTCGCGAGGCCGTCGGACAGCAAGATGACCCTGTTGGTGATACCGGCCCGGAACCCGTCCCGGGCCACCTGGTACCCCTTGACCAGGCCGGCCTCCAGGTTCGTGCTGCCCTCCACCTGCAGCCGGTCGACCGCGGTGTGCAGCACGGCCCGCTGGGTGACCGGGGTCATCGGCCGGACGACGGTCGCCTCGTTGCTGAAGGTCACGATGGCCACCGAGTCGGTCGGGCGCAACTGGTCGACGAGGGTGTGCAGTGCGTCCTTGACCACGTCCAGCTTGCCCGGGTCGCCCATCGAGCCGGACACGTCGATGACGAAGGTGAGCGCGGCGTCGCCCCGCTCGGACGGCAGCTCGCCACGGGTCTGCAGGCCGACGCGCAGCAACCGCACGTCGCCGCCGATCCGCTGGGTACCGGGCAGCCGGGCCCCGTCAAGCTGGATGCTGAACCCGTTGCCGGCCGGCTGCGGGTAGTCCTGTCGGAAGGAGTTGACGAACTCCTCCGGCCGCACGTCCTGCGGTGCCGGTCGCTCACCCTGCTGGATGAGGTTGCGCGCGTACCCGTAGGACGCCGTGTCGACGTCCATCCCGAATGTCGACTGTGGATAGTCAACCGGGTCGAGTTCGGTACCGAAGCCACCGGTACCGCCGAAGCCGCCGGTACCGCCGGCCGCGCCGGCGCCGGTACCCGACCCGGCCGCGCCATTGGGGCCGCCCTGTGCGTACGGCGCGACGGGCGGGGCGGGCCGTTTCTGCGGCAGTGCGGCGGAGCCGTTACTGGCCTTGCCGCTGGTGCAGCCCGCCAGGGCCATGAAGCCGACAAGGACGAGCGCCATCGCGATCTTCTTCGCCATCTGTTTCCTCCCGTGGTGTCGGAGGTGCTGATGGCGGTCGGACGGCGGCGCGGGCCGGCCGGACCCGGCCTTGTCCGACGCGTGACCCAATCGTGAGCGACGGTTACCCGCGGGCCCGACTTGACTGGTAGGGACTTCCCTACCTATTGTCGCCGGCATGACCATCACCCACGTGCAACTGCTGTCCATACCCGTCACCGACCAGGACCGCGCCCGCGACTTCTACGTCGACGTCCTCGGCATGACGCTGGTACGGGAGAACCCGATGGGACCGGACCAGCGCTGGGTGCAGGTGGCACCGAAGGGCGCGGAAACCTCGATCACCCTGGTCACCTGGTTCCCCACCATGCCGCCGGGCTCGCTCAATGGACTGGTACTGGAGACCGACGACCTCGACGGCGACCTGGCCCGGCTGACCGGCCTCGGGGTACCGGTCGGGGGCGGTATCCAGGAAGCACCCTGGGGCCGGTTCGTCACCTTCGACGACCCTGACGGCAACGGCATCGTGCTGCAGGCCTCGGCCGGCGCGGCCGCCTCCGACGGAGCGTCGGCCGGTGACTGAGGTCGACGTGTTCGCCGCGGTGGCCAGCCCGGTCCGGCGGCGCGTGCTCGGCCTGCTGCGCGACGGCGGGCCGCACCCTGTGCAGGACCTCGCCGGCCATTTCGACATGCGCCGGCCCAGCCTGTCCGAGCACCTGAGGGTGCTCAAGGACGCCGGGCTGGTGGTGGAGCGCCGCGCCGGCCGGCAGCGGCTCTACTCGCTGCGGGCCGAGCCGCTTCGGGAGCTGGCCGAGTGGGTCGGCCCCTACGAGCGGTTCTGGCGGGAGAAGCTGGCCAACCTGCGGGACCTGCTGGACGAGGAGGAGCTGTGACCGGCAGCGGCGTGATCGCCGTCGACCAGTACCTGGGCCATCCCCCGGCCCGCGTCTGGCGCGCGCTGACCGACCCGGAACTGCTGGGCCGCTGGCTGATGCCCAACGATTTCACGCCGGTCGTCGGGCACCGGTTCACCTTCCGCACCGCGCCGCAGCCGTCCGGTGGATTCGACGGCATCGTGCACTGCGAGGTACTCGACGTGGAGCCCGAGCACCTGCTGCGGCTGGCCTGGCGGGGCGGCAACCTGGACACCACGGTCACCTGGACGCTGCGCGCGGAGGGCCGAGGTACCCGCCTGTTCCTGGAGCACGCCGGCTTCGACCCGGACGACCCGTGGCAGCAGCACGCCTTCACGGTGATGGGCGGCGGCTGGCGCTCGAACATGGCACGCGCACTGGAGCAGCTGCTGTCCACGATGGACTGACTGACCACCCCGGCCTGGTTGACCAGGTTCGTGTACGCACGGCCAATGGAAGCGTTTGCTGATGCCGAGGCGGTAGAGCTTGATCAGCCGGTGCTGGGCGGTGTCGAGGTTGGGGAACTGTGCGGTGGCGATCTGTTCGGTGGTCAGCACTTTGTGGTCGTGTAGTAGTTCGAGCAGGTGTCGGTCCCGGTCGGTCAGTTGCGCCAGGACGGGCAGGAGTGGATCACGGCCCGTCATGAGTCCCCCATACGGCGTGCCCCTTGCAATGAATAGCAACCCTTGTTGCGTCGGGACGGGCGCGGTGGGCGGCGGCAGGCGCCTTGGGCTGGGGTTGTGATGGAGTGAGGGTGCCCGGGTGGGTGCCCGGCTCAGGCCGGGCAGACAGGCGGGCACCGAAGCGGGCCCCAGCACGGGCAGGACGCCGCACAGTCGAGCGAGGAGGGTGGCCGGCGGGCCGTGTCCGGCCGCCGCGGCGACGTGCTGGTCAACAGACGCGGTCCCGGCAACAACAGGCAGCTGTTATCGCCTGCCTGTGTGAGTCGGTGTGAGTCGGTGTGACAGCCGAACGTGTAACTCGCCGAAACATGGGCGCCACGTCAGCGCCGGACGGCCGACGGCGCTGAGCCGCCGACTAGGATCAGGGACGACGCTGAGACCTTGGAATGACTCGACGCCTCCAGCTGGGCACCAACCTGTCGCGGCGGATGCCGTACCCGCGGCCCCTCGGCGAGACTGCGCGGGGTCAGGCTGCGCCCGCGCAGGGCACGTCCCGTTGCATGACCGCGCCGCGGCCCAGTAGAAGGTGGTCCCCGGGACCATCCCGTCGGGGACCACGCGGGACCGCGGTGGTCCCCGGGGTGCACGGGGCGGCCAGCGGCATCCGCTTGATGATGCGCCCTTGCTGGCGGTGACCTTCGCCGCCGCGTTCCTGCTCTCCCCGCCAGGCCAAGGCGGTTGCCTGAGAACACGCGCGTGGCCGGGCGCCCGAGGGCGCCCGGCCACGTCGCCTGTACCGGTCAGCTGTTCCAGACTTGGAAGCTCGAGCACTGCCCGGCCGGCCAGCCGGTGTTCGCCGTGAAGTTCAGCCGCCAGTAGCGCTGGGACGTCGCGGGGAACGTGATGGTGACCGTGTTGTTGCTGGACGGATCGAACGTGTAGGTCGCCGAGCCGACGATCGTGGTGAAGCTCGAACCGTCGGTGCTGCCGAGGACGGACAGCGTCTGGTTGCGCGCGCCCCAGCCAGACGGCAACTGCAGGACGATGCGGCTGGCGCTCTGGGCGGAGCCCAGGTCGACCTGCACCCACTGCGGGAAGGCGTTGTTGGCGCTCTCCCAGTAGGTGGCCTGGTTGCCGTCGGTGACGTTGGACGACGGGTACACGTCGGTGTGGCTGGACTCGCTGGTCGGCTTACCGGCCGCGAGGTCGGTGCTCACGGTACCGGCGCCGGTACCGGACAACGCGACAGCCGTCGGGCTGTTGGTCGCGCTGCTGGTGATGGTGAGGCTGCCCGTGCGGGTACCCGACGCGGTCGGCCGGAAGCTGACGCTGACCGAGCAGGACGCCCCGGCCGCGATCGAGGTGCCGCAGGTGTTCGTCTGGCTGAAGTCACCGGACGTCGACATGCCCGAGACCGAGGCCGCTGCGGTACCGGTGTTGGTGACCGTGACCGCCTGTGCCGCGCTCGTCGTGTTCAGCGCCTGGCTGGCAAAGGTCAGCGAGGACGGGTTGGTGCTCAAGGTGGCCGTGTTCGGCGGGGTACCGCCGCTCGGGTACACCTCGAACTCCGACGCCTGCCCGGCCGGCCAGCCGCTGTTGGCGGTGAAGTTGAGCCGCACGTACCGCGCGGTCGACGACGGTACCGTGATGTTCACGACGTTGGTCGGCGACGTGAAGGTGTAGGTCGCTGAGTTGACGATAGTGGTGAAGCTCGAACCGTTGGTGCTGCCGAGAACCGACAGGGTCTGGGTCCTGGTGCCCCACGCCGAGGACGGCGGGAGCTTCAGGGTGACTTTACCGATGCTGTAGCTGGCGCCGAGGTCCACCTGTAGCCACTGCGGGAATGCGTTGTTGGTGCTCTCCCAGTAGGTGTTGGCGTCGCCGTCGGTCGCGTTGCTGCCCGGGAACCCGGACACCTCGCCGCTGTCGGTGACCGGCTGGTGCAGCGCGATGTTCGTAGTGGTACCGATCCCGCTGCCGGTCAGGCTGATCGACGTCGGGCTGTTGTTGGCATTGCTGGTCAGGGTCACCGCACCCGTGCGGGTCCCCGACGCGGTCGGCGCGAACGTGACCGTGACCGTGCACGAGGAGCCGACGGCTAGGGTGCCGCAGTTGTTGGTCTGCGCGTAGTCGCCGGAGACGGAGACCCCGGAGACTGTGGCCGACGTGGTGCCGGTGTTGGACACCGTCACGGTCTGGCCCGGCGACGAGCTGCCGACGACGGTACCGGCGAAGGTGAGCGCCGACGGGTTCGGGCTCAGGATCGGCCCGGGCGCCACGCCAGTACCGGACAGTGCCACGGTGCTCGTGATGCCGGAGGCGGTGATGGCCAGGCTGCCGGTACGGGAGCCGGTCGCGGTCGGCCGGAAGGTCACGCTGACCGTGCAGGAGGCGCCCGCCGCGATGGAGCCGCCGCAGGTGTTGGTCTGGCTGAAGTCACCGGTGACCGCGATGGAGCTGACCGGGGCCGAAGCGCTGCCGGTGTTGGTGACCGTCACCGTCTGGGCCGGGCTGGACGCGCCGGTGGCCACGGTACCGAACCCGAGCGTGCTCGGGCTGACCGAGATCAGCGAGCCGTTGTCAGGCAGGTACGGCGGGAAGGCCGGGGCGGTGATGTTCTGGCACGCGGTCGGGCTGGTGACGCCGGAGTTGCCTCCGCCGTCGGTCAGCGTGAAGCCGACGCCGCAGTTGTAGACCGGCGCGGGCGCCTGCGTACCGGTCGCCGTGCTGTTGGAGATCGTCGCCGAGCCGCCGACCTGCTCCTGCACCACCCACGTTCCGGTGTTCTGGATGGTCGCGTTGTTGATCTGCACGTTGGTGATGCTGGAGCCCGAGACGAACTGGATCGCTTCGAACGGGCTCTGCTGGATCAGGATGTTGTCCACATTGGTCAGTCCGCTCATCGCCGCGTCCCGCGCGTCGAACCACAGCGCACCGACGCCGAAGTTCCAGTTGGGGTCGAGGCTGCCGTCGCGGATCAGGGTGTTGCGCAGCACGTCGGTGCGGCCCAGCGGGGTCGACGAGAAGCGCTGCGCGACGTGGATGCCGCCACCCTGGGTCAGGCCGGCGTCGATGACCCGGTTGTCGGTGACGAAGTTGTCGTGGCCGCCGTAGACGGCGATGCCGTTGGCGAGGATCGGGTACTGCACGGTGTCGTGGTCGAAGGAGTCGCCCGAGTCCGGGCCGATCGCCTGGTCGGCCCAGGTCGCCAGGCCGTCGTCGCCAAGGTTGCGCAGGTCGCTGTTGGTCACCTTCGAGTTGGTCACGCCGCCGTGGAAGTTGACGCCGTCGGCCGTGGTGTCGCGGATGCGCATGCCGGACAGCACCAGATTGGTGAACGGGCCGTCCATCCACGCGCCGACCTTCATGTGCTCGATCCACAGACGGTCCACAGTGGAGTTGTTCATCGCGCCGCCGATGCCGTTGACCTGGGCGCTGTCGTTGCGCTCCTGCACGTCACCGAAGATGGCGAAGTCGGCCAGGTGCACGCCGCTGCTGCCGGTGGGTGCGCTGTTGCCGTAGAAGCCGGGCGCCGCGCCGGTGACCGTCGAGTACCACATGCCCGCGCCGCGGACGGTCACGTTGTTGACCACGATGTGCCCGGGTACCCGGAAGGTGCCCTGCGGGATCCAGACGGTACCGCCCGCTCCGGCCGAGCTGATCGCCGAGTTGAACGCGGCGGTCGAGTCGCCCGAGCCGCTCGGGTCCGCCCCGAAGTTGGTGATGGAGACGGAGCCGGCCGGCTGCGACAGGGCGGCGCCCACGTTCTCGAAGTCGGCGAAGTCGATCGTGTACGACGAGGCGGTGTCCTCGGCGTCGATCTGCAGCCGGAACTTGGTGCCGGCCGGGTAGCTCGTCGTGAACAGGCGGTGCGCCTCGTCGTAGAAGTGGTGCGGGTTGCTGCCCGGCGAGTTGGTGAACGGGTACCCGCCGTAGTACCAGCTGTACGCGTTGGTCAAGGTGAAGTTGGACTGTTTGGTGCCGTTGACGTACAGCGACAGGGGCGCGGTGTAGACCGAGCCGCCAGCGGTGTCCGGGATGCTGTACCGGAAGACGATCGAGTTGGTCGTCACCGGCGTGGTGAACTCGACGTACTGTCCGCTGCCCTGCAGCGTCACGGCCTTGCGGTAGGAAGCCTCGGCGGGAAGCGTGCCGTAGACGGCGCTCGGGCCGATGACGGTGCCGTTCGTGGCGGAGTTCTCCGCCTGTACCTCGACGTAGGGCAGGGTCGCACCGACGCCGCCGGTAGCGGCCGCGAACGCCGGACCGGCCTCGATGACGGCGGTGACACCGGCCGCGACCATCGCGGCGGTGACGACGGCGGCGCCGACTAGGCGCCTCCGTCTGGCAGTTGGGACGGGCATCTGCTGCTCACTCTCGACAAGCCAAAGGGCTGCTGGACGGACGACCGCCGCCGCGGCCGACTCGGCACGCGCGTGCCGACCGGAGCAGCGGTGGTAGGAGCTGCGCTACTTCGTCGGCTCCCCGGGGGTACGGGGAGCAAGCAGGCGGCGATCGGGCCGGACCTGCGCACCGGAGCGGGCGGTGTTAGAGGCACCGTAACGCGAGCGACATCTATCCGCAATAAGTTGGTCGATCCCTGCTGCAATTGCTACATGTACTCGTAAGATCGTGATGCCCGCAGGGTCGCGGCCGGGGCTGCCGCCGCGAGTCCATTCGTGCTCATCTTTGCCCGAGCGGCGCTGAGCGGCCACCCACCCCCGCCGCCACTGACCTTTCCCGTTTCCGATCCGGCCGGGTACGGGCAACGCCTGCCGGCGCGCACCGCCCGGTGCCGGCGTGGATGGCATGAGGCAGATCCCGGCGCTCATGCGACGAACTGCTCGCCGCCGGCCGCCGGCTGCTGGGCGAGCACCGGTACGGCACCGCGCCCCGGGCGCTGCGCCGGTGCCTGGAGTCCGTACCTGGGCAGGACGCCCTCCTCGACCCGGCCCGGCGCGGCGAGGCGTACGTGCTGCTGGCGGTCGCCACCCTCGCCCCGTACCCGCCCGGATTACCGGCGGCTGGACGGTCGAGAACCAGCGGTTCACGCTGTCCATTGTGGACGGCCGGAAGGTGAGCATGGACATCGGCATCGGGTTCTCGGTCGACGGCCGTCGCGAGTCACACCCGGTCGCCTGGCAGGGCAGCCAGTACTTCCTGGGTGACGTCGACCGGCTGGTGTGGGCGCGGGCGCGACGAGAACGGCTGAGTCACCCGGCGCACAACTCGTCGGCGACCGGGGTCCGCAGGTACAGGACGGACCGGCCCTGCCGCTCGCGGGCGACCAGGCGGCCGGCGAGCAGGGCGGCCAGATGCTGGCTGACCGCGCTCGGGGTGACACCCAGGTCCCGGGCCAGCTCGACCGTGGTCGCCGGGACGGCGAGCCGCCGCAGGATCATGGTGCGCGGGCGCCCGAGCAGCCCGACGAGCGCCCCGGACGGTGGACCACCCAGGTCCTGCTCCCAGACGGCGGCCGCGCCCCGTGCCGGGTACCGCAGCGTGGTCCGGCTCGTGGTGGCCATCTTCACCATGATCCCCGACGAGTTGAACACGGACGGCACGAGCACCAGCCCGCCCCGGCCAAGCTGAACCTCACGCTCCCGGGTCGGCAGGTCCAGCGCCAGCCCCTCGGCCGTCCAGTGGACGTCCGGGTGCAGGTCGGCCGCGAGCCCGGCGATGCCCTCCTCGGCCAGCCGGCGGCCGCGGCGCACGATGTCCGCGTCGAGTACCCGCGCCAGCCGCGGCCAGTACGGCGCGACGAGCCGGCGCCACAACCGGTCGAGGGTACCGCTCAGCTCCGCCAGGCCGCGGCGTGGATCGTCGTGCAGCGGCCGGACGCTGACCGGCATCAGCGCCCTCGACCCGTACGTGCGGTCCAGGCTCACGCGGACGTCGGCGGTACGGGTGCGGCGCAGCCGGGCCAGTTCGGCCTCGAAGTCGGGCAGCCGGGTGTCCGGCGCGGGCGTCAGGAACTCCGGGCGGGCGCCCCGCCGCGGCAGCATCGCCGGAAGCGCGCCGAGGTCGACCGGTTCGCGGGTCAGCTCGTCGCGGGCCCAGCGCACCCAGGGCAGGTGCACGGCATGCGCCCCCGGCGAGAGCAGCACGCGCACCGCGGCGACGGTCTCGCCGAGCGGGGAGACCGCGAACCGGGTCAGCGCCACGTCGTCGGCGGACATCCGGATCAGCAGCATCGGTACCTTTCGTTAGGCCACGGCTAAATGCTAGGCCCTTCCGGCGGGTACCCGGATCCTGGTCCGGTGACCGTCCACGCCACCGCCGCGCCGTACACGGCTCGCCTGCCCGGCCGGTACTGGCGGCTGTGGTCGGCGACGGTGGTCAGCGGCCTGGGCGACGGCGCCGCGGTTGCCGCCCTCCCCCTGCTCGCGGTCAGCCTGACCCGGGATCCCCGGCTGGTGGCCGCCGTGTCAACGGCCGCGTACCTGCCGTGGCTGCTGTTCTCGCTCGTCGCCGGCGCGATGGCCGACCGGGTCGAGAGGCGGCGCCTGATGTGGTCCGCGCAGTTGGTGCAGGCGGCCGCGATGGCCGTCATCGCGGCCGCGGCCGCCGGCCGGGTGGCGGGCATCTGGCTGCTGTGCGGGGTCGCCTTCGCCCTCGGAGTGGCCGAGACCGTGTTCGACAACGCGAGCCAGTCGGTGCTGCCGCAGGTGGTGGAGAAGCCGCAACTGCCCCGGGCCAACGCGGCCCAGTACGCCGGGCAGACGGTCACCGAGAGCTTCGTCGGACCGCCGATCGGCAGCCTGCTGTTCGCCGCCTCCGCCGGCCTGCCCTTCGCGGTGGACGCGGTGTCGTTCGTGCTGTCCGCCGCCCTCATCGCGCGCCTGCGCCTGCGCCCGGCCGGTCCGGTGGCAGTGAACCCGGACGCGATGAGCCCGGACACGGCGCGCCCGGGCCGACGGATCTCACTGCGCGCCGACATCGTCGGCGGGCTGCGGTGGCTGTTCGCGCACCGGGTCCTACGCACGCTCGCCGTCCTGCTCGGCGTCAGCAACTTCTGCAACCAGTTGGCCTACGCCACCCTCGTCCTGCTGGCGACGCACACCTTCGGGCTGTCCGCGCGCGCCTACGGGCTGCTGCTCGCCGGTCAGGCGGTCGGCGCGGTCGTCGGGAGCCTGGTCAACGAGCCCGTCGCCCGCGCGCTCGGCCCCCGGGGCGCGCTGGTCGCCGCGCTGTGCACGACCAGCCTGGCCTACCTCGGTGCCGGGCTGGCGCCGGACGCCGTGGTACTCGGCGGGCTGCTCGCCCTGTCCGGTGTCGCGTCAACCGTGTGGAACGTGGTGACGGTCTCGCTGCGCCAGCAGGTGGTACCGGCGCAGCTGCTGGGCCGGGTCAACAGCGCGTACCGGACGATCGGCTGGGGCATGATCCCGCTCGGCGGGGTGGCCGGCGGCTTCGTCGCGCAGGTACTCGGGCTGCGCGCGTCGTTCCTGGTCGCGGGCGGCCTGCGGTTGACCGCGCTGCTGGCCGCCGCTCCCCTGCTGGTCGCGGCCGGCCGCCGCCTCGGCGCGACCGTCCAGTAGGGACGGTGGGCGGGGTCAGGCCGCGTCGAACACTTCTGTGGTGGCCTCCTCGTCGCCGGACATCGGCGGTGAAGCCGTCGAGGCTCGGGCGCCCGGCATCGCGACCACCGCGAGCCCCATCGCCACCGCGACCACGACCACGCCGAGGAACACGTGGTGCGACGCGCGGGCCAGATCCGCCGGCGCGCGGTGCGAGCTGGTACCGAGCGTCGCGTTCGCGATGGCGCCGAACAACGCCACCCCGACCGCGCTGCCCATGGAGCGGCCGAACATGTTGGTACCGGTGACGACTCCGCGCTGCGACCAGCCGACGGTGGCCTGCGCGGCGATCAGCACCGGGCCTGCCGTCAGGCCGAGCCCCGCGCCCGCGACGAAGCAGACCGCGGCGACCTCGACGACCGTGGCATGACTGGGCAGCAGCGCGTTGAGCAGGGCGCCGAGGACGGTGACCGCCGACCCGATCAGCGCGCAAGTGCGGAACCCGAAGCGCAGGTACACCTTGCTCGACTGCCAGGCGGTGATCGGCCAGCCTAGGGTCAGGGTGGCCAGGGCGAAGCCGGCGACCAGCGGACCGGTACCCAGGACGCCCTGCACGTAGGTCGGCACGTACGAGGTGAGCCCGATGAGTACCGCGCCCACGCTGAGCGAGACCAGCGTGCTGGTGACGAGCATCCGGCGGCGGAACACCCACAGCGGCAACACCGGTTCGGTCGCCCGCCGCTCGACGAGGAGGAACGCGCCGACCAGCGCGGCGCCGCCGGCGAGTACCCCGACGCCCGGCACGGACGCCCAGGGCCACGCCTCGCCGCCCTCCAGCAGCCCGAGGATCAGCAGCGTGCAGCCGGCGGTCAGCAGCCCGGCGCCCGCGTAGTCGAGGGTGTGCCGGCGCCGGGTGACCTCCTCGTGGAAGTTGCGCACCAGTGCCCATGCGGCGAGCAGGCACAGCGGCACGTTCACGAAGAAAATCCAGCGCCAGGTCAGGTACTCGGAGAAGACGCCCCCGAGGGTCGGTCCGACCACCGCCGAGGCGCCCCAGACGGCGCCGAGGTAGCCCTGCACCTTGCCGCGCTCGGCAGTGGAGTACAGGTCGCCGGCGATGGTCAGGCTCATCGGCTGGACGGCGCCCGCGCCAAGGCCTTGCAGCGCACGGAACGCGATCAGCGCCGGCATCGACCAGGCGGCACCGCACAGCACCGAGCCGACCAGGAACAGCCCGATACCGACCAGCATGACCGGTCTGCGCCCGAACAGGTCCGCAAGCTTGCCGTAGATCGGGATCGACACGGCCTGGGCCAGCAGGTATACGGAGAACAGCCAGGGGAACTGGGCGAAGCCGCCCAGATTCGCGACGATCGACGGTACCGCGGTGGCGATGATCGTCGAGTCGATCGCCACCAGGCCGGTGGAGAGCATCAGCGAGATCAGTACCGGCCCGCGCTCGGACCGGAACCCGACCGCACCGGCGGCACTGGCCGTCACCGTACCCGTGCCTGACCGGTAACCACCGTTGTGGCTCCGCACTCCGTACCGCGCATGACCTTGATACTAGTACCGGGTGGCGGGCCGCCCCTTACCCGGGCCGACCCGCCGTCCACAGTGGACCGTCAGGCGGCGGCAGGTACCTGCGGCAGGGCCGCGAGGTGGTCCGCGATCTCGTCGGTGCTCAGCTCGTGGTCGGTCAGCTCACCGCCGAGGAAGGCGCCGTAGGCGGCCAGGTCGAGGTGACCGTGCCCGCACAGCGCGGTGAGGATCACTTTGGGCTCGTCGGTCTCCTTGCAGCGCAACGCCTCCTCGATGCAGGCGGCCAGCGCGTGGGTCGGCTCGGGCGCGGGGATGATGCCCTCGCTACGGGCGAACCGCACCCCCGCCTCGAAGCACTCCCGCTGCGTCTTGGCCACGGCCTCGATCAGCCCCAGCTCGTACAGGTGCGACACGAGCGGCGACATGCCGTGGTACCGCAGCCCGCCGGCGTGGATCGGGTCCGGTACGAAGTCGTGGCCGAGCGTGTGCATCTTCATCAGCGGTGTCATCCCGGCCGTATCGCCGAAGTCGTAGGCGTAGACGCCCTTGGTCAGCGACGGGCAGCTCGCCGGCTCGACGGCCCGGATCGTCACGTCCATCCGGCCCTCCAGCTTCTCCCGCAGGAATGGGAAGGTGAGGCCCGCGAAGTTGGAGCCGCCGCCTGTACACCCGACGATGACGTCCGGTGCCATGCCGACCTTTGCGAACTGGGCCAGCGCCTCCTGCCCGATGACCGTCTGGTGCAGCAGCACGTGGTTGAGCACGCTGCCCAGCGCGTAGTTGGTCTGCGGGTCCTGGGCGGCGACCTCGACCGCCTCGGAGATGGCGATGCCGAGACTACCCGGCGAGTCGGGGTGCTCGGCCAGGATCGCCCGGCCGGCCTGGGTCAGCGGCGAGGGCGAGGGGTGGATGACGCCGCCGAAGGTCTCGATCATGATCTTCCGGTACGGCTTCTGGTCGTAGGAGGCGCGCACCTGCCAGATCTCGCAGTCCAGCCCGAACTGGGCGCAGGCGAACGCGAGCGCGGTGCCCCACTGTCCCGCGCCCGTCTCGGTGGTCAGCCGGCGGATACCCGCCTGGGCGTTGTAGAACGCCTGCGGCACGGCGGTGTTCGGCTTGTGCGAGCCGGCCGGGGAGACGCCCTCGTACTTGTAGAAGATCTTCGCGGGGGTACCGAGGGCCCGCTCCAGCCGGTGGGCGCGGTAGAGCGGCGAGGGGCGCCACAGCCGGTACACGTCGAGGACCTCGTCGGGGATGTCGACGTACCGGTCCCCGGTAACCTCCTGGAGGATCAGCGCCATCGGGAACAGCGGCGCGAGGTCGTCGGGGCCGACCGGCTGCAGGGTGCCGGGGTGGAGCACCGGCGGCGGCGGTGCGGGCAGATCGGCCAGCAGGTTGTACCACTGGCGGGGCATCTCGGACTCGTCGAGGACGATTTTCGTGGGTCCGGCGGAGTCGCTCATCGCCCGACGCTAGCGCCGCCGGTCAGCGCGGGCAATGGGCTCCTCGGGCCGCCGGCGACGGACACTCTCGGTCCCCGGGGAGGAACTATCCGTGACTGGTCGCGCCAAAGGCCGGGCGTCCTACGACTGTCCGATGTGGACGCATGGCGGCACGGAACCCGACAGCGCATTCGGACAGCTGGCACCGCCGGCCAACGTCTTCGCTGCGCTGCGGGCTGCGCGCTGAGGGCAGCGCGCTGAGGTCGCCGCCCTCAGTGGCCGCCGGCCGTGGGGGTCGAGAACGCGCCGAGGAACTTGTCGCGGAAGGCGTCCATCGGCCAGACCGGGGCGTGCGGGTCCGGCAGCATGCCGTCCTGCCAGCCCCAGCCGGAGATGCTGTCGAGCACCTTCGGGTCGTGCGCGATGATCGAGATCGGCACGTCGTGGCTCGCGCCCTGGCCGGAGACGATGGTCGCCGGCTGATGGTCGCCGAGGGCGACCACCACGAGGTTGTCCTTGCCGTAGGTGTCCACAAAGGACATCAGAGCGCTCATCGTGTACTCGACGGACTGCCCGTAGGCGGCGCGCACCTGGTTCGGGTCGCGCCACACGGTCGTCGCCGACTTGCCCTGCTCCGGCATGCCCTTGTAGATGGAGCCGTCGCCCAGCTGGTCCCAGCCGACCATCCGGGGCAACGGGGCCCACGGGGTGTGGCTGGACACCAGATCGATCTCGGCCATCACCGGCGCGTGGTCCGGCTTCGCCAGCTCCAACTGCTGGAACTTCGACAGGATGTACTGGTCGGGCATTGTCGCGTACCCGAACTTCGGCCCCGCGTACGGCACGTTGCGCTTGTCGTAGATCTGGTCGTAGTGGTAGAACTGCGTGCCCTCGGTCCAGTCGCTGTCGTTGGACGGCACGTCGCCGACGGTACGCCAGCCGGCCCGCTTGAACGCCTCGCTGAGCGTCAGCCGGTCGGTCTTCACCAGGTCGTTGTACCGCTGCTGGTTGTCGACGCGCAGGCCGGACTGCAGCGTCGAGTGGGCCAGCCAGCTGATGCCGCCGAACGTCGGCGAGGTAAGGAAGGCGCTGCGCGAGGAGAAGCCGGCGGCCTGCAACTGTCGGGTACCGTCCCGCAGTAATGCGTCGACCCCCGGCGAGAACGACGAGTCCTGTACCGCGACGCGCCCGTAGCTCTCCACGAAGACGACGATGACGTCCTTGCCCCGCAGAGCGCTCAGCAACTGGTCGCCGGGCTTGTCGCGGAACGGGTCGACCGCCGCCGCCCGGACGAACTCCTTCCGGTCCTGGATGCCCGCGCGCACCTGCCGCGCCTGCTCGTACGCGACGCCCGCCGCGCCGCGGGCCGCGACCGGCGCGCCGGGCACGATCTGCAGGCCGAGCGCGGCGCACAGGATCCAGACCCCGGCGAGCGCCGCGACCGCGCGGATGGAGGCCGTCCGATGCCGGGTCACCAGCGAGCTGACCCGTAGCACGGACAGCGGGACGAGCACGAGCAGCGCGATGTCGAGCACGGTCGCGACGACCAGGAAGATCACCGCGTCCCGGTGGCCGATCGCGTCGGTCAGCAGGCGCTCGGCCGACACGAGGTAGCCGCGGTCGATGACCGGGTTGAACGGCCGATTCAACGCCACGAACAGCACCATGTCCAGCAGCTTCACGATGGTCAGCAGGCCCAGCAGCACGCCCAGCACCGCCGCCACTATCCGGCCGCTACGGCGCGGCAGGACGAGGGCGAGCGCCACGAGGAGGAGACCCTCGACCGGTATCGCCACGAACGCGCCAGGCTGGAACCGGCTGATCTCGTTGGGTACCACCAGGGCGAGCCACACCAGCAGGCAGGCCAGGACCGTGACGGTCAGCGACAGCACGCGCCACACCCGGCGCCGACCCGGCGGGCTCGGCTCCTCGGTGGCGAGGGTGGTCTCCCCGTCCTGTACCTGCGCCACGCGCCACCCCTCATTCGCCCGGCGCCACCCTGCGCCTCCGTTATGGGGCACGTGGCCACCGTCCCGGCGGTTCACCCCTGGGGGCGGTTCACCCCGACGAGCCGTCGACGGTGCTCGCCTTCGCCAGAACCCGGCTCCGGCTGCGCTCCCCCGGACAGGTTGCCACGCCCCGCCGGCCCCGTCCCCGCCGGGCCGTGCCGTCGTCGGGGTGATCCCCGATGTCGCGTTGGGCCGGGTGTGTCACATTGGAGGGCAGCGGTACCACGGAGGGAGTGGGTTGGAATGAACGCCAAGCTGCTGGCCTGGCTCATCCTGCCGGTCGTCGGGCTGGTCGTCGCCGGATGGCTGGCGATCTGGTTGCTCCACGCGCTCATGGGTGTGCTGATATACGTCCTCGTCGGCGCCGCGGTCGTCGGCGGCGGGATGTACCTCTACGGGCGCGCCCGGCGCGCGCTGTCCCCCGGTACCCGCGCCCGTCGCCGGATCGAGGCGGCGCAGGAGACGTACCGGATGCGCGACCGGTAGGTGCGCGCTCGCCCACTGCTCGCCGCGACCGTCGCGGCGGGCCTCGCGCTGACCGGGTGCGCAGCCCCGGCCCGGGCCGTCTGGTCCGCAGCCCCGGCCGGCCCGTCGTCCGGCTCCCCCGGTCCCTCGGCATCGGCCGCCGGCCGGTCGGCTCAGCCCACCGCCGACCCCGCGGACGCCGCCCAGCGCCAACGGTTCGCCGCGGCCGCGGCCATGCTCCAGGGCCGCCCCGGTACCGTCGGCATCATCGTTCGCGACCGGCGCACCGGCGAGTATTGGCGTGCCGGGGTCACCGACCACCCCACCTGGACCGCGTCCACCATCAAACTGGCCCTGGTCGTCGGGCTCCTGGAGCGGTCGCGGGCCGGCGAGATCACGCTGGACGCCGCGGCACACCAGCAGATCGCGGACATCCTGGACTTCTCCTCCGACGACGCGGCCACCACCCTCTGGAACCGGTACGGCAAGGACGCCCAGGTACCGAGGTTCCAGCAGGTGTACGGGATGACCGGGCTGACCTTCGTGTCCGGGTACCCGCGGATCTGGGGCCACATGAAGGCCACCGCGGAGGACCTGATGCGCCTGATCTCCTACGTGCTGGACCGGCTGGATCCGGAGGACCGGGCCTACGTGATCAACGGGATGCGCCACGTCGGCGCGATCCAGCAGTGGGGCGTGTGGGCCGCCGGCCCGGCCCAGCAGCCGGGTACCAAGGACGGCTGGTCCATCGAGCCGGACACGGGCGGCAAGCACTGGGTGACCAACGCAGTCGGGTTCGCAGGCCAGGACGAGCGGTACGCCGTGGCGGTCATGTACCAGTTGCCGCCCGGTCCGGGTATCGACGTGGGCGTGCACCTGGTCAGCGACCTGGTGGCCACGCTCTTCGGCGCGCCCACGCCGGCCAGGGTGACGGTCCCCGACCCGAGCACCGGCCTATAGTCGCTCAGGTCGAACTCCAACCCACGGGTGGATCGACCCGAATCCATCCGTGGACCGATCCGGCCCACCCCTCCGCGCACCTACCGTCATCGTCATGACTACTCGCAGCAACTCCCTCACGTGGCCGGTCGCGGCCATCGTCGTGGCCGGCGCGGCGGTCGTGCTCGCCGGCGGGCTCGCCGCCTGGCTGCACCCGGCCCTGCTGCTGCCGTCCGGTACCCCGGTGACGCCGGGCGTGCGGCTCTACGGTGCGCGGATGGCGGCCCGGGCGCTGCCGCTGGCCGGGGCCCTGGTCCTGCTCCTCGCGCTGCGGGCGCGGCGGATGCTCGCGGCCCTGCTGGTACTCGTGGCCACCGTGGAGGTCGGAGACGCGGTGGGCGCGGTCGCCTACCAGGACTGGGCCGAACTGGCCGGCGCCGTGGTCGTCGTCGCCGCCTTCGGCTGGGCGGCCTACCGGCTCACCCGGTCCGGCCTAGTACCCCGGTAGGGGCCGGGTACCCCCGTGGTAGGCCGTCGCGACCAGTTGCCGCGAGTACCGTGCGGTATGGAACTGCGCGAGGCGGCCAGCGGCCGGCGCGGGCTGTTCGTGGGGCCTGGGGCCCCCGGCGGGAGCCGCGGTGGCCGCGCTGGATGCGGCCGGTCTGGCAACCGGCCATCGGCATTGCCACCCTCCTGCTCGCCTTCCCTCGCCCGGGCCAGCCGCCGGGCTGTGCGGGCTGTTGGCCCTCGGGTACCCCGGCTCGATGGTCGGGGTATCGGACAACAATTAGTCGATCAAGTCCCCGCCGACGCTGGCCGTCGTCGCGTTCATGGCCCTGCAAGTCGGCCTGATCCGGCTCGCGCACCCCGCGCCGCCCCGGCCTGTTGTCCTGGCTTCGCGCGCCGCTTCCTGCGCTTCGTCAACCAGCACGGCATGCCCGTGTTCCTGCTGCACATGTCCCGATACCCGCTGGCCCACGCAATCGGCTGGCCGCAGACAGCGCGCCTGGTCCAGGCGCTCGGCTGCGTGCTATTGCTGCGACGATCCACTGCGCACGGTCGGGCCGCGCTGGAACAGCACAAGCAGCCAGGCCAGCGAGGGCAGCAGGATGGCTGAGCCGATCGCGGTGACGACGAGGGTCGCGGTCAGCACCGACCCGTTCGCCTGCACGGAGGTGTAGTCCGTGTCCGGCGGGAGCAGGCTCGGGTACTGGGCCACCGCCCAGCCCCAGACGATCGCGGTCACGGCGGCCGCGGCGGTCAGCCGGACCAGCAGGTACCGCCGCAGGACCAGCAGCAGCAGCGAGGCGAGGCCGGCGACCGCCGAGGCGACCACGAGCGGCAGGGCGCGGTGGGTCAACCCGTGGAACAGTCCCGGGGCATCCGAGCGCAGCACCGCGATCCCGCCGAGGGCGACCGCGCCGACGACGATGCCGGTACCGACGGCCCGCCGCCGGTACCAGCCGACGGCCTCCGGCCCGGCCAGCCGTCCCGCGTCCCCGCACAGGTACGCGGCGGCGAGGTAGGCGCAGCTGCCGACCGCGAGTACCCCGCCCAGCACCGAGGTCGGGTTCCACCAACTGCGCAGCAGGTCACCGGCGGCCAGCCCGGCCGGTACCCGACCGGACGCGATGGCGCCCGCGACAGTACCCAGGAAGAACGGCGTGAGTACCGACGAGAACGCGAACGCGGCGCCGAACAACCGTTGCTGCCACAGCACGGTGCTGGTCTTGCGGAACGCGAAGGCCGCGCCGCGCGCGATGATGCCGAGCGCGGCCAGGGTGAGCGGGACGTACAGGGTGGACATGACGGCCGCGAACACCGGCGGGAAGCCGGTCCACAGCAGCACCAGGATGAAGATGAGCCAGACGTGGTTGGCCTCCCACACCGGCCCGATCACGTGCTCCATGAGGTCGCGTCGGTCCCGACCGCCCCGCCCGCGCCCGGCGAGCAGGTCCCAGAAGCCGGCCCCGAAGTCCGCCCCGGCCAGCAGCGCGTAGAGGGTCAGTCCCACCCACATCACCGCCAGCAGCGCCTGCGCGCTGGTCATGGCTTGCTGACCGCCTCTGGCTCCTGTGGCGCCGCGACCGGCTCGGCCTCGGCGCGACCCGAGCGCGCCATGCGTCGCAGCACGTACACCGAGGCGACGGTCAGTACCACGTACGTCGCGGCCACCAGGACCAGCCCGGTGGCCAGCCCGGGCGCCGGGTTGACCGCGTCGGCGGTGCGCAGCACGTTGTACACCACCCAGGGCTGGCGGCCGACCTCGGTCACCACCCAGCCGGACTCCAGTGCGGCCGGCGCGGCGAATCCGGCCAGCAGCGCGAACCACAGGAACAGCCGGGGACGGGGCAGGTCGCGCCGCCGCCACCAGGCCAGCAGCAGCCACAGGCCCAGGCCCAGCAGGCCGAAGCCGATCCCGACCATCAGGTCGAAGGCCAGGTGCACCAGCGTGACCGGGGCGCGGTCCGCCACGGGTACCTTGTCCAGCCCCTGTACCACCGTGCTCGGCCGGTACCCGACGAGCAGCGACAGCCCGTCCGGGATCTCCAGCGCGTACCGCAGTCTCCCGTCCTGCCAGATGCCGCCGATGTGCAGCGGGATGTGTGAGCCGGTGGCCGGCACGCCCTCGATGGCGGCGAGCTTGGCCGGCTGGTACGTGGCGAGGAACCGGGCCGCGTAGTCGCCGGCCGCGATCTGGAACGGGGTCACCACGGCCGCGAACGTGAACGGCACCAGGAAACCGAGCCGGTGGTACTGGTCGCGCCGCCCGCGCAGCAGTCCGATCGCGTACACGGCGGCGGTACCGAACCCGGCCACCATGAACGCCGCCAGGATCATGTGGATGGTCTCCGGTGGAGTGGCCGGGTTGAACATCGCGGTCCACGGGCTGACATCGGTGAGCTTCCCGTCCACCAGTTCGAAGCCGCGCGGCTGGTTCATCCAGGCGTTGGCGGTCACCACGAAGAAGGCCGACGCGACCCCGGAGACCACGACCGGTACCGCCGTCAGCAGGTGGGCACGGGGCGAGAGCCTGTCCCAGCCATACAGGTAGATGCCGACGAAGATGGCCTCGATGAAGAAGGCGAACCCCTCCATCGCGAACGGCAGGCCGATCACCTGGCCGTACGTGCCCATCAGGCCGGGCCACAGCAGGCCCATCTCGAAGCTGAGTATCGTGCCGGACACCGCGCCGACGGCGAACAGCACGCCCATCGCCTTGGCCCAGCGGTGTGCGAGCGCGGTGTAGACCGGCTTGCCGGTGCGGATCCCCCGCCACTCCATGAACGCGGTAAGCCCGGGGAGCCCGACGCCGAAGCAGGCCAGGATGATGTGCCAGCCGAGTGACAACGCCATCTGCTCCCGGGCGGCAACGAGGTCACCGGGCGTCGCGGCCCGGGCGAGCAGGCTGGTGACCATGTGCCGATTCTGCCCGGGACGCTCAGGGACAAATCAGGCGGCCCCCGGCCCTGTGATCCAGCAGACCGACCGGAGGCTCACTTCCGCGGCAGCGTCGCCACGAACGCACCGGCCCTGGCGATCCACCCGTCGAGTACCGCGTCGTCCAGCACCTCTCCGGCGACCAGCAGCCAGCCGCGCATCGGCCGGCCGGTGATGTCGAACGGGAGCGCCCCGGGCTCGGCGAGCGCGTCGTCGGTACCCGCCGGGTCGACGCGCGCGATGAGATCGTCGCCGTGCACGCCCACCGTCATGTTGCCATCTGTGAGGAACGCCAGCCCGCCGAACATCTTCTTCTCGGTGACCCCGGTGACCTCACCCAACCGCTCCCGGATCCGCTCGGCGAGCACCTCGTCGTACGCCATGCGCGCATGGTACGCAGCGCGGGGTCCCATATTCGTTCGACCGGTCGGTCGTCGCCTTCTGGCCTGGCGGTCGATGCGTTCCGGTCGGGAGGAGGAGCAGCCGTGCCGCTGTTCTGCGACACCGCGCTCGCCGCCCGCATCGAGCGCGCGGAGAGCGGGCTCGTCGCGCGTACCGGCGCGGCCGCGGGCGAGCGGCTGCGTGACGCGCAGTGCCTCGCCATCCCGACGCGGCCACCGCACCGGCTCACCGCCGCCACGGCGTGCAGACCGCGCTGCTGGCCGCCCGGCTCGCCGACGCCGCGGCCGCCGGCTGCGACCTCGCCGTGGTCACCTGGCACGCGACGCCTGACCGTCTCCTGTGGACGTCCACAGTCGGCCCGTACCCGTTGAGCCGCGGCCGCGGGGAGCCTTGACCTCACGGCCTCCACCGTGTACACAAGTACTTGCTTGTTAAAGGTAGACCTTGTGATCACCGAAGGGAGGTCCGGTGGCCACCGACACCCTCAGCCGTGCCTTCGCCGCCCTGGCCGACCCCACCCGGCGGGCCATCCTGGAGCGGCTGGCCGGCGGGGAGGCCACCGTCGGCGAGCTGGCGGCCCCGTTCGCGATGAGCCAGCAGGCCATTTCCCAGCACCTCAAGGTGCTGGAGCAGGCCGGGCTCATCTCGCGCACCCGTGCCGCGCAGGCCCGTCCGTGCGCGCTGGCCGTGGACAACCTCGACGTGGCCGCCGAGTGGATCGGCCGGCACCGCCGGATCTGGGCCGAGCGCTACGACCGGCTCGACGCGCACCTCGACCGGCTGCGGGGCGCCGGGCATGCCTGAGCTGACCTACCGCCGGGTGCACCGCGCGTCGCCCGAGCTGTTGTTCGACTGCATGACCAGGCCCGAGCACCTGGCCCACTTCTGGGGCCCGGCCGGTACAACGACGCCAGTCGACGGCATCGTCGTGGACCTACGTTCGGGCGGCGCGTTCGAGACGACGATGGTCAACGACGCCGACGGCAGCCGGTACACGATGCGCGCGGTCTACGTCGAGGTGCGCCGGCCCGACCGTCTGGTGTGGACAGAGCCGAACGGGATGACCACCACGGTGACCTTCACCGACCTCGGCGACGGCCGCACCGAGGTCACCACCCACCAGGTCGACGTGCCAGAGCCGTACGCGACCCCGCCCGCCCAGGCCGGCTTCCTCACCAGCCTCGAGCGGTTCGGGGCGTACGTGGCCAACCTCGGTTAGGAGCACTGTCATGGCAACGGTCCGGTCGGACGACGGCACCACCATCGGGTACGAGCGGGTCGGCGCGGGTCCGGCGCTGATCCTCGTGGACGGGGCGATGTGCCACCGGAGCGGCGGCCCCATGCGACCGCTGGCGGCGAGGCTGGCGACCGACTTCACCGTCTACGCCTACGACCGGCGGGGACGCGGCGCTAGCACGGACACCCCACCGTACACAGTGGACAGAGAGGTCGAGGACCTGCGGACGCTGATCGACGCGGCGGGCGGCTCGGCGTTCGTGTACGGCATCTCCTCCGGCGGCGCCCTGGTGCTGGCCGCCGCCGCGGCCGGAATCGGGATCACCCGGCTCGCCGTCTACGAGGTGCCCTACGTGGCCGACGCGCACCCGGCGATGGCCGCCGGAGAGTATCGGCGCGACCTGGACGCGGCGCTCGCCCAGGGCCGGCGCGGCGACGCGGTGGCGCTGTTCCTGGCCAATGTCGGCGTCCCGGCACAGGCGATCGAGGGGATGCGGGGCGGGCCGGGCTGGGCGGCGATGGAGGCCATCGCGCCAACACTGGCGTACGACGACTCCCTCCTCGGGGACGCCCGGGTACCGGTCGAGCTGGCCTCCCAGGTGAGCGTGCCGGCGCTGGTACTCGACGGGGGCGCCAGCCCGCAGATGCTGCGCGACGCGGCGAAGTCCCTGGCGGCCGTCCTGCCAGACGGGCGCTACGAGACGCTGGACGGCCAGACGCACGACGTGGCCCCGGACGCGCTCGCCCCTGCCCTGGCCGCCTTCTTCCGGGGGTGAGCCGGCCGCCGGCGACCTGCCAGTTGTAGGGTCGGAGCCTCGATCATCAGCAACAGTGGGGTACCGGCGTGAGCGGCTCGATCTCGGCGTCCTGGCCGCTGCTGGGCACCGTGCTGGCCGTCCTGGTTGCGGCCACCGGCCTGACCGCCGGCCTCGGCCGCCTCGGCGTCGCCCGGCAGGCGGTGGTCGCCGCGCTGCGCTCGGTCGTCCAGCTCGGCGTCGTGTCGGTGGTCATCGTCGCCGTGCTGCGCTCGGCCGGGCTGACCGCGGCGTTCGTCACCCTGATGTACCTGATCGCCGCGCTGACCGCGGCGCGCCGGATGAACCGCAACCGGACCGGTCTGTGGGCGGGTGCGGCCATCGCGGCCGGGGTACTGCCGGTGCTCGCGCTGCTGCTGCTGACCGGCCTGGTCAGCCTCAAGCCGATCGCGGTGCTGCCGGTGGCCGGCATCCTGATCGGCGGCGCGATGACGGCCACGGGGCTCGGCGGTCGCCGGGCGCTGGACGACCTGACCGCGCGGGCCGGCGAGTACGAGGCGCGGCTGGCGTTGGGCTTCACCGGCCGCACCGCGCGCCGGGACGTGGTCCGGCCGGCGGCGTCCCAGGCGCTGCTGCCGGCGATCGACCAGACGCGCACCGTCGGGCTGGTCACGCTGCCCGGCGCCTTCGTGGGCGTCCTGCTCGGCGGTGCCAGCCCGGTACAGGCCGGCATCGCGCAGGTGCTGGTCCTCATCGGGCTGCTGGCCATCGAGACCGGCGCGGTACTGGTGGTGGTCGAGCTGGTGGCGGCCGGACTGATCCGGCCCGACCCGCACCCGTCGGATACGTAGTCTCCGGCGGGCGCATCCTCGGGTCGGCAGCGTGGCACGGCGTGGCGGGCCCACCTCCCGTGCCCGCACCCGGCATGGGGTCGCTCGCATGACGCCCACCCCGGCAGGCCTTAGGCTGGGTTGACCGCGTGAGGAGGCCGGATGCTGACCATGTGCCTGCTCGGCACCGTTTGCGCGGCCGCCTTCGCCGCCGTCGCGCCCTGGCTGGCCGGCAAGCTGCCGCCGAGGACCGCGATCTACCTGCTGGTCGGCGGGGCGGCCACGACAACCGGAGCGCTGCTCGGCATGCTGGCGCTGCTCGGCTCGACCGTCCTGGCCCAGGTACCCCTGGTGGCCAGCCTCGGCGACTGGTCGCTGGCCCGGCTGCGCACCGGGGCGCCGGTACCGGCGTGGGCCGCGATGGCCGGTCTCGTGCTGCTGGTACCGGCCGGGTCGGCCGGGGCCGCCTCCGGGTACCGGCACGCGACCGCGATGCTCCGGCTGCGCCGGGCCTGCCGGAACCTGAACTCCCCGGAGACCTTGGTCGTGGTCGACAGCGACCGGCCGGACGCCTTCGCGACCCCGGCGGACGGCGGTCACGTGGTCGTGACCACCGGCATGCTGCGCGCGCTGCACACCGACGAGGTCCGGGCGCTGCTGGAGCACGAACGCTCCCACCTGCGGCACCGGCATGCCTGGTGGATGCTGGCCGTCCAGGTGTGCGGCGCGGTCAACCCGATGCTGCGCGGGGTGGTCGGCGCCGCCGGGCACGCGGTGGAGCGCTGGGCCGACGAGGACGCGGCGCGGATCGTCGGTGACCGGCGCCTGGTCGCCCGTACCCTGGCCCGGGCCGCCCTGCACGTGCACGACGCGGTCGGCGCCATCCCGCTGGGCGCTCCCGGTACCGTCGGCGCGGTGAACGGCACCGTGCTGGTACGGGTGCAGTCGCTGCTGCGGGAGCCGCCACGCCGGCACCTGGTGGCCACGGTGACCCTGCTGGCCCTGGCGCTGTCCAGCGTCACCTGGGCGGTCGGCGTCCGGGACCGCGCCGACGACTTCTTCGACGCCGCGCACGCCCGACCGGCGGTCTCCCGGTACACGTCGCAGATTCGCTGATGAAACGCGCGGTCACACTACTTCATGTAGTGTGTCTCGGGTGACCGCCCACCTCACGTACCCCGAGGCCATCGTCATCGGCGCCCTGCAGGGCATCACCGAACTGTTCCCGGTGTCCAGCCTGGGGCACAGCGTGCTCATCCCCGCGATCATCGGTGGCAGCTGGGGCGCGGACCTCAACGTCTCCGCGCCGGAGTCGCCGTACCTCGCCTTCATCGTCGGGCTGCACGTCGCCACGGCCGTCGCCCTGCTGGTGTTCTTCTGGCGGGACTGGGTGCGCATCGTGCGTGGCTTCTTCACCTCGCTTCGCTATCGACGCATTCAGGAACCCGACGAGCGGCTCGCCTGGATGATCATCATCGGTACCATCCCGGTGGGCATCGCCGGACTGCTGCTGGAGCACACCTTCCGCACCGTGCTCGGCAAGCCGGAACCCGCGGCGATCTTCCTGATGATCAATGGCGTCATCCTGTACGGCGCCGAGCGGCTGCGGCGCCGCGGGGAGGCGCCGGCTCCGCGGGCCAAGCCGGTCACCGCCGGGGTGTACCAGTCGGTCAACGCCGGCGAACCCGAGGGCGCGGTCAACGCCGGCGGCGCGGCCGACGCCGCCGACCCGTCCGAGGCGGCCCGTCCGGGCGCCGACCGCGCGCCGGACCTCGGCCACGGCGGCATCGAGGACATCGAGTCCGACCACCGCATCGCCAAGCAACCGCTGCCCGCCACCACGCTGGTCGCCTCGGCGCAGATCCTCGCGCTGCTGCCCGGCATCAGCCGCTCCGGCGTCACCATGGCCGCCGGCCTGCTGCGCGGACTGTCCCATGAGGACGCTGCCCGGTTCTCCTTCCTGCTGGCCACCCCGGTCATCCTGGCCGCCGGTGTGCTGAAGGTACCGTCGGACCTGTTCGGGCCGCTGGGCGCGGGCATCCACGGGCAGGTACTGGCCGGCAGCCTGGCCTCCGGGATCGGCGCGTACCTGTCCGTGCGGTTCCTGACGCGGTACTTCACCACGCGCACGCTGACCCCGTTCGCGATCTACTGCGCTCTCGCCGGCCTGGCTAGCCTGCTCTGGCTGACCCTGCGGTAGTACGTTGGCTGCGAGGAGGCGCGACACATGCCGGAACGACGGCCCGCCGGGGCGCTGGAGGCGGCGGTACTGCGCACCCTCTGGGAGGCCGGCGTCCCGCTGACGCCCGCCCAACTCCAGAACCGCTTGGACGTCGACCTCGCCTACAACACGGTGCACACGGTGCTGACCCGGATGTGCGACAAGGGCGTCCTCACTCGTACCCGCCGGGCCGGGCGCACCGCGTACCAGCCGAGCCAGGCGCCGGTGGAGCACAGCGCGGCGCAGTTGCGCGCCGTGCTGGACAGCGCGCAGGACCGGGGCGCCCTGCTGCGGCGCTTCGTCGACACGCTCACCCCGCAGGAAGAGGCGCAACTGCGGAAGATGCTGGCGCGCACCGAGGAGTAGCCGGCCCGCGGGCGCGACGCCCGACCGTCCACAAGGGACGTTCAGGCGTCGCGCCTACGCATGAGTACCGCGGCGATCCCGAGTAGCAGCACCGTCCACCCGCAGAACACCGCGAAGCCCTGCCACTGGGTCAGCAGGTGGTCCGGCGGCAGCGTCGGCTCGTACACCAGGCCGCCGGCGTTGGTCGGCATCCACGCGTTGATGTGGTGGCCCCAGCTGTCCGGCAGGAGTTGGGTGAGGTTGGACAGGATGATGATGATGCCGACTACGGCGGTGATGGCGCCCGCCGTGTGCCGCAGGATCGCGCCGAACGCCAATGAGAACAGCCCGAGCACGGCGAGGTAGAGGCCCGCGCCGACAACGGACCGGAGCACGCCCGGGTCACCGAGGTTCACCGTTACGTGCGCGGAGAGCACGGCCCGGCCGGCGAAGAACGCGGCGAAGCTGACCGCCTCGCCGACCAGGAGCATCAGCGCCGCGAACACCGAGATCTTCGCGCCGAGCACGGTCAGCCGGCGCGGCTGCGACTGCAGGGTCGAGCGGATCATCCCGGTGGTGTACTCGGCGGAGACCACCATCACGCCCAGCACCACCACCGCGATCTGGGCGATGAACACCGGCCGGCCGATGATGACGTCCACCGGCCGGTGCAGCAGGTTCGCCTGCTCCCCCGGGTCCATGCTCGACCAGGAACGCATCCTCAGCCACACGATCAGCGACATCAGGCCGACCGCGATGGAAGCCATGGCCGCCAGCGACCACATCGTCG
Source organism: uncultured Micromonosporaceae bacterium (assembly GCA_964645345.1). Classification (GTDB taxonomy): domain Bacteria; phylum Actinomycetota; class Actinomycetes; order Mycobacteriales; family Micromonosporaceae; genus Rugosimonospora. The sequence continues at coordinate 30,603 of CAZYCD010000014.1, forward strand.
AGCGGACGCTGCGCAGCTTCGTCCACTCCGAGCGCAGCGCACCGCCCAGCCCGGCCCGGCCGGTTGCCGGCGGGAGCGGGGTGATCGTCGCCGTGGTCATGTCAGGCCTCCGATCGGGTGGGCGCGGCGTGGAACTCCACGCTGTCCCGGGTGAGTTCCATGAACGCCTGCTCCAGCGAGGCCTGCAGCGGGGCCAGCTCGTGTACCCGGATCCCGTTGTCGAAGGCGACGTCGCCGATCTGGTCGATGGCCAGCCCGGTGACCAGCAGGGCATCGTCCCCGTCAAGTACCGCCCTGGCTCCGCGCCGGCCGATCAGGTCCGCCAGCACATCCCGCTCCGGCGTGCGCACCCGTACCGCCAGCTCCGAGTTCTGGTCGATGAACTCCTGCACCGTGCAGTCGGCGATCAGCCGCCCGCGCCCGATGACCAGCAGGTGCTCGGCGGTGTTCTCCATCTCGGACATGAGGTGGCTGGAGACGAACACCGTGCGGCCCTGTGCCGCGAGCGCCTTCATCAGGTTGCGGATCCAGAGGATGCCCTCCGGATCCAGCCCGTTGACCGGTTCGTCGAACATCAGGATCTGCGGGTCGCCGAGCAGCGCGGACGCGATGCCCAGCCGCTGGCCCATGCCGAGGGAGAAGCCCTTGGCGCGCTTGCGGGCCACGTCGGTCAGGCCGACCATCTCCAGCACCTCGCCGACCCGGCGGCGGGGCAGGTTGTTGGTCTGCGCGAGGCAGAGCAGGTGGTTGTAGGCGGTGCGGCCGCCGTGGATCGCCTTCGCGTCCAGCAACGCGCCGACCTCGCGCATCGGGTTCTTCAGCTGCGCGAAGGGCTGACCGTTCACCGTCACCGTTCCGGCCGTGGGCCGGTCCAGTCCCAGGATCATCCGCATCGTGGTCGACTTGCCGGCCCCGTTGGGACCGAGGAACCCGGTCACCTGCCCCGGAGCGACCACAAAGGACAGTCCGTCCACGGCCAGTCGCTCGCCGTACCGTTTGGTCAGGCCCTTGGCCTCAATCACGACGCTCCCCCGCTCTCCCGACGGCCGCCGCGACGGCGCCAGCCATCCACGACGCGGCAGAAGCTACCAGCGGCAACCTGAGAGCCGGCGAAGAAAGCCCTCAGGTTCCGCTGGAAAGCACCGGCCGGGCCGCCTGCGCAGGCGTCGGCGGCCCGGCGGTTCACTCGATCGGCTGACGCGAGATCACCGGCGGCTGCCGGCCGGCCAGCAGCCAGCCGCCGACCGTGGCGATCACGGGCAGACCCACCACGATCAGCACCAGGTCGAGTACCGGCGGGTGGGTCATCCGCTCGCTGAGTTGGCTGCGGAAAAGCGCGACGGTCGCCAGGTACGCGACACCGGTACCGAGTACCGCGCCGATGAGGCCCAGCGAGCCGGCCGTGGCCGCAGTGATGGTGCGCCGGGTACCGCCGGCCGCCCCGGTCGCCGTCAGCGTCCGCAGGTCGCCGGCCGCCTCGGCGCGGATCAGTCCCACGGTCATCGCCAGCACCGCCAGCGCGAGCAGGATCCCGCCCCCGGTCGCGTAGTTGCGCAGCGCGTCCAGCGACGGCGCCTGGCTGGCCGTCTCGATGCGCACCCCGCCGGTTACGGCCGCCTGCCGCGCGTTGTTGATCTGTGTCGCGGTCAGCGGCTTCGACGACCGGATCAGCCAGGCCGCCGGCTGCGGCGTCAGCTTCAGCGTGTCGACCGCGTGGGCGGTGACGAGGATGTTCGGCTCGGAGGTACCCGTCGGCAGCCGGTCGAGGTACTGGATCCTCGGGTTGACCACACAACCGGAGGCGCAGCCGGGCTCCTCACCCTGCGGGTTGAACAGCTCCAGGTCCGGCGCCTTGTTCAGCGCGGCGCGGGCGGTGACGATCAGCGCGTCCGGGTCGATGGTGGCCGGGTCGATGCCGTAGAAGCGCAGCACCTCGGGCGTGGCGACGTACAACGCGCCGCCGTACGAGCGCACGCCGCCCTGCACCCGCTGGCCGACGACGGCATCGGTCGACTCCAGCGCAAGTACGGCCGGGTTGCCGAGGCTCGCCGCGATGCCGTCCGCCGCCGCCCGAAGCTGGGCCGGGTCCGGCTGCGCCGCATCCGCGCCGGGTTTCGCGTCCGGGCCGCTGCCCGGTCCGCTACCGCCCGGGTAGACGACCAGTTCGTCGCCGGCCAGGTTCGGCGCGAAGTAGTCGAGCGGGTCGGCGTACCGGGCGGTGGCCAGCAGGCAGGTCAGCCCGGCGACGAGCACGGCGAAGGTGATCGCCGCGAGTGCGGGGCCGGACCGTGACCGGTACCGGGCCAGGTCGCGCAGCGCGATGCGTACCGCGACCGGTGCGCGCCGGGCAACCCGGCCGAGCAGTGCCACGCACAGCGGGGCGACCAGCAGGACGCTCACCGCGGCGGCCAGGACCCCGCCGAGCTGCAGCAGTTGGTCCCTGGACGTGCTGCCGCCCCACCCGCCGGAGAAGTAGAGCATGACCGGTCCGGCGGCGAGCAGGAGGAGACCGGGCACGGCCGAGCGGTGCGCCGGGCGCGGCGGCGCGGGCCGGCCGGACAGCGCGGCCACCACCGGCAACCGGGCGGCCGCGCGGGCCGGGCGCCGGGCGGCCAGCGGGGAGGTCGCGACCGCGAGGACCATCGTGGCGACAACCAGCCACCAGGGCAGCGCGGTCCACACCACCCGGTGGTGCGCGGACGCCGCCAGCCGCGGCGCGTAGGCGATCCAGGCCGCCAGGCCCAGCGCCGCGCCGCTCACCGTGGCCACCACGCCGACCAGCGCGCCGTTCGCGACCAGCACGAGGCGTACCTGCCGGTCCGTGGCGCCGAGCGAGGTCAGCATGCCCAGCGCGCGCATCCTTCGCTGCGCCAGTACCGAGAAGCCGGCGACCGCGATCAGGCCCACGAAGATGAGCCCGAAGATGGCGAAGGTGAACACGACCACGGCCGGTGGCAGCCCGGACCCGCCCGGCGGCGGGGTCTGCGGGGTCACCCCGTGCGGGAAGGTGAACCCGGCCAGGCCGGCCGCCGTCGCGCGGAACAGCACCGTCACGTGGGCCGCAGAGGCGAGCTGCCCGGGCGCGACGAGCGCGAAGGAGTCCAGCAGGTTCTGGGGGTTCTCCACCAGGCCGACCAGACGCCGGGCCTGCCCGTCCTGAGTCCAGTCCCCGCCCACCGCGAGGCCGTACGTGGACGCCAGGTCCCGCGTCATGGCGACCTCACCCGGCCCGGCGGGGTACCGCCCGGAGACCAGATCGAGCATCGGGTACCCGAACGGGCCGCGCGGATCCTGGGCACGCAGCTGGGCGCCCTGCACGGTACCGGTGTCCAGCGGCCGATCCTCGATGACGTCGACCGTGCCGAAGTGCTGGCGGATCGCGGCGATGTCGGTATCCAGGCTGGCATCGTTGCCCGGCAGGCTGACCAGATGGTCGGCGGTCCCGAAACCGGCGTTGGGCGGTGGCGGGGTGTTGACGCCGACCGCGGCGGACAGGATCGTCGCCCCGACCGCGACCGTCAGCAGGACGAGTACCAGCGACTGCTGGCGCCATTCGCGGCGGAACAGCCGCCACGCCCACCGGATCACGGCCCGCCGGGCCGGAGCACCCCCGCCCGCCCCGGCCGTACCCGCGTCGATCACCGGCGGCGGCGCCAGTACCGCGCTCACTGGCCCGGCTCCACGGCGAGCAGGGACTCCGGCCCCGGCGACGTCGTGGTCTGGTCGGCGATCCGCCCGTCCCGCAGGAACACCACCCGGTCGGCCCAGGAGGCGAGCTGCGCGTCGTGCGTCACCACCACCGCGGCCATGCCCCCCTTGCACGCGGCGTGCAGCAGCCGCATCACCGACTCGCCGTTGGCCGAGTCCAGCGCGCCCGACGGCTCGTCGGCCAGCAGCAGCCGGCGCTGCCCCGCCATGGCCCGGGCGATGGCCACCCGCTGGCGTTCGCCGCCGGACAGCTGGTCCGGAAAATGCCCGGCGCGGTCGGCCAGCCCCAGCTGCTCCAGCGCGGCCATCCCGCGTACCCGCGCCCGCCGCGCCGGTACCCCGTCCAGCTCCAGGGGCAGCGTGACGTTCTCCACCGCGGTCAGCCCAGGCAGCAGGTTGAAGTCCTGGAACACGTAGCCGATGACCCGCCGCCGCAGCCGCGCCCGGGCCGCCCGCGACATGCCGGACAGCGCCTCCCCGCCGATTTGCACCTCGCCGCTGGTCGGGTCCTCCAGGCTGCCCGCGATGGTCAGCAGCGTGCTCTTGCCCGAGCCGCTGGGACCCATCACCGCGACCATCGCGCCCGCGTCGACGTCGAGGTCCACCCCGCGCAGCGCCCGTACCTCGGCCGGACCCTCACCGTACACTTTGGACACTTGTCGCATCTGCAGAACGCTCATCGCCGTACCCCCAACCTCCGGCGCAGCCTCGGCTGCGGTGTCGTTGCCATGGGCAGGGGCTCGACCCCGGCCCGCTTGATGCGGCCGTCGGCGGCGTCCAGCCACCGGACGACCGAGTCGAGCCGGAACAGCTCGGCGTCGACGGCGAGGGCGAGGCCGAGGTCCCCGTCGACCTCCTCCTCCTTCAGCCGCGTCCACTGCTGCATCAGCTCCACCAGGTACCGGCGGTGGACCTGGATCAGGTCGTGCACGTCGGTGCCGGGTACCCGCATGGCCACCAGTACCTTGATGACCAGTTCGTCGCGGGGCGGGGCGGACAGGTCCGGCGGGGTGCGCAGCCAGCCGGCCAGCTCCTTCTCGCCATCCGGGGTGATCCGGAATCCCTTCTGCGGGCCGGGCTCGGCCGCGTCGTCGGACTCGACGAGGCCGTCGCGTTCGAGCCGCTGCAGGGTCGTGTAGACCTGTCCGACGTTCAGCGGCCACACCTCGCCGGTACGCGCGACGAACTCCTCGCGCAGTTGAAGCCCGTACTTGGGGCCCTCGCTCAGCAGCGCCAGCAGGGCGTGCCGGACGCTCACCGGACTGCACCACTCGATATCATGCTGAGGATGCTACTGGGTATACAGCCTGGCTCATCAGGGAAACCCCCTGATCTGTCCCTCGGGGTCGTCACCCATCCCGACCCAGTCCACAATGGACTGATCTGGCGACCCGGATACGCTTCCGCCGTCCGGGTCAGGCGGTGAGCTGCAGGTCGGCGACGTTGACCAGCCGCGCGTGCGGGTCGGTGGCCTCGATGGTCACCCATGCCTCGCGATCGACCAGCCGCAGCGTGCCGACCGCGTTGCCGAAGTACGGACCGGCCAGCTTCGCCCAGCGCATCGGCGTCGGCTCGACCCCGGCCGCCCGGGACAGCAACCGGCCCAACCACGCCGAGCGGGGACCCCACGCGGTGCGGAACACCAGGCGCATCAGCGGCGGTACCCGGTTGTGCACCGGCGAGCACGTGAGTTGGTGGATCGGCGGACCGCTGAGCCCGGCCCGTGCCGCGTACGAGTGGTGCACGTCGCCGGAGAGCACGCTGACGCTGGCCACCTCGCCGTCGAGCTGGCTGAGCAGGGCGGCCAGCTCGGCGAAGGACGCGCCGAAGGCCGGCCAGTGCTCCAGGTCCACCGCGCGGCGCACCCGTTCGGCCGCCCCCGCGACCGCGCGCCACCGCGACTCGGCCAGGCTCGAGGTGACCACCTCGAGGTGGTGCACGGCGTAGGGCATCAGCCAGGGCAGCGAGCAGCCGACCACGAGATGGGTGTACCCGCCGGCCAGCACGGTACGGGCGAACCAGTCCCACTGGCTCGGGTGCAGCATCGCCCGCGCACCCGGCTCGAGTTGCCGGCCGCAACGGTTGTCGAGCACGACCAGCCGGGTGGTACCCACGTCCACTGCGTAGCTCCACCGGTACCGCTCGCGTTCGCGGTCGGCCCGGGCGCCGAAGTCGCTCAGCACCCCGGTCGCGTCGGTCGCGGAGACCACGGCCGAGTAGACCTCGTCGGCGCCGAGCTCGTCGGGGTGCAGATTGCCCAGGTGCTGGTACACCCAGTAGGAGGCGAGACCGGCGGCGACCCGCCGGGCCCACCACGGCTGGCCCTGCACGTCCCGGCGCCAGGACGCCGAGGTGTTCCAGTCGTCGACGATCTCGTGGTCGTCGAAGATCATCGCGGACGGTACCGTCGACAGCAGCCAGCGGATCGCCGGGTCGGACCACGACTCCTGGTACAGGCGCGCGTACTCGGTGAAGTCGAGCACCTGGTCCGGCGGCGCCTCGGGGGCCGGCCGGTAGCGGCGACGGCGCCGCAGCCACCGCTTCGTCACCGGGGACGGCAGGTCGGCGTAGACCTGGTCGCCGAGCAGGACGAGGCTGTCGGGCCAGTCGCGCCCGGTTGCGGCGAGCCGGCTCGCGTAGGCGTCCAGCGCGTCCGGCGGGATGCCCTCGGTCACCAGCGGGGTCGCCTCGCGGCAGGAGCCGAACACCAGCCGCACGGGTGCGCCGGGGCGCGGCGTGCGGATCACCGGTACCGGATAGGGGTAGTCCGGCGGCGGCCAGGCCGGCGCGCCGTCCAGCAGCACCCGGTACGGCGTGACGCCGCCCGGCGGCAGGCCGGCGACCACCACCAGCGCGTAGTGGTTGCCGAACGCGGTGAAGGTCCGCGCCGCACCGCTCGCCGCGCCGGCCCGCACCTCGACGGTCGACGGGGCGTCCGTCTGTACCCAGATCGTCGCCCGGTCCCCGTCGACGCGCCGGAGCATGGGACCGAGTACCAGCGGCATGCGTGGGACCCTAACCGCGGATGCCCGCCGCCGCGAGGCGAGCGCTCCGGTACCGATCACCCACTACAGACTGTAGGGTGAGGGTCGAACTGCCTGGTGTTGGGAGGAATTGTGAGCCCTGCGTCGATGGACCGACGCCGTGCGCTGCGTGCCGCGGGCCTGCTGGCCCTCGGGGCGCCGCTGGCGGCGTGCGGGTCGAGCACGACCGACTGGCACGGGGCGCCCGGCGCCACCCACGGATCCTCCCCCGGGGCGGCCGGATCGGCAAGCGCGACCGTCGGGACCGGCGGGACCGCCTCTCCCGGCGCCATGCGGGCGCTGCCGCCGGAGGTCGTCCGCGGCCCGGCCGACCGCCCCGCGGTGGCGCTGACCTTCCACGGGCAGGGCAGCGTGGCACAGGCCGAGGCGGTACTCAGCGAACTGGAGAACGGCGGGGCGCGCGCCACGGTGATGGCGGTGGGCAGCTGGCTGGCCGCCAATCCGGACATCGCCAAGCGGATCGTCGACGCCGGCCACGAACTGGGCAACCACACCCAGAACCACGGGCCGATCAGCCAGATGAGCGCGGCCGGCGCGTTCGCCGAGATCGACGGGTGCGCGCAGGTACTGCGCCGGCTGACCGGCTCCATCGGCACCTGGTTCCGGCCGTCGCAGACCCAGTACTCGACGGCGGGCATCCGTGCCCAGGCGCAGAAGGTCGGGTACCCGACGTGCCTGTCCTACGACCTCGACTCGCTGGACTACACCGACCCGGGTGCGGCGGCGGTCGTGCGCAACGTCACATCGGCCGTCCGCAACGGTTCGATCGTGAGCATGCACTTCGGCCATGCCGGTACTGTCGAGGCGATTCCACAGATCCTCGCCGGGCTGGCCGCGCACGGCCTCAAGCCGGTCACCATGACGGAGCTGATGAAGGCATGAGCGGCAAGGGCCGTCACCCCGCGGGCCGCGCCCGCCTGCTGATCGTCGTGCTCGCGGCCGGGCTGGTCGCCTGGGCCGGCTGCTCGACCACGAAGTCCACGTTCGTCAACCGGCCCGACGACGGCATGGCGGGCATGTCGATGTCCCCGCACCCGCAGATCACCTCGAGCGCGGTCACCGTACCGGGCGGCCTCCTGCCCGGTATGCCGCCGCCCCTGGACCCCAACGACCTGTACGCCGCCGACCGGCCCAACGCCTTGTCGGATGCGGTGAAGCACGACCTCTACCGGGTCTACGTGCCGAACAACGGCAGCGCCAGCGTGTCGGTCATCGACCCGACCACCTACAAGGTGATCCAGACCGTCAAGGTACCGGTCAGCCCCGAGCACGTCGTGCCGTCCTGGGACCTGCGCACCCTGTTCGTCAACAGCGACCGGGGCAACGCCCTGACGCCGATCGACCCGGCCACCGGCGCGTTCTCCAAGCCGGTACCGGTCAACGACCCGTACAACCTCTACTTCACGCCCGACGGGAAGTACGCGATGGTGATGTCCGAGGCGGCGCACCAGATCGTCTTCCGCGACCCGCACACCATGGCCATCGCCAAGACCGTGCCGGTCAACTGCGACGGCGTCAACCACGCCGACTTCTCCCCGGACGGCCGGTACTTCATCGCCAGCTGCGAGTTCTCCGGCGACCTGCTCAAGGTGGACACCGAAAAGCAGCAGGTGATCGGTCAGATCCACCTGCCCGCGAAGCACCCGATGCCGCAGGACGTGAAGATCTCCCCGGATGGGAAGACGTGGTACATCGCGGACATGCAGACCTCCGGCATCTGGGTACTCGACGGGGACAAGTTCACCCCGCCGACGTTCATGCCCACCGGGGCCGGCGCGCACGGGCTGTACGTCAGCCGCGACTCCAAGCAGCTCTACATCACCAACCGGGGCGAGGGCTCGATCTCGGTCCTCGACTTCGCGACGAGGACGCTCGTCGCCAAGTGGCGCATCCCGGGCGGCGGCAGCCCGGACATGGGGCAACTGTCCCCCGACGGCAAGGTGCTGTGGATGTCCGGCCGGTACAACTCGGTGGTGTACGCCATCGATACGACCGACGGTCACCTGATCGCGAAGATCCCGGTGGGTACCGAGCCGCACGGGCTCTGCGTGTGGCCGCAGCCCGGCCGGTACTCGCTGGGGCACACCGGCATCATGCGCTGACCCGGCGGGCCCGGCTGAGCCGGCGGGTTCAGCAGACGCCGGGTAACCGCGCCGCCGACCCGGACGCGCCGATCGCCGGCAGGCCGTAGCAGTCCTCGATCGTGTGCAGCAGGCTGTAGTGGTCGACCCGCTGCGGGTACCGGCCGGGCCGCACCCCGGCGCCGGCGACCACGGTCAGGATCTGGTTGCCCGAGGAGTTGTCGTTCTCGTCGAACGTGACGACGAGCAGGCTGTGGTGCGACGGCGCCCACTGCCGGTACCCGTCGAGGTGCGCGGCGGCCCAGTCGTCACCGGTACCGACCGGGCAGTCGTGCATGTCGTCGCACAGGTCGGGCACCACGAAGGAGACCGTGGGCAGGTCGGTGAAGGTCGACGGGAAGCTCGTGAACGGCTGGTTCGCCGACGCCGGCACGTTGTCGAAGTCCGCCCACGGGTTGTGTTTGGCCGCGTACCGACCGCTCGTGCAGGCACCCGAGCCCGGGCCGGGCAGCCCCTCGGAGAATCCGGTGAAGCTGCGCCCGGCGTCCAGCAGCGAGCGCGCCAGGTTCGGTCGGGTACCGAGCCTGACCGGGCAGTGGTCGTCGGTCACCCCCTGCGTGGAGCCTGAGAACAGCGCGAGGTAGTTGGGCTGGCTCGGGTGCGTCACGCCGTGCGCGTCGGTGAAGACGGCCGCCTGCGCCATCAGCGCGTGCAGCCACGGCGCGCGCGCCGCGACGACCTGGTCGTAGGACTTGTTCTCGAAGACCACCACGACGATGTGGTCCGGCCGGGCGGCCGGCGAGGGGACTGCGGCCGTCCCGGTGGCCGGCGCGGCCGTCCCGGTGGCCGGCGCGGCCGTCGCGGCGGCCGGCGCCGGGGCAGCGGTGCCGCCGGGCGCAGGCGAGCCGCACCCGGCGCTACCGAGCGCGAGGACGGGTACCGCGAGCGCGGCGAGCAGGAAACGCGGCGTCATGACCGCACCAACGTAGCGCGGTCCGTCCGGAGACCTGCCGGACGGCGGCCCGGCCCGGGCCCGAGATCGCATTCATTGACGGTTTCGCTGCGGTTCAGCATCGGGCAATCTGTGCCAGTTGAGATGCGAGAGTTCACTACTTGTAGTAAGCGGGATTCATGCGTCTCAAGGTACTCACCGCCGTGGCGGCCGTGGCCGGCCCGGCCGATGCCGGCCAGCCGCTCGTTCTCTCGGGAGGAAACGTGAGCAGACAACCGTTACGACCCGGCCGGCTCGTCGCCGCCGCCAGCGCCGCGCTGCTGGCCGCGACCGCGGCGATCGCGGCCGGCGGGCACTTCGCCGAGGCGGCCCCGCCCACCAAGGCGCAGGGCTGCGACCTCGGCAACGGCGTCAAGCACGTCATCGAGATCACCTTCGACAACGTGCACTTCCTGCGCGACAACCCGAATGTTCCCTCGGACCTGGAACTGATGCCGCACCTGACCCAGTTCCTGGAGCAGAACGGCGCGCTGATGTCCAATGTGCACACTCCGCTGATCGCGCACACGGCCGACGACAGCCTGACCCTCTACACAGGACTGTACGGCGACCGGCACGGCATGCCGCTGAGCAACAGCTACAAGACCTTCAAGCCGGACGGCACCACGGAGTCCGACGGCTCGTTCGTGTACTGGACATCGCCGGTGTACGACTCCGCGGCGCACGCCGTGTCCAGCACCGAGCCGACGGCACCGTCCATGGTGTACTCGCCGACCGTGCCCGCGCACCAGAGCACACCCGGTGACATCACTCCCGCGCCGTGGGTGCCGTTCACCCGGGCCGGCTGCTCGGTCGGCGACTTCTCCACCGCGAACATGGTGCTGGAGAACACGAACGTCGACATCCCCAACGTGTTCGGCCCGAACTCGCCGGAGGAGGCCGACAACAACGCCGACACCGGCTTCAAGGACAAGACCACCGCGAAGTACGTCGGCGAGGCGGTGCACTGCGCGAAGACCGACGCCGCATGTACCGGGGCGCAGCGCGCGGTCGCCGACCGGCTGCCCACCGAGCCCGGCGGCTACGACGGGTACCAGGCGCTGTACGGGTACAAGTACGTCAACCCGCTGCTGGACGGCGGGCAGCCGAACGTGTCCCGCAACGGGTACCCGGTGACCGACGCGTCCGGAAACCTGGTCGACCTGGACGGTAAGACCATCACCAACACCTTCGCCGGTACCGCCGGCTTCCCCGGGTTCAGCCCGAACGCCTCGCAGACCCTGGCGTACCTCGCCTCCATGCAGGAGGCCGGGGTACCCGTCACCTACGGGTACATCTCCGACATCCACGAGAAGAAGGCCGGCCAGAGCGGCTGCACCACGGCGGGTGCGACCGGCACCGGCTACGCCCTGGGCGCGGGTGACCCGTGCGCCATCGCCACCGCGAGGGCCTACGACGCTGCGTTCGCGAAGTTCTTCGACCGGCTGGCCAAGGCCGGCATCACGCCGGAGAACACCGAGTTCGTCATCACCGCCGAGGAGAACGACCACCTCGCCGGCGCCAACTCGCTGCGGGCCAGCGCGCCGACCCCGGCGGGCTGCGACGGCGTGACGGTGGCCTGCAACTACGCCACCAACCAGGTCGGTGAGCGGCAGGCGAACCTGCCGCTGCTGCTGCAGAAGGAGCGCGGCAACACCACGCCGTTCGCCGTCGAGCCGCAGGGTGCTGCGATGTACGTCAACGGCAACCCGTCGCCGGACAACCCGGCGCTGCGCCAGTTGCAGCGCGACACGGCGGCGCTGACCGCCAACAACCCGTACAGCGGGGTCAACGGCGAGAAGGTCGTCAACTACCAGGCCGGCGCGGTTGAGCAGCGGATCCTGCACCTGCAGACCGCCGACCCGCTGCGTACCCCGAGTTACACGATCTTCCCGCAGCCGGACTACTACTTCGACCCGACGTTCCCCAAGTGCGGGTCGTCGACCGATCCGGCGACCGACTGCGCCGCCCAGTTCGCGCACTACGCCTGGAACCACGGGTACTACGCGCCGGACATCGACATCACCTGGGCCGGCATCGTGGGCCCGGGGGTGGCGAAGACGGGCCTGCTGGGCCCCGATCCGAGCCACGGCGCCACGGCGACCGCGGACGGGCAGAACGGCCGGCCAACCTTGACGGTTCCGGGCGCCAGCAGCGGGCCGTGGGTCGAGGAGACCGACATCCGCCCGACCCTGCTGTCGCTGGTCGGCCTGCACGACGACTACCTGTCCGACGGCGCGGTGCTCACCGGGATCCTGACCGGCCACCGCGACCGGGGCGTGGCCGACCTGGCCGACGCGTACCACCAGCTCAACTCCTCGGTGGGGGCGTTCGCGACGGACACCCTCACGGCGGACACCGCGGCGCTGGCCAGTTCCTCGACCGGCGACGCGACGTTCACCCGGACCGAGTCGCGGCTCACCCAACTCGCCGACCAGCGTGACGCGCTGGCCGGCCAGATCAAGCAGACGCTGGCGCAGGCCGAGTTCGGGCCCGGCCGGCCCAGCGCCTTCGAGGTCGGCATCGAGATCGTGCTGGCGCGGCTCCTGCTCGTGGAGGCGCACCTGCTCGCCGTCGGCACCGCCTGACGGCCGCGAGGACGGCGTGGGGCGGGGAGCGTGACTCCCCGCCCCACGCGTGTCTGAACCGCCGCTGCGCCCCGGTCGTCCACCAGAGCGACGACCGACGGCAACTGCGGCCCTGAATCGGGACCCGGTCCCGGGGTACCCGGGACTTTCGGCACTGCCCGCCGCACCGCCCGCCCGGCCACGCTTGGCGGCGTGAGTGCTCTTGACCTTGCGCGATGGCAGTTCGGCGTCACGACCGTCTACCACTTCTTCTTTGTACCCATCACCATCGGCCTGTCCGCATTGGTGGCCGGCCTGCAGACCGCCTGGGTCCGTACCGGCGACGAGCGGTACCTGAGAGCCACGAAGTTCTGGGGCCGGCTGTTCCTCATCAACTTCGCGATGGGTGTGGTCACCGGAATCGTGCAGGAGTTCCAGTTCGGCATGAACTGGTCGGCCTACTCGCGGTACGTCGGCGACATCTTCGGAGCGCCGCTGGCGATCGAGGGGCTGCTGGCCTTCTTCCTCGAGTCCACCTTCCTCGGACTGTGGATCTTCGGCTGGGACCGACTGCCCAGGCGGATCCACCTGGCGTGCATCTGGCTCGCGTCGACCGGCACGATGCTGTCGGCGTACTTCATCCTGGTCGCCAACTCGTGGATGCAGCACCCCGTCGGGTACCGGATCAACCCGGCCACCAACCGGGCCGAACTGACGGACTTCTGGGCGGTGCTGACCAACTCCACCGCGCTCGTCACCTTCGCGCACACCATCGCGGCGGCGTTCCTGACCGCGGGCACGCTGATGCTGGCCGTGTCCACCTGGCACCTGGCCCGCCGCCGCGACCTCGACGTGCTGCGGCCGAGCTTCCGGCTGGCGCTGGTCGTGGTACTGGCCTCCGGGGTGGCGGTCGCGGCGAGCGGCGACCTGCAGGCGCGGGTGATGACGAAGCAGCAGCCGATGAAGATGGCCGCCGCCGAGGCGCTCTACCGCACCTCCGCGCCCGCGTCCTTCTCGCTGTTCACCATCGGCAGCCTGGACGGCACGGACGAGGTGTGGAGCCTGCGGGTACCGCACGCGCTGTCGCTGCTGGCGACCGCCTCACCGGACGGTACCGTCGAGGGAGTCGACGACCTGCAATCGCGGTACCAGCAGACCTACGGCCCGGGCGACTACCGGCCCTACGTACCCGTCGCGTACTGGTCGTTCCGGCTGATGATCGGGCTGGGCATGCTGCCGGTACTGCTGGCGCTGCTCGGGCTGTGGCTGACCCGCCGGGGGCGGCTGCCCGGCGGCCGGTACGCCCGGTGGTTCTGGCGCGCGGCGGTCTGGTCGGTCGCCCTGCCGCTGGCCGCCAATAGCTTCGGCTGGATCTTCACGGAGATGGGCCGGCAGCCCTGGGTGGTGTTCGGCCTGCTGCACACCGCGAGCGGCGCGTCGCCTTCAGTCCACAGTGGACAGGTGGCCACCTCGCTGATCGTGCTCACCACCCTCTACACCGTGCTGGCCGTCGTCGAACTGGGGCTGATGCTGCGCACCGTCAAGGCCGGGCCCGCCCCGGTACCGGCGCCCGGAGACGAGCAGCCCGACGCAGACCGCCCGCTGACCCTCGCCTACTGAGCCGACCGATACCGGAGCTGTGATGACCCTCAACGACCTGTGGTTCCTGCTCATCGCGGTGCTGTGGACCGGGTACTTCGTGCTGGAAGGCTTCGACTTCGGCGTGGGCATCCTGCTGCCGGTACTGGGCAGGGACGAGGCCCGGCGCTCGGCCATGCTGTCCGCGATCGGCCCGGTGTGGGACGGCAACGAGGTGTGGCTGCTGGTGGCGGGCGGAGCCACGTTCGCCGCGTTCCCCGAGTGGTACGCCGCCCTGTTCTCAGGGTTCTACCTGCCGCTGCTGCTGATCCTGGTGGCGCTCATCGTGCGCGGCATCGGCCTGGAGTACCGCGGCAAGGGCGACACGGCGCGCTGGCGCCGGCGGTGCGACGCCGCCATCCTCGCCGGCAGCCTGGTGCCCGCGCTGCTGTGGGGTGTGGCGTTCGGCAACATCGTGCGCGGCGTGCGGCTGTCCGCCGACCACCTCTACGTCGGTTCGTTCTTCGATCTGCTCAACCCCTACGCGCTGCTCGGCGGCCTGACCACCCTGCTGCTGTTCACCACGCACGGCGCGGTGTTTCTGGCGCTGAAGACCGACGGCCCGGTGCGGGTGCACGCGCGGCGGCTGGCCTTCCCGACCGGCGCGCTGACCGTGCTGGCCGCGGCCGGGTTCCTGCTGTGGACGCAGGTCGACCGGGGCGGCGCCGCGAGCGGGGTCGCCGCGGCCGTCGCCGCAGCCGCGCTGCTGGCCGCGCTGGTCGCCAACCGGGCCGGCCGCGAGGGCTGGGCCTTCCTGGCCACCGCGGTCACCATCGCCGCCGCGACCGCCGCGCTGTTCCTCTGCCTGTACCCGGACGTCCTGCCCTCCACTGTGGACAGTTCGTACAGCCTGACGGTGACGAACGCGGCCTCGACGCCCTACACGCTGAAGGTGATGACCTGGGTGGCCCTCATGTTCACCCCGGTCGTGCTGCTGTACCAGGGCTGGACGTACTGGGTGTTCCGCAAGCGGATCGCTGGATGAGGCCGCTGGACCCGCGCCTGCTGCGGTACGCCCGCGCCACCCGCGGGTACCTGGCCGCCTGCGTGGCGCTCGGGGTGGCCGGCGCGGTGCTGATCGTCGCGCAGGCCACCCTGTTGTCGGGCGCGATCGTCGCGGTGTTCCAGCGCAACGCGGCACTGCCTTCGCTGACCGGTACCCTGGCCGGGCTCGCCGCGGTCGTCACCGGCCGCGCCGTGCTCGCGTGGGCGCAGGAGGTCGCCGCCGCCCGGACGGGCGCCGCGGTCAAGACGCAACTGCGCGGCCGGCTGCTGGCCCACCTTGCGCGGCTGGGGCCGGGCTGGCTGACCGGCGAACGGGCCGGCGAGCTCGCCACCCTCGCCACCCGGGGGCTGGACGCGCTGGACGGCTACTTCGCCCGGTACCTGC